>PGYH01000010.1 GCA_002839575.1 Methanomicrobiales archaeon HGW-Methanomicrobiales-6
TATTGTCTATTAGCAGAAATGAGGAGAAAAAAACTATCGTCTCGAAACGTATTTCAGGAAGGGCGGCTCCGCTTTCATCCCCACCCTGAAGGGTGGGGTCTTCCCGCTCCGCCCCCTTCACCCCCGCAAGATAAAAATGTGAGAGCCGGCCGATAGCAGCCGGGTGAACGATCGGCCGATCGAGACGGCCTGAAGGCTTTTGCAGGCAGGAGTGCAGGAAGTTCGAGGCCTTACAGCCCCTCGTCCTCCCCCATCCCGATCAGGTCCCGCGACTTCTTCTGCATCTCCACGTCGATGTCGGTCTCGATGCTCTTTACCGCCTCCTCTGCGGTCCGGACCACATCCCGGCCCGGGACCTCCCCAAGGATATCCTCCGGCGGCAGTTCCGTCCCTTCCGGAACCTCCGGGGCCTCGGCGGTGGCGCCGAGGTACTCCGCGGCCTGCTTGACGACGCTCGAGAGCTCGAACGGGAATATGATCTTCGTCGCCTGGCCCTCGGCCATCTGCTTCAGGGCGTCGAGCGAGAGGACCGTGATCGCCCGCTTATCAAGCGGCCGGGCGCCGACCGAGAGGATGCGCAGCCCCTGCGCCTCGCCCTGAGCCTGCAGGATCCTTGATAGCCGTTCGCCCTCGGCCCGGAGAATCTTGCTCTGCCGTTCACCCTCGGCCTCGAGGATGATGCTCTGCCGGCTCCCCTCCGCCCGAAGGATCGCCGCCCGCTTTTCGCCGTCCGCACGGAGGATCGCCGCACGCCGCTCACGCTCGGCCGCGGTCTGCTCGGTCATCGCCTGCTTGACCGCACCCACCGGGTCGACCTCCTTGATCTCCACCCGCTCGATTGATGACATCCCGGTTGTAGAGGACCTCGTCGAGTTCCATGTCGCCGATGATCCCGCGCAGGCTCGTCTGCGCCAGCGCCACCGTCGCCGACCGGTAGTTCATCACCTCAAAGTAGGCCTTCTCGGGATCGATAACCCGGACGTAGACGATCGCATCGACGTTCGTCGGGGAGTTATCCTTCGTGATCACCTCCTGCCGCGGGACGTCCATCACCTCTGTGCGGAGGTCGAGTTTCTTGACCACCGTGATCAGCGGGACAACCCACCGAAAGCCGGGATTCATCCTCCCGACGTAGCGTCCCAGGCGGATCTGGAGGCCCTGTTCGTAGGGCTGTACGATCACCACACCACGGGCAAAGATGATGATGATGACGATGATAAGAAAGACCGTGATGAGCCCGGTCCATGGGATTTGTCCGGTTAAAAGCATTTTACATAACCTCCTTCACGACGACGTGTACCCCTTCGGAGCGCACGACGATAACCCTTCTCCCGGCTGGGATACTCCCGGACTCGGAACGGGCGCTCCATTCCATGCCCCCGAGCCGCACCTTCCCCACGAGCGTCTCCGGATCGACCGGGACGACCACCGTTCCCTCGAGGCCGACGAGCGAGTCCCGGGAGAGAGTCGTCGGCGGCTCCCGGCCGGGTGTGAGGCGGCCATAGAGCCAGACGGTAACCGAAGCTGCACCAATTGCCGCGAGAACCCCGACGATGAGGCCGGTGGGGGAACTGAGGATATCGATGCCGAGGAGGAGGAGGACCCCGAGGATGATCAGGACAGTCGCAGGGACGGCGATGAAGAACCCGGGCTGGTAGACCTCCACCAGGAGCAGCACCGCCCCGAGCACGATCAGAATCCAGCCGAGAGCGATCCCCTCTGCAAGCATAGAGAGTGAGTCGGCTTTCGGCTATAAAAGCATGCTGAGTGGATGCTACTTCACCCGAGGTTCATCACCGGCGTGATCCGCGGCGGCACATGCCGCTCCACCGTGAAAGGGACGGCCCCGGGCGGGACGATGCGGATCAGGAACTTCTCGCCGGGCGCAAGTGAACGTGCGGGGTAGAGGAGCAGGTCGAACCGCTCCCCGGGTTCGAGGAGGGTGTCGCCGTCCACCTGCCGGAACGGAATCATGTGCTCCGTTCCGACGATCATCCAGTTCCCGGGCCATACCGGCGTCTCCGCAGTCCTCGCGAGGCGTTCGGCCCCGTCCCGGGTGGCAATCTCGACCACAGCCCGGCTCCATATCGACGCCCCCCATATCGCCGACGAAGAGGCGAACGCTGCAGGAGACCGATCCCATCCGTAACGGGTCGGACCGACTGAGATGAGGTCGACGCCGTCGACGGTTCCGCCCGCGAGCGCGTAGCCGTAGACCTCGCCGGAGACCATCAGGCATCCCCCGGTCTCCTCGAGGGCGGAGTAGACGAGGCCTGCCGGAGGGGGCGACGAGGGCATGGACCGCAACCACGGCAAGCAGGAGCGTCACGACGCCGGGAATCGCCCATTCGAGCACCGTGAGACCGCCGTCAGCCGGGTCCACACAGGATCCTGCGCGCAGGGAGTGTATACCCCTACGCTCCACCCCGGAGCGTGTTTGCGCGGGCGAAGACCGCCGGAGCGCCGAACGAGACCCAGGCACCGGCGACGGCGGCCCGGAGGTACTGGAGGATGTAAGCAGCCGCAGCGGGGTCCTGGGGGACGAAGAGCCCGAGCCCGTACCAGATCGCCCCGGTGACCGCGATCCCGAAGATGTAGCGGAGCAGGCGGACGGACCCCCTCTCGACGGCGCACATGCTTCCACGGTGGCGCTCTGCCGCCGCACCGGCCGCAAACCCAAATAAAAGCCCCGATGCCGTGACGGCGTCCCGGAGGAAGAGCGGGCGGATGGGCTCCCCCGACCGCTCAAGCGCCCCGGCCGTCCAGAACGCGGGGACCTCCCAGTTCCCGAGAGCCGCGAGAGCGGCAAAGGAGGCCAGAGCCAGGGCGAGGGAGCCTGCGAACGCAACGAGCACCTGCCGGGAGAGCGGGAGGGCGGCGACCCGGCGGCCCACAGGTTCCTCGAGAGCAAGGAATCCGAGGAGGACGGCGGCACCGACCACCCAGCCCGCGATGACGTCGGCCGGGAAGTGGACCCCGAGAACGACCCGTGATCCACCGATAAGGAATGCCATCACGGCCGCGAAGACCCAGAACCACGCGCGCCGGGCGTCAAAGGCGAGCAAACCCCAGAGCGCCACCGCCCCTTGCGCATGCGCGGACGGCAGCCCGAACGACGGGTAACTCCCGAACGCCCTGACTTCCGGGCTCACCCAGTAGGGACGGGGGAGGTGGAACGCGACTTTGAGCGCCTCGTTGAGCCCGCCCGATATCCCCATGAGGAGACCGAGACGGAGGCCGAGGCGCGGGTCCCAGCACCAGTAAAAGATCGGGATGACGAGCAGGTAGAACTCCGGTTGTCCGAGGAACGAGAAGAACTGCATCGGGATCTCGAGCCACGGCGCCTGAGTCTGGAGCGCCTGAATGAAGGCGATCTGGGGATCGGTCATGTCCCCCACCCGATCTCAACGTTCGCGAGCAGCCGGGGCATCGCCTCCGCGATCCCGCTGATGATGATCTCCCGGTGCTCGCTCCAGGTCATCTCCTCGGCGAGCGCCGTGTAGACTGCAGTCGTAGAGGCAGGGCTTACCACCGCGATGATCGGTGTGACCGCGATCAGGGTGAACTCGACAAACCCGGCGGCCTCCGCCATCAGGTCCATCCCGGATCACCGCACCCCGGTTATCATATGAGCCCCATGGGAGGGGGACGCATAGGTACTTTACGGTCTCTCAGCCGTGCCGGTTTCGGGAACGTGGACTGCAGGAAATGCGTCGAGGAGTTCCCGCGTCAGTTCGGCCCCGATCGACGGCTGGACGGATTCAAGCCAGAGGAAGAACCCGGCCATGTGGGGAGTCCGCCGGCTCTCGAACTTGAACCCGCCTGCCTTGCTCGGCACCATCTTGAGGTATTCCTTCTTGTTACGCGTCCGCAGATAGATGATCGGCCGGTATTCCGGGATGTTTACCGCCAGGATGACCTTTGAGAACTGCTTCTGGATCGAATCCGGGTCGTAGGTCTTTCCCTTGATACGGATGGGATACCGGGCATCAAGCATCCGGAGAGCGGATGGGTAGAGCCCCCCGAAGAGGACCTTCTTTACAATCGGCGGGATCTCGTCGGGGGTGCCGAGTTCGCCGATGCCTTTCTTTGAGGTGACGGCAGCGATGATGCTCTGCATCCGTTCGTCGTGCAATTTCTTGTAGTCGAACGGCCGGCGCGGGGGGATATCGGTTATCGAGACCAATTTTTCGTGCCGGATCTTCCGGACCGGGCTCCGCTTCAGGTCCCGGGGGCGGATCAGGGCCTTTAAGTCCTCACAGGTGGGGGTGGTGAGGAGGGCATTATCAGGCTCCTTGAGGAGACGGCGAACGACGGCCGTCCGGGATATGTCGACCGAGGAGATGAGGAGGAACGGCACGGTCGGCTGCCCGTAGAGGTAGCCGAAGAGCTGTTTCTTGTAGTGAATCTCCGCCTCGAACTCTTTTAAGTCGGCAGGAGAGGTGATGATCTCACCAAACGTCAGTGCCCCGGTGTGGTCGACGAGCATCATGTCGACTTCGGCGAGGTCCTGGCCGTTTCCCCGGACCTTGATATCCCCGATGTTCGAGTAGAAGAGCCCGTTCTGGCCGAGTTGCGCACGCCGGACCTTTCCTGGCCCGTCGGCTCCCCGGGCCACGACGGAGAGGATGAGGTCGGTCTTGAGCGAGAGGTCGAGGATCATCTCATAAACGATCGCCTCGAACCACCGCCCTTCGGCGGTCCGCATCTCGGGGATATCCTCGGAGAAGAGCTTTTTTCGATCCGCAGGGCGCAGGTGGCGCAGCGCTCTCATGATGATCGCCCGCGTCGGCTGGAGCGAGCTGAAGTTTTTGTCGAGCCACGTAATCATCTGCAACATTCGTTTCACACAGCTGGGTATTGCTATCGTATTGGGGACCGGATGGGGGTCGGAGCACTTCCTGACAGGGAAGTCTATCATCCTATAAGTGCTCATAGAGTTTCCGGTCTCCTGCACTATGAAATTACGCATGGTCTCACCGCCGCGAGGGGGTTCACCACGCCCGGCCTCGCGGCAGGGTTAGGAAGGGGGCGAACTCGAACAGGGTGGGAAAAGAGTGGGGTTCCGGTGTCGGGCAGAGCCCGGGATCAGACCGCCTTGATCGCTTCGTCGAGCGTCATTGCCGGCACGACGTGGGCAACGCCGTACGAACTGAACGGCGCGGTGATCTTTAAGATGGAGCGCTCGTCCGGCGCCTCGAAGATGGCAACCGACATGTGCCTCCCGATGAGGAGGTAGCGCTGGAGGACATTCACATCCGAGGGGAACTTAAAGTGCTTCCAGAGTTCCAGAACCTGGTGCGCGTGCTCCGGTTCGAACTGATACCACAGGACAAACAACATCGTCTTCACCGACTTCCCCATATCACCTCAGGTATAAATATCCTGCACCGGGGGGCGGCCACCCACCCCCGGACGAGCCCGTCACTCGTAGCGGAGCGCCTCGATGGGGTTTAACTGCGCCGCTTTCCACGAGGGGTAGAACCCGGCGACGACACTTGTTCCGATGCCGAAGGCCATCGCAAAGGCGACATAGCCGATTACCACGGAGATGGGGATGGCGGCCTCTCCCGAGACAGCGAAGTCGGCGAAGAGGTCCCCTACGGAGGCTGAGGCGTAGTAGGCGACCACCGAACTGATGGTGCCGCCGATGATGCTCCCCAGGATCCCGAGGATCAGGCTCTCGTAGAGGAACATCCGCAAAACCTCACGTTTCCGCGCCCCGATGCTCCGCATCAGCCCGATCTCCGCCGTCCTCTCCGTGACCGATATGATCATGACGTTTAAGATGCTCACGCTCGCGACAAGGAGCGATACCCCGCCGATACCGAGGAGGAAGATGTTCATGGCGTCGATGGTCTCGTAGTAGATCTCCAGGATCTCGCGTGAGTCCAGGATGTCCACGACCTCTCTCCTGCGGTTGATCTGCTGGTCGATGGCGGCCTTAACGTCCTCGATTGCGGAGAGATCGCTGACCTTCACGACGACCCGGCTGTAGTCCTGGTCCCCGTGCCGCTCCGTGTACCAGTCCTCCGTGACGATGACGGCGTAATCGGGGTTGATGTCGATGCCCATCCCCCGTTCCGCCGCGATACCCACAACGCGGATGTTCTCTCCCCCGACCTCGATGCGGCTCCCGGGGTGGAGGTCAAATTCATCGGCAAGGAGCGAGCCCACCATCACCCCCGAAGACCTCCCCTGCGGATAGAGGCCCGCCTCCCGCTCGAGCAGGAAGGGGATATCGGCTGCGGGCATGGCGTGTATCGTCACGTAGCCGCTCGTATCCCGCACCCGCAACCGATCCGATGCGACGATCATGGGGACGACGCGGTGCTGTCCGGCGGCCTTCTCTATCAGCCCCACGTTCCTCGTGGAGATGCTCGCCGTAAGGGTGTTCCGGGGGTCGAACGGGTCGCCGCTCGATGCTGCGAGGTGGGGGGTGACGAGAACGGTGTCGCTCACGTCCGAGACCATACCCCCGATAAGCGTCGAGAGACTGCTGCCCATGATGCCGAGGGAGGCGATGGCGACGACACCGATGATGATACCGACCGTTGCGAGGACCGAACGGACTTTGTGCCGCCTGAGGTTACGCATCGCGAGCTCGATGAAGAACATGCCCTGCCACCCCTATTTCTGCCTCATCGCATCGACCGGAGCGAGCTGCGAAGCTCTCCACGCCGGGTAGAACCCGGCGGCGATACTTGTTCCGATACCGAACGCCATCCCGAAGACGATGAACCCGACCGCGTTCTGGTCGAAGACCGTGAAGTTCTCGCCGAAGGTCGTCCCGGTCGTGGCGACCTCGATCGCGACGACGCTGATCAGGTAACCGAAGGCGGTGCTCAGAACACCGCCGACGACGCTTCCGATGAGCCCGAGGATCACCGCTTCGTACAGGAACATCCGGAGGATCTCCCGGCGCAACGCCCCGATGCTCCTCATGACACCGATCTCCCGGATGCGCTCGGTCACCGAGATGTACATGACGTTTAAGATGTTGACGGCGGCGATGACGAGGGCAATCCCGCCGATACCAAGGAGGAATACCGTAATCTGGTCGTAGATCTCCTCGTACTGCCCGAGCATCTCGCGCGAGTCGGATACGTCGACCACCTCCTCGCGCCGGTTGATCCGGCTCTCGACGGCATCCTTTACGGCGTCGATCTCGTCGACGTCGCCGACCCGGACGATGACCAGCGGGTAGGCGTCCTTCGCCCCGAAGTGGCTCTCGTACCAGCCTTCGGGAACGACGATCGCATAATCCGGGTTGATATCGAATCCCATTCCCCGCTCCGCAAGCACGCCCGCCACCCGGATGTCCTCGCCCCCGATCGCGATCCTCGAACCCGGGGCTATGCCATACTCCCGGGCCAGGTGGATCCCGACGAGCGCGGCCCCCTGGTTCTGCCGGAGGTGCTGCCCCTCCGCGATCTCGAGCAGGATAGGGATATCGTCCGGTGCGAGCCCGATGATCTGGGCATACCCGCTCTCGCCGCGGCCGAACTCAACCTCGTCCGCTCCCTGGAGCACCGGGATCGTCCGGTGCGGGTTTGCCGCCCGCCGGATCTCCTCGACCTCGCGGGCGGGGATGGCGGCGTCCACGACCGTCCGCGGATCTCCGGCAAAGGTCCCGCCGAACGCGGTGTGCGGCGTGATCACGACGGTGTCCCCGACGTCGGTGATGATGTTCGCGGCGAGGAGGTTGATGCTGTTGCCCATGACGCCCATGGAAGCGATGGCGACGACGCCGATGACGATCCCGATGATCGATAGGCCTGAGCGTACCCAGTGCCTCCGCAGGTTCCTGACCGCGAACGAGAAGAACACTATGCCAGCCTCCCGTCGACGATCCGGATCGTGCGGCGGGCGTATGCGGCGACGTTGGGGTCATGGGTCACCATGATGACCGTCTTGCCCTCTCTGTTCTCCTCCGCGAGAATCTCCATGATCGCCGTCCCGGTCTTCGTGTCCAGGTTCCCGGTCGGCTCGTCACAGAGGAGGAGGTCGGGGTCGTTGACGAGCGCCCGGGCGATCGCGACACGCTGCTGCTCGCCGCCCGAGAGCTCGCCCGGCCTGTGGGTAAAGAGAGCGTCGTTGAGGTTCATCGCCCGCATGACCTCGACCGCCCGGCGCCGGCTCTCCTCCCGGTCGGTGGTGAGGATGAGGGGAAACTCGACGTTCTCGACCGCCGAGAGCAGCGGGATGAGGTTGAACTGCTGGAAGACGAACCCGATGCGATCGCGCCGGAGCCGGGTGAGGTCGTCGTCGTTCAGTTGCGAGATCTCCTGCCCGGAGAGGTAGATCTTCCCGGCTGTAGGAACGTCGAGACAGCCCATCATGTTCAGGAGCGTCGACTTCCCCGACCCCGAGGGCCCCATCACGGCGATGAACTCGCCCGGATCGACGGTGAGGGAGACACGGTCGAGCGCCACGACGTCGCCTGCCGGGAGGGGATAGATCTTGCTGACCTCCTCGAACCGGAGGATGGGCTCGCCGCTCATCGCCGCCTCCGGATATACCAGAGGGCCGCGAGGCCGGCGGCGATGGCGACCAGCGCCACAGCGGCAATGGCTGTAACGGGTAGCCCGGCATCGGGGCCCTCCTCCGCGGTGCGGTTTTCGAGCGAGATCGGCCGCTCGACGGAGTAGGGGTTGCCGTCGTTGTCCCGGTACTCGATGACGAGCGGGATCTCCTCCACGCCGGCACCGGCTCGGAACGTCACCTCGAACGTCGAGATGTCGTCGGGATCGAGCGTTCCAACGACGTAGACCCGGAACGGGTCGACGGGCGTCGCCGGAGCCCCGGGGGTGATCAGCACCGACCGCGCGGGTTCAAGCCCCGCGTTCATGACATCGCCCGTCGCCCGGTAGATCTCTCCCTCAACCGCGACCTCGACGTTGGTGATGACGGGGTCTGCCTGCCGCTTGTCCTCGCCGAACGCGACCGGCAGCACGAGGTCAGCGGTGTGGGTGTTGATCCCGTTGCGCCAGACCACCCGGAACGTGATGTTCATCTCTGCGGCGGGGGTCAGGTTGAAGGCGACCGTTCCGGACGCATCGGGTTCCAGGGTCCCGATGAACGCGCTACCCGGCGTGACGGAGAAGTTCGCGCCCTCGGGGATCACCTGGACGCCGGACGCGGCGTTCGGCCGTGGGTTGCCGACCTGGACGGCGATGGCGGCCTCCCTCCCGGCAGCGAAGGCGTCCGGTCTATCGGCCACCGACGCCTCAAGCGGGGTACCGTCGACCAGGACCGGGACCGGGTGGCCGAGGGTCCCGTTCTCCCGGAGGTCAAGGGAGAAACGGGGGTAGTAAGTCCCGTCGGGAGCGTCCGCACGGACGGCGAAGGTGAATGTCCGGTTGAGGCCCGCCCCGAGATCCCCGACCGAAAGGTAGGGTTCACCCGTCGGGACGACACCGTCCCCGTAGAGGCGGGCCCCGCCGAGCGGGACGGTCGAGGGGCCGGTATTCCACACGGTGACCGTGACGGTCCCCGCGTCGCCCGGCATCAGGACCGCCGGGTCGACCGCAACGGACGTCACCGTCACGTCTCCCGGGGCTCCCGTTGCCGGGGAGACGAGGAGGCATGCCAGGATGAGCAGGGCCAAAACAGACCAGGGGCGATCGGATCCCACGCAGGAGAATGGAGAGAGCCTCTACTTCAACGTTACCCCGCACCGCCCGGGGACCGGCATAAAACCTTTGACGGCAGAGGACGATACCTCTGGAGACAACCGTTCCCCCTTCGGGGATCCGAGGAGAGCATGGGACAGAACAAGATCGTTATCATCGGCCACAAGCAGCCCGACACCGACAGCATCTGCAGCGTCATCGGCTACGCCGAGCTCCGCAATCGTGCCGAGCCTGGAAAATATATCCCCGCCCGGTGCGGAGAGGTAAGCCCGGAGGCGAAGTTTGCACTCGAGACGTTCGGCGTTGAGGCACCGGCCTACGTAGCAAGCGTCGAACCCACCGTATCGGACATACCGCTCGACACCCGGAGCGTCCGCCAGGACGTCCCGACGGTCGACGTCGCCGCCCTGATGGATACCTACGACATGCGGAACATGCCGATCACGGACGGGGACGAGACCCTGGTTGGCCTCGTCAGCGAGTACGGCCTCGCCCGGGCATACGTCCGGAAGAATCCACGGGAGCAACTCTCCCTCATCCCGATGCCGCTCGAGACCCTCGCCCGCATCCTCGACGCCCGGATCGTCGTCCCGGCGCGCGAGACGCTCGGGGAAGGCCGGGTCTACACCGTCATCGACGCCCTGCACGTCACCCTCTCGCGGATGACGCCCGACGATATCGCGATCGTCGGGGACAACGAACCCGCCCAGCTCGCCCTGATATCGGCGGGGGTCGCCGCGCTCATCATCGCCGAAGGAGCGCCGGTGGGCGAGCGGGTGATCGACGCCGCACGGACGAGGGGCGCCTCGGTGCTCTCGACGACGCTCGATGCGTTCAGCGTCGGCAAGATGATCAGCCTCTCCCTCCCCGCGAGCATGATCATGGAGACCGACGTCCCCACCGTCCGTATGGAGGATTCGCTCGAGTATGCAAAGAGCGTCGTCTCGAACTCCAAGTTCAGGACGGCCTGCGTCGTCGGGGAAGGGGGAAGGCATATCGGGCTCGTATCCCGGACGACGCTGATGCAGGAGGTTCAGAAGTCGGTGATCCTCCTCGACCACAACGAGTATTCCCAGGCCGTGGACGGGATCGAGCAGGCGGATATCCTCGAGATCATCGACCACCACCGTCTCGGCGCGATCTCGACCTTAAAACCGGTGCGATTCCTCAACGATCCCGTAGGATCGACCTCGACGATTGTGGCGAACAAGTTCGTCGAGGCCTGCGTGGAGCCCACGCCGTCGACCGCCGGGCTCCTTCTCTCGGGGATCCTCTCGGATACGATGGTGATGAAACTCTCGACGACCACCCCGGCGGATATCCGGGCGGCCGACTACCTCGCGGGTATCGCCGGGGTCGACCCGGCCGAGTACGGGCCGGAACTGATCCGGAAGGGCATGGATCTCGATGCGCTCCCGAAGGAAGAACTCCTCACCCGGGACATGAAGCGCTACAATCTCTTTGGGCGGAGCATCATGGTCTCGCAGGTGATGACGTCGTCGTTTTCGTTCGCAGAGACCCATGCCGACGAGATCCGGGCCGAACTCGACCATCTCCGGACGACGATGGGGGTCGACTGCTTCTTCGCCCTCTTCACGAATGTCTTTAGTAACGCAAGCGACCTCTTCGCCGCCGGGGACGAGGGCTGCATCACCAAACTGGAACTGCGGGATCAACCCGTCCGGCTCGACGGCGTCATGTCCCGCAAAAAGGATTTCATCCCGAAGTTCGGGCAGATGTTCCGGCAGCTTTAGGGCCGCCGGGACGAACTCACTCGTTCTTCTTTTTGAACATCCCCGCAGCGTAGCGGGCGAGCCCGTAGACACCGTCGGTCGAGGGATGGACCTCGACAATCTCGTCGAAATCGTCAACGGTGATGCCCCGCTTCATCAGGTAGCCTATGTAGGAGAGGAGAATCGACGCGCCGGGGACGGCGGCGGCCGCCCCGATGAGCCGGCCGGTTCCGGGATCGACCCGAACCTGGGCAAGTCCCGCCCATCCGCCCGCAACATCCCAGAATGAACCGGGACCCGCGGGAGCGGGGGCCGAGAGGGTGATGCCTCCGTCGCCTTCACCGGTCGCGGCAAAGGCGTAATCGTAGCGGAGGCTCATCGCCTGCGGAATGCCCTCGTAACTCATTACTGTATCGCGGCCGAGGATGTTCTCGGCCGCCACCACACCCTCCCTCCGGGCCGCGGGGGTGAGGTAGGGCGGGCCGATGACGTCGCCGGCGGCGTAGACCCCCGGAACACTCGTGCGCATCCTCGAGTCGACGACGACGGCGCCGTCCGGCCCCATCCTGAGCCCCTGAAGTGATTCCGATCGGGGAACGAGCCCGGTGGCGAGCAGGACGGCATCGGCCTCGAGTTCCTCGCCGTCGGCGAGCATGACCGAGCGGACCCTCCCTGCACCCTCGATGCCTGCGACGGCGGCCTGCTCACGGACGCCAACCCCGGTGAGATCCCGCAACGCAGCGGAGCGCATTTTCGGATCGAGATCGCCAAGCAGCGCGTGCCGGGTAACGATCTTGACGTCAGACCCGAACGCCGCGAATATGTGGGCGAACTCCGCTGCCACCACCCCACCACCGATGACGACCATGTGGCGGGGGAGATCTGACATCGTGGGGAGTGTCTGGTAGGTGTAGACGCCCAGGAGTTCGGTGCCGGGGATGTCGGGGATGGCCGGCCGCGACCCGGTGGCCGCGAGGACCGCGTCGGCCCGGACCTCCTCGTCGCCGACGAAGACCCGGTCCCCCTCCAACCGGCCAACGGCTCCGTAAATGACCTCGACCCCCACCTGCCGGGTCTCGGCGTCCAGGACCGAAGAGAGTTTCTCCTGGACTTCGCAGATCCGTCTCTGGATCGCAGGGTAGGAGACGGTCGGGACCGAATCGAGGATACCGAGATCCTTCTGGGTCCGGGCGTACTCGATGAGCCGGGCAATGTCGTTTAAGGCGCAGATGGTCATGCACCGCTCGTGGAGGCACTGTCCACCGATGCTGCGCTGCTCGATGAGCCGGACCTCCTCCCCGGCCTGTGCAAGGTGCATCGCCCCGAGCCTTCCCGCGGGCCCGCCGCCTATGACGACAATCATGATTCTTACCTACAGCAGTTCGACGCCCTCGTCCATCGGCATCGAGAGAACCTCGCCGGTGAATCCGTTGACCTCGACGATCTTGCTCCCGCCCCGTACCTGCCAGACCGGGACGTAGACGGTCTCGAGATCGACCTTGATGTTGTTCCGGTCGGGTTTGAGGGTCTTCTCCTCATAGAAGATGGCGTCGCCCTTCTCGTAGCGGAACCGCACACGCTGGGTGAGCCGGTCGATGACGTCCCGGACGATCTGCTCCTCCACGTCCTCCCGCACGAGCCGGGCGGGCACGATCTCAGAACCGAACGGGACCGACCCGTGCTCGATGTCGTCGAGGTTAATCTCCATCTTCAGGCCGTTGATGGCGTTGATGGCTCCGGCCCCCTCGGCGTCGAAGGAGACCAGCCGATCCTTTATCTCGCGCTCGCCGGCGCTCACGTAGCGGTAGTTCCAGTACGGGATAAACCGGCACTTCGCCAACCCGTGCAGCCCGGCGATGCCGCAGGCACGCTTCTCGGCGACCTGCACCGGGAGGTGGGGTAACTCAGGCCCCTCTTGTGGCTCCTCCTCCACCGCTGCCGCAGGGATGGTCTCTACCGGTTCGCGCCTGATCACCGGGGCCGGGCGGCCGAAGTCCAGGACCAGGCTCTGACCGAGCACCTCCGCAAGCGCCGCACGGCCCGCGTAGAGGACGAACTCGTCCGGCCCCCAGTGGATGCAGTCCTCCGTCTGCACCGCCGGATCGAGGGTGAAGAGCAGTTTCCTGCAGATCCAGTCGTCGTCGCCGGTGCGCAGGCGGTAAGTCATCGAATCGAAACTCTCAATCGCCTCCGGGTCGTCCGAGCAGAGCGCCACCAGGGCATCTTCGCTCCCGACGGCGGAGAGATCCAGCGGGTCGCCGACCTCCTCGACGTCGTAAGAGGCCGCGATCAGGATCCGTTTCAGCACGTTCCGGGCTTTTTCCCGAGTCCCACTCTCCATTCATCGTACAATACCACAGGGAGCTAGAACAAGCTTTCCCTTTCGCAATCGGGCAGGCCACGGGTGGACCAGGGCAGCGCGGCGGCAATGATCGGGAACACCGGGAAATACAGTTGAACTGTCTCATATACGGTTCCGGTGGCGGGATCATCTCAAATAGGTTAACTGCAACTGACCGGCGCAAACCGGGTTTGCGCCAGCACCACCCCACCCATCCATTGCCGGCCGAATTCCTCGAACTCGGAAAGCAATTCTTTTTCTCCTGCCGCACAAGAGATCTGGTAATGCATGTCCCCCTGAAGTTCACCAATCACCGTATCGAGGAATACGCGCTCAGGGTGACTTACAGTCCAGAAGAGGACACCGGAAAGATCATTTACAACCTCTCGCTCATCGAGAGCCGCGACCTCGAGTTCACACTCTCCATTATAAAAGAGGCTCATAAAACAGGTATCACCATCAGCGACCGGATCCTGGTCGCCGGGCCAGGAGAGCAGGTCGCCGGCTACATCGTGCAGGAGGGACAGCACGCCATCTGCACGATGTGCAGCATCACGCTCGACGCCCTCCTCCTTCGGCGCGGCATCCCGGCGAGCCCCATCGGAGGCGGGATCGTCGAGGTCGACGGGAGGGTTGCGCGGCGGTTCACGAGCATGATCCTTTACCGCGACACCACGCTCGACCCCCTCGAGGTCCTCATATCCCAGGAGACCACATCGATCCTCGACGTTATGCACCACGGGAGCGGCAACATTCTTGCGAACATTCGGGAGTGCCACATGGAGGCCGAACCGCTCATGGGGACGGTGCTCGACGAACTTTCGGCCATGGGATTCTCCGGCATCCTTGACATCGGCGCCCCGAACGTCCCCCTGCTCGGGGTTCCGGTGAGCCCCCAGTATGTGGGCGTGGCGATAGTCGGGGGCACAAACGCGATGGCGGCCGTCAGGGAGGCCGGAAGACCGGTGGTGACCCGGGCGCTCAAAGGGCTGATCGATATCCGGGAGATGGACTACCTGGACGATTATTGAACCGCAGCCTTCGCCCATTCCATGACGGTGGTGATATGCCGCCGCACAAACAGGACGAGCCCCGCAGACTCCGAATAGAGAGCGGAGGGCTGACCTTCGGCTCCTTCCATCCAGAGCAGCGCCCGCGTATCGTCCACCAAAAAGACGCCCGATCTCTCGTACGGCAACAGTTTCTTCGCAAGGAAGGGGGTTTCACAGAGAGCGGCAAGGGGAAGGAGATGAAGCCGGAACCGGGAAGGCTGCTCGCCTGTCCAGTGGTCGGTGACGATCTCGACCGGCACGGAGCCGGGAACGGGATCGAGCAGCGAGAGCACGCTCCGCTGGAGGAGATCCCCCGTCGCGAGCAACTCCACGCTCCGCTCCGCACTCTTAAACATTTCTGCAAGGCGGGTCTTGATGTTCTCTTCGCCGTAAATGGTCCAGATAAGTTCCTGGTCGCCCCGGCTTTCCGGCCCCTTCTCGCGGTAGAGGGCGTCGAGGGCCGTCCGGGCACTCTGGGCGTCGCTCTCTATCCGGCGCATCAGGTTCTCGACGCCCTGGTCGGGAGGAATCGCGGCGAAGCGTTTGGGTGTCGTGTGCGAGACGCTGACCAGTTCCTTCTGGACGAGCCGGTCGAGAACCGGGTAGACGGATGCGCGCGGCACGCCCGAGATCTCGTGAACTTCCGTTGCGGTCGCGCCCGCCGTCCTGAGAAGCCCGATATACACAAGGGCTTCGTACTTGGTAAGTCCCAGTGATTTGAGAGATTCGAGGAGGGGAGTTGGAACATCCCGGGGAGCCTTCATTCCATTATGTATATATACGGTTTAGCAATAAATGTTGTTGCTAATATAACAACAAGGTGAAGAGATGCGTTGGCAATACATACCTGTACTGATGCTCCTGCTGGCACTCCTGATTGTCCCGGGGTCGGCGCAAGGCGCCAAGTACCTCTATGGGAGTCCTGATCTGTCGGCAACAATTTCCGGCACCAATGAGTTTGCACCGGGTGCCGAAACCCCGCTCACGGTCATCATATCCAATAGCGGCCTGAATACCCACAAGATCGTCGGTTCGACGCTCATCACCCCCGACGACCAGCCAAACACCGCGAAACTGGTCACTGTGGGGCTCAAGGGCACAGATACACCGTTCACTGTCAAAACGGACCCCCAGTTCCTGAGTGACATTATGGGCGGGGCCGCCGCGACCGCCACATTCAATGTGAAGGTGGCAGATTCCGCGGAACCGGGCACCTACGTGCTGCCGCTCGAGGTGTCCTACACCTACCTCGCGGATGCGGAAGAGTACGGGGGTGATCTCCTCCGCTACAACTACCAGCCGAAGACCGAGACTCTGCCGCTAACCGTGCAGGTCACGCCCGATCTCCAGGTCGAGATCCTTGACATGCGCACCGAATCGTTGAACGTCGGCACGGAAGGCTACGTCTACATGACCTTGAAGAACGTCGGCCACGACACGGCAAACAAGGCAATCGCGATGGTCACGAGAAGCGGCGCGAGCCCGCTCATCCCCACCGACGGGAACGCTTATGTCGGAACGTTCGAGCCGGGAGAGACGGTTGACGTGAAGTTCAAGGTCTCGGTCGCCGATACCGCCGAGCCGCAGTCGTACCCGCTGGACGTCGCGGTCACCTACGAGGACTACGAGGGCAAGACAGTGACCTCGCGGCCGGCGACGATCGGCCTTCCCGTCGGCGGCAAGATCGCCTTCGAGGTCGTCTCGCCGGCATCAACGCTCTACCTGGGTCAGAAGAGCATCCTTGAGGTCGAGTACAAGAATTCCGGGGCGGCGACAGTCTACAACGCACAGGCCCGGATCAGCGCCGTCGACCCCTTCACCAGCAGCGACGACACTGCCTTCCTCGGCGACCTCGCCCCGGGCCAGACCGCGACGGCACGGTTCGAGGTAAATGTCGACAGCGACGGGACCGAGAAGGAGTACGGGATTGACTCCGAGATCCGCTACCGCGACGACCTCGACAACAGCAAAATATCGGATACCATGAAGGTAAAGGTCGCGCTCGAGAAGAGACAGGGCGCTTTCTTTACCAATCCGGTCTTCCTCATCGCCGTTCTGGCCGTCATCATCGGAGCAGGGTATTATATATTCGTGTACCGTAAGAAACAGAGATGAACGGGTACTGGGACGGACCTAAACCGGAGCCGCAGGTAAGGACAATCGAGGAGATGCGCGAGGTTCTCGCAGATCCCGGCTGCACCTCCGATCAGCCCCTCTATTTTATGTACCGGGATCTCGCGAAGAGCGAGAGCGACCGGGAGTGGCTCCGGCAGCACCGCATCCGCTACGATATCACCGTCATTCCCGCCCGGACGCTCTGCGGGGAGTACGTCAAGACGAAGGGCCACTACCACACCGAGAACCCGGCAGGAGAACTCTACCCGGAGATCTACGAGGTGCTCGAGGGGACAGGGCACTACTTCCTCCAGACCCGCAATGCCGACGACGTGGTGATGATCGAGGGCACCGCCGGCGACAAGATCCTGATCCCGCCGGGGTACGGCCACGTGACGATCAACCCCGGAAAGGAAGATCTCGTGATGGCAAACCTCGTCTCATCGGAGTTTTCGAGCAACTACGGACCCTACGTGGAACTGCAGGGCGCCGCCTACTACGAGATGGAGGGCGGGGCGCTGGTGAAAAACCCCCGCTACACCGACGCCCCGCCGGTGCGCTACTGCAACCCGGTGGAGGTCCCGGAACTCGGGATCAATAAAGAGACAGGGCTCTACGACCTCATCGGGCGGCCCCGGTCGGTCGCGTTCCTGAATCACCCGGAGCAGTTCATGGAGATCTTCGCCGACGTGACCGGCGGGTGTCTCGCGATGCGGTAGAGGGTAAGGGCAGAGTCTCAGCCGGCACTAAAATCCAGTTCTTTTTGCGACGTTATGCAATCTATACACGAATTTCCACTGGCTTGTACATCTTCAACCAGTCGTCGGTTCAAGACATTTGGTTTTCTCCTGCTCCTGCCCCCGCACCCAATGGTGCTCAAGCTCCATTTCTTCGGTATGTCGCACCTTCCGTCTTCTCCAGCGATGTCCCCATGGGACATCGCCTATCGCCACGCACTGCCCGCCCCCATGGGGGCGGGAGGAGCGCGAAGCGCGGGCGGTGGGGGTCAAAGGTAGAGCCTTACGGGGTAGAGACAGGGGAGGGGGGCTCGCCCCCCTTCCCGTCAGCCCCTCCCCCAATGGCGATAGCCCCACGGTCCACCGTACCAGGCGGTTTCATCGTCTGGACAGTTCCGCTCCATGCCATAGATAAGTGCGTCCAGTCTCTGTCAACCCCCCTTCCGAACCTCATCAAGCACCTGGCATGTCCGGCAGATCTTCCCGCACGGCTCGCCGCACCGCTCGCAGATCCGAAGCCCCTCCCCCTCGGGTCTCTCCGCCCCCCGGAGGGCCTCGCCGAGGTTCACGAGCGAGTACTTCGTCGCCGGGTGGCGGTAGGTGTAGTCGTCGAGGATGCCGCGGACGTCGCCCCGGAGAGCGTCGCCCGCGTAGGGGCAGCCCGCAAGATCGAAGCCCTCGACGTGGAGGAAGGCGTACAGCGCCACCTCGCGCTCCGGGATATACATGAACGGCTTGATCCGGGGAACCATCCCCTCCACCTCCCGCATGGGCCGGGTGAGCCGGTCGGCATCCCCCCGAAGAGCGTTCATCAGGACCGACTGCGCCTCGTCGTCCAGGTTGAAGCCGTAGGCGAACTTCGTGACGCCATGCTCGCGGGCAATCCGGTTCATCAGCGCCCGGCGGAGCACGCCGCAGTAGGAGCAAGATAGTCCCGTTCCCTTCCGGCTCACGATCTCGTCGAGCGTGATCCCGTATTCATCGGCAAACGAGGCCGTCACCCAGGGGACGCCGATCGTTTCAGCGATCTTCCGTGCCCGGTTCGGGTCGCGGTAGCCCCTGATCCCCTCGTCCACTGTGATCGCCATCAGCCGGACGTCCCGGCGCTCGCCGAGGAGCCGGTGGAGGAAGAAGAGGACGGCGCTCGAATCCTTGCCCCCCGAGAGCGCCACCGCCACCGTATCGCCCGACTCGATCCAGCGGTGCTCCCGGATCGCCCGCTTCGCCTTCGCCTCGAAATCCCGGTTGAAGTGGTGCTCGCAGAGGTGCAGCCCCGAGTATCGCTGGAAAATGACCGCGTCGCGGCGGCACTTGCTGCACTGCATGCTTTCTCGATCATCCTTTTATCACGGCATCACATAAATTGTGTAGAAGATGCCTGTTCCTGCAGAATACGTGCGATCCCTGCACGCCTACGAACTCCGGATCCTGCTCGCCCTCGAACGCCTCATGCGCCGGTACCAGTGGGTGCCGCTCGAGGTGCTCAAGTCAGCCACCAAATTCTCGGAGTCCGAACTCTCCTACCGTCTGGGCAGGCTGATGGCCATGGATATGGTCAGGTACGAGAAGACCCCCTACGAGGGCTACGCTCTCGTCTTCAACGGCTACGACAGCCTGGCCCTCCACTCCCTCACCCGCCGGGGCACCGTACAGGCGCTCGGGACGCTGATCGGCGTCGGGAAGGAATCGGAGGTCTACGAGGCGATGGGGCTTGGCGTCGTGGTGCTCAAGTTTCACCGGGTCGGGCAGCGGTCGTTCCAGTCCGCCCGCGTAAAGCGCGGCTACATGCCGGATTCCGGGCACTGCCCCTGGATATTCGCCTCGAGCAACTCGGCGAAGATGGAGTACGACGCTCTAAAGACCCTCCATCCCGCCGTCTCGGTGCCGCTCCCCATCGACCAGAACCGGCACGTCGTCGCGATGTCGTTCGTCCCCGGCGTCAACCTCTCCCGGGCGACCGTTGCGGAGCCGGAGATCATCCTCAACGAGATCCTCGACAACGTCCGGGAGGCCTACCGCCTCGGCATCATCCACGGCGACCTGAGTGAGTTCAACGTCATGGTCGACGAGAGGCAGTGCTGGCTGATCGACTGGCCGCAATGGGTGGAGACCGCCCACCCGAACGCCGGCGAGATCCTCAACCGGGACATCGAGAACATCCTCCAGTACTTCAAACGGAAATACGGCCTCGAATACGCCTTCGACGAAGCACTGGCAAGGGTGGTGGAGTGAAGGTCTTCGGGATCGACATCATCAAAGGTTCGGTTCGTTCCCGTACCCGGCGGCCCGTCTACGCGCTCGCCCGGGTGGAGGACGGCGAGGTCCAGGGGGTCGATGAGGTCACCGGGTTCCGGCTCCAGCGCCTCCTCGCTGCCGAACAGCCCGACATCCTCGCGGTGGACAGCCTCCAGGAGGTCGCCGCCGACCAGCGCGAACTCCACGTATTCCTCCAGTCGCTCCCGCCGTCGACGAAACTCGTCCAGGTGACCGGCGGCGAGAAGAAGGAGAGTCTCGGGAAGGTCGCCGCCCGCTACAACATCAGTTTCAACAAGTTCGACCCCTACGCCGAGGCCCGGACAACCGCCCGGGTGGCCGCGCTCGGGGCCGGCGTCGAGGTGATCGCGTTTGAGAACACCACCGATATCGTGGTGAGCAGGCACCGCTCGCCCGGACGGGGCGGGTGGAGTCAGAACCGCTATGTCCGGAAGATCCACGGCGCTGTGCTGCAGAAGGCCCGGGAGATCGAGGGGCGGCTCCGCGGTGCCGGCCTCGACTACGAGAAGAAGGAGACGAAGGCCTTCGGCGGGTATTCACGGGTCGCATTCCGGGTCAAGGCCCCCCGGGAGATGGTTCCAGTCCACTCCTCCCGCGGCGCCGACGTCCAGGTGCGGGTGGCAGGAAGGCAGCTCGACCGGATACGGTTCGAACCCCTCTCCGGCCGTCCCCGCTACCTGATCGTCGGGCTCGACCCGGGGACGACCACCGGGATCGCCGCCGTGGATCTCGACGGAAACCTGGTTCTTCTCACGAGCTCCCGGCAGATGACAATGTCCGATATCGTCGAGGAACTCTACCGTGCGGGAAAACCACTCATCGTCGCCTCCGATGTCCAGCAGATACCCTACTCGGTCGAGAAGATCCGGCGGGCGTTCAACGCCATCCCCTACACCCCGAAGCAGTCGCTCTCGGTGGAGGCGAAGTACGACCTGACCGCCCAGTTCTCCTACACAAACGACCACGAGCGCGACGCCCTCTCGGCAGCGCTGGACGCCTACCGGAGCCTCCAGAACAAGTTCAGAAACATCGTAAAGAGAGTGGGGCCGGGGTTCGACCTCGACGAGGTGCGGGCGCGGGTGCTCCGCGGCCAGCCGCTCGACACCGTTCTTGCAGACCTGCAGGGGGTTCCGGCGGCGAAGAAGGAGGCGGAGCCTGAGGCACCCGTCCCTGAGCGCCCGGTTGAGGACGAGCGGGTGATAGCGCTCGACGGGATGGTCAAAAGGCTCCGCAGTTACGTAGAGGAACTGCAGGATGACCTCCGCGAACGCGACCGGGAGATGGAGCGGCTGCGCCAGGACGTGCGCCGGGCCCGTTCCGCAGCCGAGCGAAAGATCCGCCGGGACGCGGAACTGGCGGCGAAGGACGCGACCATCGAGAGCCTGCGCGAACAGCTCCGGGGCGAGCGGCGGCGGTCCCGGCGGCTGAAGAAGCGCCTGGAGCGGATGCAGAAGGTCGCGAAACTCGAGGTCTCGGAGGACTACACCCCGCTCAAGGTGCTCGAATCCCTCACCCGCGAAGCGGTGCGGGCCCTCCAGGAGGAGATCGGCATCGCCGGAGGAGACGTCCTCTACGTCCCGCGGACGCACGGCTGGGGTCGCGGCGTGGTGAAGGACCTCGCGGGAACGGGAGTGCGGGCGCTGGTCGTTGGCGGGGAACCGCCCGACCCGCACCTGATCCGGGTCGCCCGCGAGATCGATCTCCCCCTCCTCCCCGCGGAGACCGTCAGGCCGGAGATCCGCGGCAGGACCGGGGCGGCACTGACCGGAGCAGTCGAGGAGGCGATCGCGGAATGGAAGGAGGAGCAGAAGGAGTTCCGGCGCGAGCAGGAAGCCGAACGGGTCGAGTATCTCTTCAAGGAGTACCGGAGCGAGCGGGAGAAGGAGGTGCGCCGCGGTGGATGAACGAGGCCTGCACCGGCTGATCGGGACGATCATCGACCCGGAGCGGCTCGAGGACGACTGCGCCGTCATCCCCTGCGGCGATCGTCTCATGGTCGCGAGCACCGATATGCTCCACGAGACGACCGATTTCCCGGCCGGGATGAGCGACTGGCAGGTGGGCTGGATGGCGACGGCGGTCACGCTCTCGGACATCGCGAGCATGGGCGCGGCACCGGGGCAGGTGCTCCTCGCGGTCGGCCTTGATAAGCCAGAACGGCTCCACGGGATCATGGAGGGGGCACGGGACTGCTGCACGGCGTTCGGCGCTGAGCTTGTGGGCGGGGACCTCGACGCCCACCGGGAACTGACGATCGTGAGCACGGGGCTCGGGCTCGTCGCCCCGGAGCACCTGGTCCAGAGACGGGGAGCGCGGCCGGGCGACGTTGTCGCGGTCACCGGCCCGCTCGGGGAGGCCGAGGCCGCTCTCGCCGGCTACGACCGGCATAGGAAGGAACTCCTCGAACCGCAGCCCCGGGTCCGGGAGGGACAGGCGCTCGGCCATGCCGGGGTCTCGGCGATGATGGACATCTCCGACGGCCTTGCGCTCTCCCTCCACGACCTCCTTGCCGTGAACGACTGCGGATTCTCCGTCGATACCGCCCGCCTTCCCCTCCCGGCAGGCGTGCCGGAGGAGGAGGGGCGGGAACTCGCGCTC
This sequence comes from Methanomicrobiales archaeon HGW-Methanomicrobiales-6, assembly GCA_002839575.1. GTDB lineage: Archaea > Halobacteriota > Methanomicrobia > Methanomicrobiales > Methanoculleaceae > Methanoculleus > Methanoculleus nereidis. Next base: position 22,486 of record PGYH01000010.1, read on the forward strand.
TACGGCGGGGGGGACTTCGAACTCCTCTTCTCTGCCCCGCCGGGCATCCTCCCGGTCCCCGGGGTCGAGGCCCGTGTCATCGGCGAGGTCATACCGGAGCGGACGGTCCTCGCGGACGGAAAACCGCTCGAACGCCGGGGATATCTGCATGAGTGGAGCGGGTAGTATACCAGGCCATCTTTATTTGAGGGTATACTTACGCGATACATGCGGCGGATCGCCAATACCCACAGTCTTGAAAGAAGAGCGGTGAAGTGAACGGGGGTGCTCGGGTTAGAAGAGGCGCAGGAGCGCCTAAGAGACGGATCGCGCCCCCATCCGCCGCCACTCCCAGAGAATATACGCGAAGCCGATGACTGCAAAGACGAATACCGCGACCTCGGTCACCAGGATCCCCTGAGTCGGGGCGAGATAGACGGCGGCGGCGTCCACTGCGGCGTGCCAGATGACGGCAAGGGCGAGGAGCGCCTTTCTGCCGTAGACAACGGCGGCAAGCACCATCAGTGACCAGGCGATGTGCAGGGTGATCGTCATCATCCGCTCGGCGAGCCCGGGCAGGATGTCGAGCGGCGTGAGGGCCTGGACAGCCTCGATCTCGGCCTGGATGGCGGGGTCGTCGGGGAGGAAGAGCATCGACCCCTCGCCGGTGAGGAGGATATAGGAGACCATGCTCGTGAGCACGAGGAGCGCGACGAAGATGCTCTCGACGCCGCCCCACCCGGTCCCGAAGAGGAGGCCGTTCTCGCGGGTGAGGGAGATCTTCTGCCGCCGGAAGATGTAGCGGTAGACGAGGTAACGGCCAACCTCCTCGAAGAGCCCGGCCATGAGGCCGAGGTAGACGGCGAGGAACGCGAGGGCCGCGGTCGTGCCGAACGGCAGGGCGGCGAGGTAGAGCGGGGTCTGCGTCACGAGGACGAGCGGCGCGTGGACGATCTGCACGACGATGAAGAAGAGGGCGCCGAGCCCGAAGATTCGCCAGGGGACGCCGAACCTTCTGACGATCCAGTAACCGAGCGCGAGCGGAACGATGATCTCGAGCAGAGCGACGACGGCGAACGTGACGACAACGAGCGGATCCATTGGGGAGGATATTTTGGCTAAATATTTAACGATTGTCACTGTATAGTGAGGAAAGGATCCCGACAGCCATGAAAACAGAGCGCCCGGGGGCGGTCACTGAAGGCGGGAGCATTCCGGGGGGCCGGTTCTCAAACAACTTCGATTTCCTGCGGTTCGCGGCGGCGGCGGTGATCGTCGTCACGCACGCCTACGCCCTCAGGCTCGGCTACGTCGGGATAGGGATGTACGACCCGGTCATGCTCATGGCGCAGGCAGGGCTTGCCGCCCTCCTCGTCACCAGCGGATACCTGATAACGGCGAGCTGGGAATCGACCGCATCGCCGCTCCGGTTCGCCTGGAAACGGTTCCTGCGGGTCGTTCCGGCTCTCGTCCTCGCGGTCCTCGTTACGCTCTTCGTCATCGGCCCGCTGCTGACATCCCTTCCCCCGGGCGAGTACTTCGGCGCCCTCTTCTCCCCGGCAGGCCTTGCCACCGCCCCGTTCTTCGAAAACGGATCAGCGATAGGCCTCTTTCAGGACAACCCGTGGACCTACGTCAACGGCTCGCTCTGGACGATACCCGTCGAGGTCATGATGTACGGGGTCGTTGCGGCTCTCGGGATAGCCGGGCTCCTGCACCGGTGGGGCGCCATCCCCGCCCTCGCCGTCGTAAACACCCTGGTCTGGATATACTGGTTCGACGACCCCCGGATGGCGAAGGTCCGGTTCACCCTCTACTTCCTCATCGGTGCCTACCTCTACCTTCACCGGGAGCGGATCGCCTACCGGCCGGTCATCGCCGGGGCGCTGCTCCTGCTGCTCGGGCTCTCGGCTCTGACGCCCTACGTGACCGTCGCCGGGGTGATCGCCATACCCTACCTCACCATCTACGCCGCCCACCTCCCGGTTCCGTTCTTGAACACCTTCGGGAGACCGGGAGACTTCTCCTACGGCATCTACATCTACCACTACCCGGTTCAGCAGGCACTGATTCAGGTCACAGGGAACGCGCTCCTCCTCCCGGCGCTCTGCGGGCTTTCGTTCCTGGCGACGTTTGCTCTCGCGTTCCTCTCCTGGCACGCCGTCGAGAAGCGGGCGCTCGCGGCAAAGGGCCTCGGCACCGATGACCTGCGGCGGAAACTCAGGCTGCCGTCCCTGCCGGAGTCACTCACCGCATGGTGGATTGCGCGGAAGTGACGGACGCGAGAACCTCTTCGAGGATCTCGACCGCGTCTTTGACGTAGCAGGGGCAGAGGGTGCGGGTGAGGTTCTGCTCGCGGGCCCGGGCAAGCCCTTCGTCGGTCGAGATGTCGCACCCGAGGAGCCCGGTGCAGGAGACGGTGCCGTTCTTCTGGACAGAACGGGCGATGAACTCCCGCGTGAGGACGTAGGTCAGATCCTTCGCCTCTTTTTCGTCGGGATTGGTGCTCCCGAATAAGAGCCCGGTGCTGCTTCGCCCGCTCCCCCACCGGGGAACCTTAATGTTGTCTGACGGCATGACTGCGGCCCATGGCGATGGAATCTGCGGGTCGGGCTGCGGCCGGCATGCTTATCGTGCTGTCTCTAACAGCCTTCATCATACCCACAGCAGCGGGACAGGAGACCGTGAGCAGTCCGGATTCCGGCGTGCAGGACCTGTACCTCTACATGGGCTGGAAGGATCTCGTCGAGCTGTATACCCGCCCGGATACATCCGACGAGCGGCTGGACGGCTACGTAAGGTTATCGCCCGACGGCGAGGATATCGAACTGGAGGGGGTGCGGTTCCGGGGCACTTCTTCGCGGGAGTTGCCGAAAAAATCATTTAATGTCCAGTTTATCGAACCTCAGGAGTTCCTCTTCGGCAGCAACGACATGAACCTGAAAGCCACCTACACCGATCCGACGATGATGCGGGAGAAGGTGTCGATGGACCTCTTCCACGCTCTCGGGCAGCCGGCACCGAGGACGAAGTACTTCGACCTGTACATCAACGGTGTCTACGAAGGCCTGTACGTCCACGTGGAGCGGGTCGACGCCGATCTGCTCGAAAGCAACGGCCTGAACCCTGCAGGGACACTGGTCGCCGACGATTTCCGGGGTCATTACTATCTCCTGCCGGAGGTCAACCGCCTCTCGGTCTTCGGGTATCCCATCGACGAGCAGGACGATCCGGAAGCGTTTCTCGCAGAGACCATGGACAGCCGGGGTGAGCCGGACTGGGGAGCGGTCCGTGATCTTGTCGCCTGGGTCTACCGGACTCCTCCCGGCCCGGAGTTCGAAGAAGGCTTTATCGAACGGTTCGACGAGGAGAACTTCATCGACTGGCTGGCAATCCATTACCTCATCGGTGACCTCGACTCGTTCGGCGACGACTACTGGCTCTACCTGGACACCGACAATCCGGATGCGGAATGGAAGGTCATACCCTGGGACAAGGATCTGACGTTCGGTTCGCATACCCGGAGAGGCACTACGGTCAACGACTATTTCGGGTACGAATCGGCGATAGCAAGCGGCTGGGACAACGACCTGGTGAAAAAGTTCCTCGAGACTCCCGCACTCCGTGAGCGGCTCAATCTCCGCATGGCGTTCCTGATGAATGAGGTCTTCACCGAAGAGTACTATGCCGGGCAGCTCGATGCGCACGAGGAGGAGATCGGGGACAGGCTGAATGTCACGCCTGCAGAGGACGCGTTCGCGCTGCACCCGCAGAACCACCATGGTGACCTCGGCTACCTGGCATACCACACCGAAGCGATGCTGGATTTCGTGCGGCTCCGGTACCGGTTCATCGAGAGAGCGATCACGCCCGGCTCCGGGGAGCCCTATACCGCCTCCGCCGAGATACCGGCGGGGCCGGCGGAGAGCACCGTCTTCTTCACCGACCCGGGCGGGTGGGTGATTGCGACCTTCGAGGTCTCGGAATGACGGAGCCGGGCACGATCACCGCTGCGGTGAACGGGACGCCGGAGAACCCCGGTATCGATCGGCGCTGGCAGTTCGATGCGGGCGACGCTGACGTCAGCGGCGAACTGACCCTCTACTATAGGAACGACGTCGAATCGTGCTGCTTCCCGATGGAGAACTGGTTCGTCAGCGACGCGGCGGTCGGGGACGATGATTATTCGCAGTGGGACCTGGAGATGGTTCAGGAGGACGGAGCCGGGAACCGGACGGCACTCGACACCTACGTCAACCCGTATTCGAACAAAGCGTCCGCAGATGTCTCGCTGCGGGGAACGACGCGGTTCGAGGTGGTGCTGCCGGAACAGGAGGAGCCGGAGAGGAACTTCACCTGGGGGTAGGCGAGGAGCGTCCCGGGCGCGAAGGGGCTGCGCCCCGCTCAAAACCCCCGGCGACCTGCGGTCGCCTGAGAACCTATGAAATACTCGTGAAAAAATAAAGTCACAAAACACAAGAATGGA
>PGYH01000193.1 GCA_002839575.1 Methanomicrobiales archaeon HGW-Methanomicrobiales-6
AGCTCTGCCCGGACAGGTGTCCCTTGACCTCCGTACCGCAGCAGAGGATGAACCTGATGTTGGGGTTGGAGATGACGTTGGCGATAATCTTCTCGATACCGAGGTTTTCGGTCTTACAGGACCCGGCGATTGCCGCTCCGGCATCACAGATGCCCTGTTCGTCGAGGTGGGATCCCATGGTGACAACGGCGGCGCAGCTCTGCGCATCTCCCGTGTGGAAGTCGCCCTGTGCAATCGGCCATCCACTGGCCGGTGATTTCTTTTCAACCATGTTCTTCACCTCACAGCAGTCCTAATACAACGACACCGGCGACCAGAAGGCCGACTGCCATGCCGTACCAGAATGCGGTCACGCCTCCGGCGATGTTGAGGACCCCCTCCCTGTTCGGGAACGATGCCAGGAAGTTGCCCTGCCCGGAGAGCATGCCGACCAGGTCGTCGGTAATCTTCTCGAGTTCCGCTACCTGCTCGATCACGGGGGTGTACGAGACACCCGCGGTGGTGACGATGCCGACCATCGGGTCGACGACCAGTCCGTACTCGGGCAGTACCTGAATGTATGCCATTTAGGCACCTCCCTCTTTGGGCTCCAGGATCGGCTGAGCGTCGAGCCATGCGTAGGCGTCACGCTTCGAGAGCTCGATGTACTGCATGTAGGTGTAGATCCACCCGATGGCCGAGATCAGCAGCGAGACGAAAGCGGCAAGGAGTCCAATGAACGCGAACGAGATGATCGCAACGGTGATCATGGAGAGAAATCCGCACTCCGCGGCGAGCATGAGTGTCCGGTCCTGTTGCTCCCCCGGCCCGAGACAGGCGTTGAAGGAGTGCTGGATGGCGATGGCGCCGAGCATGAAGATCACGGCGATGATGCTGCCGCCGATGAGGGAGGCTCCGTAGGCTTCTACGGCGAATCCGAGGAAGACGACCGTGCCGGTGATCATGCCGATGAATTCGAACGTTCCGCAGGCCATGGCCGAGAGGCCGAGCACCGTCATCGCACCGACGACTGCAAGCTCGATCAGCGAGACGATCATGACCGGGATGTCCATCCGGACCACATGGTTTGCCATCAGTCCGGCGACCGCACCGATGATCGCGGCGATGATGACCGTCACGATGGGTGCGAAGATGCCGGTTGTGGCTCCGAAGATCGCGGCGATGACACCGGACCCGAGGGCGATCATACCCGCCGACGGGACACCGGTACCGAGACCGTAGCTGCAGAGGTGCTTGATCGTATCGGTACCCCAGATGAGCGCTGCGACAGCGGCAAGCCCGCCGAAGAACGAGAAGTACTGGGTGTTGGTGACCGTGTTCAGGTATGTCAGGTAGATGAGGATGAGCGATCCCACAAGTCCGTAGATCAGGATCTGGTTGTGCGGGATGCCGCCTGCTCCGACTTCAATTTTTACTGACATTTAGAATACCCCCACCAGTTCGAGCAGCGCGATCGCGAAGAAGCCTGCAACAGCGGATGCCGCAGCGGCCGCGATGACTGCTCTCGGGAACCTCTTGAACTTGGGGTCGTGCGGTCCCTCGATCGTACCGGTGATGTTGTACGCGGCAAGCACGGCGTTCATCAGGAACATACCGACCGCGAAGATACCAGCAAGCGAGATGGCGACGGGCGCGATCTGTTCGACCGCTGCGTCCAGGATTACAGGCAGCTGCGCCTGGTAGATGTCGAGGAGCTCGAGGTAGATGAGCGTTCCGCCAAGACCACCGAGTGCGCCGCCGATGACGCCGCCGACCCAGGAGATGAACGGGAGGCCGTGCCCCTCGGTACCCTGGCTCTTGTACTCGGGGAAGGTGTCGCCGGTGATCGGGTCCTTATCAACCTTACCTGAAGCGGACGGGATACCCATACCGAAGATGTAGATGACGTTGACCATCGTACAGGTGATTGCCATAAGCAGCCCACCGCCGATAGCACCGCCGGCGAGGGCGATGACCAGTCCGAAGGGGGCGGCCCATGCGCCACCGAAGAGTCCGGCAAGGCCGGCACCGGCGGCAAGCATCGCGACACCGGTCGCGATACCGGGCGCCTGTCCCATTGCAGCGGGAGCACCGCCGACCGGGACGAAGTGGACGCCGAACGCGATCAGGACGCCGCCGATGATGATGCCGACGAGAGCGATCACTCCGGCCATCTGCACGAGGAAGAAGGCGAGCGCAAGCGCGACGACGATAAGAACGATGCTGAGAACGAGGCCCATTGCCGTCGGGGGCTGGACACCTCCAGTCTGTGCGGGTCCACCGAGTGCGCTCATGATGATGCCTCCTCAGGAGCCTCAGGAGCCGTGTAGGGCCCGAAGTTCTTCCTTGCCCAGACCTCGATGTAACGGTCGATGATGGCAAAGACCAGGATAACGACGATACCGACGATGATCGGTCCCCAGACGTTGAGTTCTTCAAAGACCACGGTACGCCAGAGTTCGAAGAAGACGATCAGGCCAAAACAGATCCCGGATGCGGGGCCACCGAGTTTGGCGCTGAAGAAACCGTTGTCGAGTGAGTTCCGCTGGCCGGCCTCGGCGTAGCGGACGATATTGCCGGATGCGGAGATAGGAACACCTGCTCCAAACTTCTGCTCCTGGTACTGCCGCTCCTTTCCATAGAACGGGTTACCGGTTGCAGACCCGGCTGCACCGAGCGCGATACCCCATACGAGACCCAGCAGCGGGAGCGGGAAGGGGTGACCGAGCGCGGCGATCATCAGATGACACATCGCGACGGTGGTGAAGATAGCTACGAACGCGTGCGCCATTGTTACGGTCGTCATCGACTTCAGAATATCGATGTAGACCGGCTGTCCAAATTTGGCGAGACTTGCAGTACGGCCGAGGTATGCGGTTGTCGCATAGACGCCCTGCACGAAGACCGCGAGAGCGCTCCCGAGCACAATTGCAAGTATCGGGTTTATCTGCATCGCCATGAATGCCCAGGCAAGGCCTGCACCCAGAG
>PGYH01000194.1 GCA_002839575.1 Methanomicrobiales archaeon HGW-Methanomicrobiales-6
TCGACCGCGCCCTCCTCCGCCCGGGCCGGTTCGACCGGATGATCGAGATCCCGCTCCCCGACCACCAGGGGAGGCTTGCCATCTTGAAGATCCACACCCTGCACATGAGCCTTGGCGAGGACGTCAACCTCTCGGAGGTCTCGCGGCTCACCGAGGGGAAGAACGGCGCCGACCTCCGGGCGATATGCATGGAAGCGGGCATGTTCGCCATCAGGATGGAGCGCGATACCATCAACGGCGACGACTTCATGAAGGCGATCGATAAACTCGCGGTGGACTTCGACCAGCACCACTTCCACACCACCTTCGGCGAGATGTTCGCCTGAAGGCCACCCTTTTTTTCGAACAATAGGCTTGGTTGACACCACCTGTTCTATCCCGGATGGTCGCAATCCAGGGGCATAGATTTCCATCGGGCTCCGTTCCTGTCGGAACATCACCAGTCCAAGACCTTCGGTCTTCTCCAGCGATGTCCCGTAGGGGCATCGCCTATCGCCATGACTGCCCCCGCCCCGGAGGGGCGGGGGAGGAGCGCCGCAGGCGCGGGTGGGGTGGGGCTTCGGGAAGGGACTAATGGGCAACCCCTGCGGGGAGGGGGATTCTCCCCCTCCCCTGTCCCCACCCCTCGTTGCGATAGCCACCACGGTCCACTACATGGGGACATGCCCGCTGAAGGACCTGATCCTGCGATTCCAGGATGTCCTAGCGGGACTGATCTCTGATCGTTAGGTCTTCACGAACCGGACAGCATGACGATCACGCCTTCGGGACAGACATAGGAGCAGAGGCTGCACCCGTCGCACCGGTCTCTATCGATCACGACATGCCGATCTGCTATCGAGATGGCATGGTAGCCCCCGTCACGGCAGGCCGTTACACAGCGGCCACAGGACGTGCACCGTTCCGAAAATCCCAAGGTGGCGAAACGGTGGACGCTGCGGGGAAGGGCGCAGCCCTTGAGCGCCGCAACACCCGTAACGTGCTTGTCTGCGAGGTATCCTGAGAGGCCCGCATTCATCTCGCGGACGATGCCCGCTCCTTCCCACATGCAAGCAGGAACGGGTTCTTGAGCGTAAGCGGACCAACGGTAGTTTCGAGGGAACGGTCAGGTGCGGGCACAGGATTTCTCCTTGCCTGAATTGCGCTGGAATACCATATGGTTCTTATTACCCGCGGCACTCCGCTTTCGCCGCTTGCACTCGCCCTGTATACCCCGCAAACACGTAGAGCAATTTATAGGAAGTGAGGCCAGGTTATTCTTATGAGATTGAGCAAGAGAACAAAAGTAGAACTGCACCTTGCTTTAATGATCATAGTGCTGGCCGCACTCTGCAGTTGCGGATGTATTCAACAGAGTGCCGCGATGGAATCATACAGACAGGGATTGCACTTCAATTCCAATGATAACCAGTTCGAGCAGGCATTGGAATGCTTTAATAAATCTCTCGAACTCGATCCCCAATTTGAAGATGCCTGGCTGGGTAAAAGTGTCGCACTCTACAATCTGAGAAGGTATCAGGATGCGCTCCAATCCATAGACAGGGCTCTTGAGCTTAATCCGGAGTATGCCACGGCCTGGTGGATGAAGGGGATGATACTGTCGAGTCTGGGAAAACCCGATGAGGCGGATCGTAGTTATGCCAGGGCCCAGGAGATAAACCCGCGTCTTACCCGGGTATAACTATTTCAGGCTTTGCTGAAACCCTGTCTGCTTGCTCAAGACGGTCGCACTCCGGAGGTACTCGGGAGCACGGCTTTCCATCGGGCTGTGTACCTGGTGCATCCTGTCACTTTATTTCAGGAATTTTTGCGTGTGGGGGCGGGCGCTATGACCTCACGCAGGAGTGCACGATGGGCACGAGGAAGGAGCGCACAAAACAGGGAACTTTCGGCTTTGTTGAACCCGGATCCGTCTCTCCCGATGGTCGCACTCTGGAGCACGGCTTTCCACCGGGTATCGCCATGACTGCCCCCGCCCCAGGGGCGGGGGAGGAGGCCGGAGGCCGGGCGGGGCGGGGGTTACATGGCTACTTGTGGGATGGAGACAGGCGAGGGGGAGACCCCCTCCCCCGTCAGCCCCGCCCCCGCGAGGTGATATCCCCACGGTCCACTGCATGGGGACATGCCCAAGAAGAAAAGGTCGTCCGGGGGACAAGCCGATCCCGGCGCCAACCTCATCGTGGTAGGGAGGAAGACCAAAAAAAGTTTCAACAAAGCTCTATGTTAGTGAATTGACATGCGCGTCTTTTGATTCGATCACGTTTCGAGTACACAAGTCCCCATGGCATACCAGGAACTGTGAAAAGGGCCGCACAGTCCCTGCCGGCCCTACCCGGTCGGGTACTCTTCTTGCGTGCACCAGACCTCGAGCATCGTATCGTCAGGCCCGGTCTGGTCGGCGTATGCCTCCGGCGTCGTGCCCTCGTCCATCCAGACGGTATCGATCATGTGGTCCCCCAAAATGCGGTAGAGGCAGCGATACCTCCACGGCGACGCGGGTTTCACATCCCGCTCGTAGATCTGCCGGGCGAGGCCGGACGAGCAGTAGATACCCTCTTCGGGCTCGAAGAGAACCTCATCGACGTAGCGCTGGATATACCACCTGAGTTCGGAGGCGAGGGCAAGCGCACTCCCAAGCGACGCCGTCCGGATGCGTATGCCATACTCCAGCCTGTTGGGCTGGTAAAAACGAAGGGCCCCCCTGCTGGTATCAGACTTGAGCAGGGTGGCGTAGAGGTCAACCCCCTCCGGCTGAATGAGGAGGACATTCATCGCATAATTGTGGGCGCGCGAGGTCGATAAGGTTTCCTTCAAGGGCGCCCCGGGACGTCGTCGGTGGGAGTGTATCCTGAGAGAAATTGAAGTTATAAACTATGGTAAAGCCCGGTACGCTGGACCGTGGTGATATCGCAACG
>PGYH01000011.1 GCA_002839575.1 Methanomicrobiales archaeon HGW-Methanomicrobiales-6
TACATCCACGGCTTGCCATGGACGGATGGATGGCCACGGATCGACACGCGGCGGAACCGCAAAGCCGTTACCGACCGCCAGATGCGCAACCCCTTCCATACGGGCCGCCAGCAATGCGGTAGGAGCGTGGTCAGCCAGCAGCACGTCGGGGCACGTGCGGGCGAGGAGACCACGCCAGCACGTCAGGCGCGCGGTCAGCTCGGCGGCATCTGCATAGCCGCAGCACCGCAGCAGGTCCGCATAGTTGACCGGCGCGATCCCATCCGGGAGGCCGCTTTGCCGCCGTGGAAACATTCGCCGACTTCCTCGACCGCCACAACGATCCCCGCCTCACCCTCGAGAACCTCCCCGCCGTCTACGCCGGCTACCCCCTCCTCGGGAACACCGCCGGAGAACTCGCGGCCCTTGCTGGCAATAAGATCACCCGGTTCTGCCTCGACTTCCCCCACCTCGCCTGCACCGCAAACTACCGGCATCTCTCGTTCGTGGATGAGTTAGAACGGTTCGAGTCCCTCGACGTGGCCCTCCACCACCTCTCGAACATCCGGCAGGGCTCGATCACCGACGAGCACCTCGCACTCGACCACCCCGACAGCGGTCTCAACCTTTCGGCGGTCTTTGCCCGGCTCCGCCGGCACCCCGATGTGCCGACGACCCTTGAGTACAAGCAGGACTCCGCGGACGTCTACGCCCGGCAGGTGAAGGTCTTTGCCGGGCTCTGGGATCGTGCCGGGGAGTGAATCACACCCATAGCACATCGGGGCCACCCTGAAGAATTGGCCCAACAGCAACAGTCGTAATCCCGCTCGGCCGGGGAAAGCAAAATCCTATATGCGGGGGCAATCCCATTGAAATATATAATGATCCTTGAGTATATCAACGCGGCACTCGAACACGCCAACTACGAGATTATCGAGGACGATGAACCGTATTATGGAGAGATCCCGGAACTTCCCGGGGTCTTTGCAACCGGCAGGACGCTGGAAGAGTGCAGGAGAAACCTTGCAGGCGTCATCGACGAATGGTTGATCATACGACTCCGGCGCGGCCTCCCGATACCTCCGATCGCCGGCCGCACAGTGGGAGAGATCGTCAGGGTTGATACGGGTGCCGGAGCATAGGATCAGACCCATCTCATGGAACCAACTCGTAAAGAACCTTCAGACCCTGGGATTCGAGGGGCCGTGCCGGGGAGGCAGACACCCTTTCATGGTGAAAGGAGATCTCGTTCTAACCATCCCAAACCAGGTCAGAGATCGGCGTCGACCTGCTCGTGCGCATCCTCCGGCAGGCGGGCATATCCCGTGAGGAATGGAATCAGCTCGCCAGGTAGCGGCTCATTTCACCTTATTTTGTGGTTGTGAGAGGCAACTGCCTCGACTCAAGTCGGGGACTCCTTGACCTATGATTCTGGACAATTGCCAGGGGATCCCGGATGATGACATGGTCTTGCGGGGAAATGGGACAGACGACCAGCCCGATCCGGCCCCCCGCCGCAGGAAACGTTAATGTGAGAGCGATTCCCGTCTAAAACCTACAGGACTTCCGGGCACGCCCCGGGAGGTGAGAGCGAATGAACCGTTTTGTCCGGCATGCGCTTGAGCGGGCGAAGACCGTTAAGGGGTTCGAGAGGATCCGCTTTATCATCCTCTACGGCTCCGTTGCCGAAGGGCGGGCGAGGACGGGGTCGGACATCGACTTCTGCATCTATTACGACGCCGGCCGCGAGGAAGCAGCCCGGTTCAGGTTTGCAGCGCTCTCCGATCTTCCCGACGACCGCTATGACATCCAGATCTTTTCGCACCTGCCGCTCTATGTCAGGACGGAAGTCCTCCGCGGAAAGGCAATCCACTGCCCCGACGAGCGGTTCCTCTACGACGTCGCGTACCCGACGATCCGGGAATTCGACGACTTCAAGCACCGGTTGTACAACTACATCGGCAAGGAGGCGACGGTGTGACGGGCGAGATCCGGGATACGGCAACCCGTATCAAACTCCAGGAGATTGGTCAAAGAGCGCCTCCCATTCAGTCGATACGTCCAGCGTCATAAAAAGTGCATCTCCTTGTATACTGCAATCAACCCCGCTTCATCGAGTCGGCAGTCGATGAGATCAAGGAATTGCTGCCGGGAGAGATTGAGTTGTTCCGCCATGCGAGAAAGCAACTGGTCGCTAATCTCCTTTGTGCCATGGGAAACCCATGTACGGATTCCCGTGTCACAACCGTTGTAGCTAAATACCAGTTTGATATGTTTTGACATCCTGGCATCGAACCCCTTCTTCATGAGGCGGCGCACGATGGCCTTGTTTTTTCGGGGCACGATCAGGTCTCTCCGGGTACGAGTGCGATGAGCTTCCTCCTCAGGTCGCGGGCACCTCCAAGTAAAGCACTCTCATCCTGCAGAACGAAATCGTTCCAGTTTTCCTCAAACTCGTCAATAATGTCCTTCAAACCTTCAGAGAGATCCGAGGCGACGACCAGTAGTCGGTACTCGTGATTATACAGGATATATTCCCCTTCATCCATCTCAGCCGAGATCTCGACAGGATGCTTGAGTTCCCGGATGACTCCATTGATTCTGACATGAATAAGAGGAATTTGCCATGGAGGCAACTCTGTTTGCGCCTGGGAGGCCAACCTGGAGATGAGATCGCTGTAGGTCTCACGGGGATGGGTCTTGAGATGGTTGAGTTGATCCTTTACTCCCGTTGCGATCTTAATTGATGTCATCTCTGACATACTACCGTGTACCACCACAGTAGTATATATCAGGTTCGATCACCGGTACCTCAGACCTCAACGCCATCAAATCAAGCCGGTCGCGATCCCCTTCGTCTTGCGGGGTTAAAAGGGCCGAGCGGAAAGAGCGCGGCCAACAGGTGTGGGGATGACACGGCACAATCATTTTGGTCGTGGGTGACAGGGCAACTATCTAACGCATTCACCCGCCGCACAAGCCCGGAACGGGTAGATCCCTCAGGCTTCGCCGCAACCCGGGTCAGACCGTCGGATTCCTCCCGACGCCCTACCCCCTCATGCCAGAAGCGCCGCGATGATCCCGGTCAGGAAGATCCCGTCGAACGTCCCCGCCCCGCCGATGCTCGCCGTCGGCGCCCCCAGTTCCGCGATACGGTGGAGGTTCAAGAGGTCCGCACCGATCAGGGTGCCGAGCGTCCCGCTCACGTAGGCGATGATCACCGCCGCGGCCGGGACGCCGCCTGCAAAGAGCGAGAGGATCAGCGCCGCAAAGAGCGCCGCGAGCGGCGGGATGAAGAACGGCGTCGCGATCCCGAGCCCCGGCACCGGGCGGGCGACGATTTTTGTTACGACGGTCACGACCGCGACCCCGGCGAGCGCAAGGGCGAAGAGGTGGTAGCCTTCGCTGATCACAACCGACTCGTAGAGCAGGTAGAGCGATATCGCCACCGGGATGAGGGCGCCGCCGACGTTGATCGCGAGGACCGTCCGCTGCGCCTGCTGCGGGATGCGGTAGAGCCGCCCGTACATCACGGCGTAGCGGTCGTAGGCCGGCACCCCCGGCCGGCCCTCAAGCGTACTCACCGGGATATTGATGAAACTCCCGATAAGCGTCAGGAAGAGAATGAGGAGCGCCTGCCACCAGGAGAACCCGAGCCGCGTGAACGTCGCCCCGATCGCCGTCAAAAAAAGGATAGGAAAGACGATGACGGCGAGGAGGAAGAGAGCGAGCAGTCCGAAGAAGAAAATGAGCATCAGCGGGGAGAAGGGGTTGAAGACGACCCGGTCCATATGAAGGGGTTACCCTCCCTTCTAATATATGCTACCCCCGGCGGGAGCAGACGATCGCGGCGTGATCGTGGTGGTAGGGGTCGAGCCACCGGACGTCCGCGATATCGAGGTGCTTCTCAAGCCCGGCCCGCGCTTCGGCGAGCACCTCGGCCGGGTCCCGCCGGACATCCACGCTCCGGGTCTTGAGCATCAGGATGAGGTGGCCTCCCGGTTTGAGGAAGGCCAGGTTCCGCTCCGCGATCTCGACCTGGTTGGGCTGCGCCACGTCCTGGTAGAGGATGTCAACCGCCTCCATAAACGGCGCATACTCCTCCGGCCGGTTCGCGTCGGCCATGATCGGGACGATGTTCCTCCTCCGCCGTGCAACCTCGAGAAGATCCTGCATCGGCCGGGGCGCAAACTCCACCGCGTAGACGGTCTCGACGTAGTCGGCGACGTGCGAGACCGTGGTCCCGTTCGCTGCGCCGAGGTAGAGCACCCTTATTTCGGGGGTGAGTTCCACACCGCCGCCGAGGGTGTAGAGCGCCGCAAGCTTGCTCCGGTAGGGGTCCCAGACCCGGTAACCATCGAGCGTCCGCTCCCCGTAGACCCCGCCCTCGCCGGGAGAGACCAGCACGTTTCCAAGCCACTTCATCATGCCTCGACCCCCGCCTCGTCGATCTGCGCCTGGGCACTTTTGAGGAACTCCGGCACCGCCTCGCCCCGGTAGTAGTCGAGCCGGGCGGCGATGGCGAGTTTCGCCGCGAGCACCCGGGCCACCCGTCCCCGCACTGGTCTCGGCGCGTTGTGGACCCGCCGGTGCTGGAAGATGATCCCGTGCTTGGGCGGCGGCGTGCCGCCCCGGAGGTGCGAGAAGAGCGCCCGCTCCGAGCCGATAACCTGGATGGTGCTCCCCGGCATCCTCGCAAGCGTCTCAAGCCCCCCGGCTTTGGAGAGGAGCCTGGCCGCGACCAGCCCGCCGATGAGAGCGCTCGTATTCGGCATCACCTCGTCGGCCCGGGCCGAGACCTCCCGCATCAGGCGGCTCCTCGTCCCGGCGAGACGGTCGATCTCGTCGGCAACGTCCGAGAGACCCCCTCTTGCTCCCTTCCGGATGATCCCGAGCATCTTCTTCGCCGGAAGGGAGCGGTACTTCCGGGAGAACGACGGGTTCGTGACCTGGTACCACTCCGCGGCACGCTCCTGGAGAAGATTGATGACGTTATCGAGCTCGTCGAGCATCCTCACCATCTGGAGGAGCTCGACGTCCCGGCCCTGGTATGATTGCGCGATCCTCTTCCGGGCAAGGGTGGTGCAGACCGACCGGAGCAGGTCGACGTACTCCTCCCGGGTCCGGACGACCCCGCAGTCCCGGGCAACCTCCCAGTCGATGGGAACAAATGAATCCATACCGGTGCGGAGCGTGGCCGCCCGCTCCGCGAGCGCGGCCGGATCGGTGCCGGCGGTCCGGCACCCCTCCTCGTCGACGTCCCCGAACCAGTAGCGCTGTAGCATGGTACGGTATTGGTGCCCGGCCGATATAAGAGCAAACCCCGCTGGCCGTCAGGCAAGACCGAAGGAGTAGGCCATCACGGGCACCATGATCGCACCCATGCAGTAGACCCGGCGGACGTTGACGAGGGACGGAACGCAGCCGACCGCCGTTGCGAGGAGAAGGACGAGGCCCCCGAACGGGCCGCAGAGGAAGAGGGAGAGGCAGACGACAAACGCGATGACGCCGTAGTTGAGGTTCGTGGTGTTCAGGCCGGAGAACCGACCGGCAGTGCGCGAGAAGAGAAGGGTCAGGAGGTAGGCGCCGACCGCGGCCATCGCGCCCGCGAGGAGGATGGCGGTTGCCGGCGGCATCTCCTCGAGCGCTCCGATCGCCGCCATCACCCCGTTCCGGGTCCGGGATACGGCGTAGAACGCCGCAAGCCCGAGGAAGGCGTTCACGGTGTTCGCGGCGCTGGTCGCGAGGATGTACTCCCGGGGGTTGGAGTCGTAACCGACGACCGAGGTCAGGAGGGCGTTTGCCGTGGCGCTCGAGAGGCCCGGGAGCCAGCCGACGAGAGCGCCGGCGGCGGAGCCGAGGAGAGAGCCCCGACGGACGGCGCTCCGGGAGAGGTCGAATCCCCGGAACTGCTGCTCCGGCATCGCCCCGTGCGACGCCTTGAGAAGGACCGCGACCCCGAAGAGGCCGGAGAGGAGAGGCATCAGCACCCCGGACTCCCCACCCGCCGGCCAGGCGAGGAACGCGTAGCCGAGAGAGAAGAGCCCGAGAATTCCCGAGACCGCGAAGACCGCAAGCGCCCACCCGGGGGATTCCGAGACGACAATGAGGTAGCCGGCGACGGCGAGAATGACAAGGCCGATGCCCCAGTCGATCGCTGGCTGGAGAGAGGGAAGCACCAGGACAAAGGCAAGCGCGAGTGGGAGCGAGAGGGCGACACCGGCGGCGCTCCCGAGGGCGGATATCCGGACGGCCTCCTCTCCCCGCCCTTCGAGGCAGAGGGCGTGCGCGGGAAGAACCGCAAGCGATGTATCGGCGTCGGGGATGCCGAGGAACGTGCTCGGGACGCAGTCGAGAAACGTGTGCGTAACGAGGGTGGAAAACATCGCGGAAGCGACGAACACCGGGTCGAACCAGGCGAGCAGGAGCGCCTGGAGCGAGAGGAGGACACCCGCCATGGTGTTTGCATGGATGCCGGGGACGAGGCCGCTCACGGCGCCGCAGCCGATGCCGAAGACGGTGCCGAGCACGATTCCGGAGAGCACGATAATTACCGGTTGGAACAGCCGGGGATAAACCAACCGAATCGTCTCCCACGATACAGTCATATTCCACCGGGACGAAGGTTGTAGCGATGAAGATCGCCATCACCCGGCTCGAGAACAAGGCGGCGGGAGACCGCGCCCTCTGCGCAACGTATGGTCACGACTGCTACACGGTCTCGCCGCTGCGGGCGGATCTGCGGCCTGAACGGGTCGATACGTTCGTCGAGGCCGTCCTCCGCGGCGAGTTCGACTGCCTCTTCTTCTCAAGCGCCCTCCCCGCCGCGATCGTCGGGCCGAAACTCGACCGGTGGCCCCGGGTGATCGCGATCGGGCCGAAGACCGCCGAAGTCCTCAAGGAGTCCGGAATCGAGGCGGAGGTCCTCCCCTCGTTCTACTCCCGCGACTTCGTCCCCTACCTCGGGGACTGGCTCCGGGGCCGGACGGTCGGGATCCCGCGGGCAGACGTCCCGAACCCGGGCCTTCTCGATGCGATCGCCGCGGCCGGGGGGATGGTCAGGGAGGAGCGGGTCTACGCGCTCGTCCCCACCGGAGCCGAACTCGCACTTGACGCCGCCGACGCCATCCTCTTCACGAGCGCCATGTCCTACCGGGAGGCACGCTGGCAACCCCGCGACGACCTGCTCCTCGTCGCCATCGGCGAGATCACCGCGGATGCCATGCGGGCCGGCGGGCATCCCCCGGCGGTCGTCGGGGACGGGTCGCTCGCAGGAACCTTTGAAGCGCTGAACCGCTACACGGAAGGCAGGTGAGACCGTTGACCGGCCAGAACTATTCCGTCCCCGACTCCGGGATCGTCGTCATAGACAAGCCCCGGGGGCCGAGCAGCCACCAGGTGACCGCCTGGGTCGGGGACATCCTCGGGCGCCGGGTGGGCCACGCCGGAACGCTCGACCCGCAGGTATCCGGGGTGCTCATCGTCATGTTCGGCGGCGCCGTCCGGCTCGCCCCGGTCCTCCTCTCACACAACAAGGAGTATATCTGCCTGATGCGCCTTCACGGCGACGCAACCCGGGAGGCCGTAGACCGGGTGGCGGCGGAATTCACCGGCCGGATCTACCAGCGGCCGCCGAGAAAAAGCGCGGTCAAAAGGAGCCTCAGGATAAGGAAGATCCAGGAGATCGAGGTCCTGGATATGGACGGCAGGCTCGTCCTCTTCCGGGTTCGGTGCGACGCCGGGACCTACATCCGGACACTCTGCGTCCATATGGGCTACGCGCTCGGGGTCTGTGCCCACATGGAGGAACTCCGGAGGATTCGCTCGGGATCCTTCGACGAGACCGTTGCCGTAACGCTCCACGCACTCGCTGATGCCGCGAGAGCGGCCCCGGAGGGGAACCCCGAACCCCTGCAGGGGATGATCCTCCCCCCGGCGGCCGCCGTCCAGGACCTCCCCCGGGTCGTCATCCGCGACACCGCCGTCGACGCCGTCTGCCACGGTGCGGTGCTCGCCGGGGTGGGGGTCACGGAGAAGGTGGGCGGGTTTGCAAAAGGCGAGACGGTTGCGATCGTGACAGAGCGCGGCGAACTCGTGGGACTCGGGAGAGCCCTCAGCAGTTCGTCGGCATTGAAGCCGGGAGAACCCGGGTTCGTCGTCGCCCCCACCACCGTCCTGATGCGGCCCGGCACCTACCCCCGCGCCTGGAAGGCGCACGCCGGGGCACAATGAGGGGTTCGCGGCCCATGCGGGAGCTACTATTAATAGAATATCCCGCCAACTAATGATGCACATTGCTGAGGTAGTCTAGACCGGTAGGGCGCGGGCCTGGAAAGCCCGTGGGGCGTTGAGCCCCTCGGGAGTTCAAATCTCCCCCTCAGCGTTTTAAAACGAGGTTGATTCTTTTATCGGATCGTTCACGGAGACTGCTCTGCAGCTTCCTTGTCGTAACCCTCCGGGTTGTGCTGTATTATTTACCGTTTAGCCTGAGGACCGTCAGGTCCGCCCCCTTCACCCCACAGGTTAACATGCAGAAAAGCTCCCGTGGAGAATGATACCATGAAGATCCGGGTGAGCAGGAATGGTCCATACATCGTGACCGGGAGTGTCCCGCTCATGGTGATGGAGATCTCTCACGATGATGAGGGCGACTGCCGTTCATGGCAAAAGGTACGGGAGTATCCCCTGCGGGAAGAATATGCCCTATGCCGCTGCGGGCATTCGAAGAACAAACCCTTCTGCGACGGGACGCATGCGAAGATTCACTTTGACGGTACCGAGACTGCCGGGGATGAACCATATCTTGAGAACCCCCCCGTCATCAGAGGGCCGGAACTGGAACTGGCCGATTATGAAGGGCTCTGTGCGCACGCACGGTTCTGCCTGCGGGCCGGGGGGATCTGGAACCTCACGAAGCGATCCGATACCCCGGAAGCCCGGGACACGGCGATAGATGAGGCATGCAACTGTCCCTCCGGCCGGCTCGTTCTCCGTGACCGAAAGACCGGTGAGGCGATCGAACCCGCTCTTGAAAAATCCGTTGTCGTGATCGAAAACCCCGCCAGGGGCGAACATGGGCCGCTCTGGGTCCGTGACGGGATCCCTGTCGAGTCCGCCGACGGGAGAACCTACATGATCAGAAACCGGGTTACCCTCTGCGGGTGCGGGAGATCGCGGAACAAACCGTTCTGCGACGGGGACCATATCGGGCATTGAGAGGAGGGTGTCCTCCTCCCGGCAGAGACATTTCGGGGCGAGTTCATTCTGAAAAAGGGTATCCCGCGAATCCCCTGTGTCAGATCGACATCCCGATCAGCATCATCGAGAAGAGCACCAGATCGTAGACGGTGTGCGTGATCGCTGACGTCGTTGTGTTCGTATACCGCCGGATATAGGCGAATATAATTCCCGCAAGGAAGACCGAGATGAGGCCGTCCCAGCTGTACTGGAACGCGTGGAGCGATGCAAAGAGAAGCGCCGGGAGGAGGATGCCGAACCGGGGCTGGAGCAGGCCGCGGATGCTCACCTCCTCGCCGAACCCCGCCGCGATGGATGCCACGACGATCCCGGGCAGGGTGAGCGTTCCGGCAAAGAGCAGGTTGACGGCCTCCATATCGGTGACCGGAAGGCCGAGCCAGCCCACAAGCGCGGCGAGCACCGGGTCGATGAAGTGAAACGCGGCAACGAGCGCGAGAGCCGCGGCAACGGCGAGAACGATCTGCTTCCCCGTCGGGCGGACGAGCCCGAGCCGCTCCAGGGTCTCGCGCCCCGTCCGCCGGACGCATGCCCCGGCGATGAAGAACGAGCCGATGAGCGTCCAGAAGAGGGTATAGGCGTTCAGCGTGACCGTCTCCGCGAGGAGGTCGCCGGACTCGAGCAGGAGGTCGAGGAACGGCTCCGAGAGGAAGGGCGGAACCCCCGCGGCAAGGAGCGGTACGGGCGGGATGAGGATCATCGCAAGGATGACCACGAGCGCGACCGTATGGAGGAGTGAGTCCGGGTCGAACGGGAGATACCCCGCAAGCCATCCCCGGAACCGGCGTGAGAACCCGATGAGGCTTGCGGCCCCTACCGCAAGAACGCCGAGGAGGAGAAGCGCAACCCCCGCGGCCAGGTCCAGGTCGACCGTCTCCGGATCGATCTCCCCGGCCCCAAGCGCCTCCGCCGGCAGGATTGCTATCACCCCGAACCCCGCCGCAACAGCCGCAAGCCCGGCCACCAGGACCAGGAGCCAGAGGATGGCGGCCCACCGGAACGCAGGGTGCCGGGTGCCGGCGAGATAAACGAGCATCGCAAGAATGACGAAGAGCGCCACATCGAGCGCCGAGGTGAGGAACGCCCCCGCTTCCCCTCCGACGTCCCCGAAAGCCGCGGCCAGGATAATGAGGGCGAAGAAGGCGATCAGCAGTTCGGGGGCGTGGAGGCGGCAGAATTTCAGCGGCATGATTTCCTCGGTCCGTTGGTCGGAGATGCTATCCCTGTTGGTCCGGCGGCATGATGAACGTAACTCACCGCCATCGAAGCCTCCCGACGACGAACCAGCCCAGGACCCCCATAACCGCGAGGACTCCCGCCTGCAGCAGGAATAACACCGGGAGCGGCCACCGGCCCGCAAGGACCGCTCCCGCGAACGGCCCGGCCGAGAGCCCGACGGAGAAGAAGGTGTTATACATGCCGTAGGCGGCGCCCTGCGATCCCCGGCCCCGGTAAATGCCGGCGAGGATCGGCATCGCCGGCACCAGGGCACAGCTCAGCGCGACCCCCAGCGCGAAGATTGCGGCGGCGGTGAGCAGGAGGGTCTCTCCCTGCATGGCGGCGACGAGCGCGGCCCCCGAGAGAAGGAGCCCGCCGCCGATGAGATAGCGGCTGCCCCCGTACCGATCGTAGATCCTTCCTGCAGCCGGTTGGGCGAGAATGGCCGCAACCGCCAGCACCGCAAAGACGAGGCCGATCGCCGCCGGGGACGCCGAGAAGGCGGCGTGCAGGTAGACCGGGAGGTAGGGATCGACGACGCCGTAGGTTCCGGAGACCGCGACGATCGCGGCCGCACAGGCGGCGAGCGGGAGGAAAGCGCCCCGGGGCAGCATAGGGGATCGAACCGGATCGCCTTCCTGCCTGCAGGTGCGTAACGGGACGGCGAGAACGAGCAGGCCGACAGAGGCCACCAGCACCGCCGGGACGAGGAAGGTCGCCATGTAGCCCGCGTATTCGAAGAGCAGCCCCCCGGCGACCGGCCCGAGGATCGTCCCGACCCCGACCGCCGAGAGCGCGATGCCCATCTTCTCCCCGAGCCGGGCAGGGTCGCAGGTATCGGCGAGGAGCGCAAGCCCGGCGGACCAGGTGGCCGCGGCCGATACCCCCTGGACGGTCCTGGCGACGACCAGGTGCGTGAACGTGGTAGAGAACCCGAAGAGAGCCGTCGCGAGCGCGAGGAGGAGCATCCCGACCACGATGAGGGGACGGCGGCCCACCCGGTCGGAGAGGAGGCCCATGGGGATGGAGAAGATGAGGAGCATGGCGGCGTAAATCCCGAAGACGACCCCGATGACCTGTTCGTCCACCCCGATCCGGGGTGCGTACTGCGGGAAGACCGGGATGAGAAGACCGTAGATCATCATGTCCATGAAGATGACGAGCACGACCAGTACGAGAATTGCGTCCGGCGATGCGGCAATGCGGTTCCTGAGTGCTCGGAGCCGGTGGGGCCCCCTGGTTGTCATAGTGATCTATCCTCTCCCCGGAGATTGGTGCCGCCGGCATATATCGATACCAGAATAGGGATTTTGCCGGGACCGCCTCACCAGAATCCCCGGTAGTACGCGAGCTCGCGGGCATAGGGGCGGAACGCTTCGACAAGCGCCGCCGCTTCGTCGTCGGGCAGAGGACCGCTCCGCCCGGCGGCGGCAAGCGCCTGCACCTCTGCAGGTGTCGAACAGCCGACGATCGCGACAGAGATGTCCTGGGCGAGGGCGTAGCGGACGAGGAGTTCCGGTGTCACTCCTGCACCGGGGACGAGGTAGTTCGACCCGCCGAGCACCTTCATTCCGATGACTGCGACCCCCTGCTCCCTCGCGGCGGGGAGCGTCGAGGAGAGGAAACCCCCGAGCGCCCCCTCCACCGGGTTGACGGGTATCATTACAGCGTCGACCGGCCAGTTCTTTACCGCGTGCGAGAGGACATCCGGGTCGTGGTGCCCCGTCACCCCGATATGCCGGACGATGCCCCTCTCCTTAGCCTCGACAAACGCCTCGAGAGCGCCGCCCGCCTCCTCGATCTCCCGGATCTCGGAGAAGGTCCGGACGTCGTGGATCTGCCAGAGGTCAAGGGTCTCGATGCCTATCCTCTGGAGGGTCTCAAGGAGATCCATCTCGGCGCCCGCGTGTGCCCGGCTCGCCGACTTGCTTGCCTGGAAGATCGGCGCCCGGAGGTCGGGACGACTCACCCAGACCTCGCCATAGTAATCCTCGCTCCCCGCGTAGGCCTTCGCCGAATCGAAGTAGACGACCCCCTGATTAATGGCCTCCATGATGACGGCATTTGCCTCCTCGTGTCTCCCGTACGTCCTGAGAACCCCCTCTCCCCCGAGTCCGACGCACGTGACTTCCCGCCCGGTCTTTCCGAACCGGCGCATCTCCAGTCCCGCCATGGCCCACTCCTATCCGCGCCCGGCTATAAAAGGTTTCAGCCGGGGAAAGGGTTATCCGCCGCAGCCTCCACCGAGAGGCATATGCCGACAATCGTCTGGTTCAACATCCCGGCCGCCGACCCCGGCCAGGCGCGGGTTCTGCGAGGGATGGAGTATACTATTGGATTCAAAACTACGTACCTACAAAAAGGGGTAACCGGATCGGGAGGGGATCCCCATACACTCCCAGCAGCCCAATCCGAACAGCACGAGCAGCCCGTGCCGGTTATCTCTCACCCCACCGCCTGGATCACCGCCACGCGCCACTCCATCCCGTGGAGCCCGGCCGTCGTCCAGGTGATCTCTTTCTGCACCGTCTGCCCATCGGCAGTAAATTCGTAGGTCGCGGTGCCGTAACGCTCGTCGGCGACCTGGTGGGCCACGTCGAGCAGCTCGGGGTAGTCCGCGTAGAGTGGATCTTCAAATGTCATCTTCCCGATCTGGGCCGGGTCGGTGTCGTAGAGCACCCGCCCGTCCGTCTGGATGACCATCACCTGGTACGGGGTGCCGTTCGCCGCCGGGCCGGCGACGCCGGCGATCAGGTCGTCCGGCCGGAATACAGTGGCGGCGAACCCGACGAACCGGCTCCCGTCGGTTTCGTCATCAAAGATCGGTGCGGCGATGACCGTTGCCGGGAACCCTTCTACAACCGTGATCATCTCGCTCAGGATCGGCCGCTTCGTCATGAGGATGTGACGGACATGGCTCTGGTTCCGGATCTTCGTGCCCTCGGCATCGCGGTACGCCGCCGGCTCGGCGGCAACGATCGTGCCTCCCGCGTCGGCTGCCACGCAGTCGACGATCGACGGATCGGTGGCGGAGAGGTTCGCGAGGATCCCGCGAGCGTCGTCGCCGGAGAGACCGGTCTTCCCGAGGTCGTATGCGGCATACGCCAGGCGGTCGTCCAGATCCTCGAGCGCCTCGGTGATCTCGGACTGCAGGCGGATGAGGAGTGCCGCAGCGTCTCCGTCGACCGCGGCGGCACTCGTCGCCGCCGACTGATCCGCCACGCAACCGGCGACCAGGATCGCCAGGGCGGCGATGATGCATAGATATACGTGAGAACTCATCAGGATTCCCTGAAATGGAAAGGATGCCGGAAGGCATAATTACTGCTATTTCGGCTTTGTTGCCCCTCTCAGATTAGTCTCACGCGAAGGCGCGAAGACGCGAAGGGAACCACCAACACCGTTGCCAATTTCGCGTCTTCGCGTGGGGTCACATTACCACCTCTATTGGTAACTGAGTGCTATTCAGAGGTTGTGTGAAGCATTTCAACTGAGCCGCTATTTCCGTTACCTTGGCGTCCGTTCCCGGAGGCGTTTCTCGCGCAGTTTCAGGCTGGCGACGGCGGCAAGAACTGTGACGACGATCGCGGCCACAATGCCGATCCCGAGCGTCGGATTCTGGTGATAGATGTCCAGGAGCGCGTCGGAGCCGAGAGCGAGGGCGAGGCTGGAGGCAAGCGACCCGATACAGACGCATGAAAAAACCCGGTACATATCCAGCCCGAGCAGCCGCCCGAGGATTGCCCCGTTCATTGCTCCTGTTCCCTGGAGCGGGAAGAATACCAGAAGGATGAGCCCGATTGTCGAGAACCGCCGGAGCCAGGGCCGGGCATCGGTGTAGTTCCGGCCCGCTGTCATCCCGCTCTCGAGCAGGCGACCGATGAGCGGGATCTTCAGGGCCAGATCGAAGTTCCAGACGACGAAGAGGGAGACGGCCACATCCATGAGGACTATCGCGAGGGTGACGAGCCACCAGGGATAACCCATCATGATCGCGATGGGAATGATCGACTCCTTCCCGGCCGGTGGGAAGAAGTAGGCGGCAAGCAGCCCCGAGATTACGAGGAACTGCTGGTAGGGCTCGATCAGGTAGAGCGCCACGAAAATAGCCAGAGCGATGGCGAACGGCAGAATGAATTTTATGGGGCCGGCAAGGTAAGGGTTTGTGAGTAGGTCTCTCCAGTCCTCCGGTCCGGGTATATTGGTCGTATCGTCTGCGCTCATGGGTCGATCTCCGGCAGGGAGATACTCAATTCAGGTTGGGGTTTTGGGGTTAATACGTTATCTGCAGAGGTTCCAGCAGGTTCAAGTTCATGAAGCGCAAGGATAGGTAGCATGACCCCTGTCCCCGTCACCCGGCCGCCCCGCGTCCTCCCAGCTGTCGATGCCGGCACCCGGGAGAGCGCCTTATGCACGATCGCGAACGTCGCGACCGCGCTCGAGACCCTGCGCGAGGTGAGAAAGCACGTCCGCGGCGACCATAAGCGGCGCCTCGACGACGTCGCGGTGATCCTCCGGGTAGCCGCGCTCGATGCCCAGGCAACCTACGCGATCACCGACGAAGAGGCCCGGGCCTTCATCCGGGACTGCCGCTCGAGGTGAGGTCGCCGGGCAGCACCGGCTCAGTGAGGACGTGGGCGAAACGTTCCCACCGGTCCGTCCCGCTCCCGACGTAGTCACGGACGAGCCGGTATCCCTCGCTCAGGGCCACCGGGTAGGCCCGGAACTCCTCGATGAACCGGAGGTGGGCCTTCGCCGTCTCGGGGTCGAGAAGCAGGACGTCCTGGAGGAACCCGTACGCTTCCTCACGCGAGAGCGCACCGCCGATCAACCCGCGGGCCACCCGGGCATTCCCCAAGAGGACCAGGTCCATAGCCGCAGTGCTGACGGCGTCGACGAGAGCGGCATCGGACGGGTCGAACCCGGCCAGTGGGAAGAGAACCTCCTCCAGGAACCCCACCCGCTCAGAACCGGGAAAGATCATCTCCTCCCCAAGCCGGGCGGCTCCTTCGGCGACCGTCGTGAGCGGTGATGCGAGCGGGACGACCGAGTGCTCGATCCAGCCCCTGGCACGGACGAGGCCCGCTTCCCGGATCGCCCACATCGTGTGGTGGCCGGGGTAGCCCTCGCGGCAGGCGTAGGTGAGGGGGCGGTCGATGGTGACCGGCAGGTCGGCGCTCACCCGGACGAGGCTTGTCCCGTCCCCGAGGTAGCGGTTGCAGGCTTCCCACGGCTCCCCGGTGACATACGCGGCCTCGAGACGCACCCCCGCCGGGAGCGGCAGATGTTCAGCGGTCCGGCGGCGGCTCTCGGCAAATGCGGCTGCAAAGACCTGTTCCAGCCGATCGGGCGGGATGATGAACGAGTCCATGAATGTCCGGTAGCGCCCGGGAAGGTCGCCGGTCCCGGGGAGGTCGGCGTCGAGTGCTGCGTGCAACCCCTCGTACCAGGCCGGCTCGTCCTCCGGCGCCGCGACACCGAAAAGCGCCTCCGCTTCGGCATCAAAGGAGATAGTCATCCCCGCGAGGAGCCCGGCGCGGGCCTCGAGCGCCCGGACCATGCCCTGGAGACAGGCGTGGCGCATGCGACCGGCGCCCTCCAGTCGATCGGGATCGATCCGGTCCAGGGTCGCGAGGAGATCGGCGGCGTACCCGGCAACACGGTCCGGCGGGACCGTGACCATGAGCGCCTCCTCCCGCACCGCCGCCGGACCGAAGTACGCCTCAACGAAATTCGGATCGTGCACCCCGAGCCAGAGCGCGCACTTGACATAAAACCGTGCGACGGCATCCAGATCCCTGGCCTCGGCAGCGCTTCCTCCGGTATGATTGAATGATTCCATCTGTCAGTTCCTGGAGGATGTATGCGTTCTAAGAGTAATTAATCGGCATGATTTGCCTCCGCTCTTCCCCGACCTTGCCTGCAGAGGGTTTAACCGGTCCGGCACCAACCTCTGGTGTGATGAACGAGTCGCTCCGGCAGGTCGTCCACCTCGTCTTCGGTCTCGGGATCGCGGGTTTTGTCCACCTCTTTGACCGCAACCTTGTCCTCTCGGCACTCGTGCTCACCCTCTTCGCGGGGTTCATCCTCTCCGACGCCATCGCCCGGGGCTACACCATACCGGTTGTTTCAAGAGTCATCGCGGGTCTTGAGCGGCGGGACGCTGTCCCGGGCAAAGGGGCGCTCTTCTTCGCGCTCGGAGCCCTCTTCTGCCTGGTCTTCTTCGGTAAAGAGATCGCTTTCATCGGGCTCGTGGTGCTCTCGCTCCTCGACAGCGTCACCACCCTCGCCGGCGCCCGATTCGGCAGAACCCGGATCTACAACCACAAGTCTCTGGAGGGGACGCTTGCCGGGATCGCGGTGACGGCGATCGTTCTCTGTCTTCTCGTCCCGCCGCCGATCGCCCTCACGACGGCTGCGGCCACGGCCCTCGCCGAACTGGTGAGCCCCGTGGACGACAACCTTGTCATCCCGGTCGTGGCCTGCCTCGTTCTTGTGCTGCTGCTATAAGTGCGTTGAACCGCCCGGTTCGATTAATGTATAAAGGTCCATCCCGATCTCTCTATCACCAGAGGTGAAGATCGGTGAAGCGCATCATTGCAGCAGCCATGATCGTCTTCCTCCTTCTCCCGGGATTCGCGGCCGCCGCTTCCGGGAGCTACGGCAGCCCGGGGGGAGAGCAGGTCGGGAACGGCGAGACGAACACGACACCGCGAGGAGAGCAGCGGGTGAGGGCGGAGGAGAATGCAACCTCTAGCGCAGAAGAGAGCATCCCTGACCGGGAGCGGATGAGGATAGGGGAGAACGAGACCTCCGGGGACCGGGTGCGGGCTTCGGAGAATACGACCCCGCAGTGGGAAGAGAATGTTCCAGACCGGGACCGGGTCCGGCTCGCCGTCCACGCCCTGCTCGGCGCTGAGAACCGGACCGGCGGCATAGGAGAGAACGTCTCCGCCATCGCCCGGGAGATCAACAACTCGGTCCAGAAGACCTTCGAGGCCGAAGAGCAGATCCGGACCCGGCACGCCTTTATGCGGTTCCTCTTCGGGGGTGATGCACAGGCCGCACGGATGATCGAGGAGGAGGCGCAGCAGAACCGGGAGCGCGCCACGGAACTCCGGCGCCTGGTCGAGAACTGCACCTGCGACGACGAGACCCGGACGATGCTCCGGGAGCAGGTCGGGACGATCGAGCAGGAGCAGGACCGGCTGAGAACCCTTGCGAGCGAAGAGATGCAGGTTCGGGGCCTCTTCTCCTGGCGGTAGGAATCCCTGGCCTTTTACTCCTCTTTTTTTGACCTCCCGCAGAGGGCGAGCCGGTCGCACTCCGGGCAGGTGGTGAAGACCCCGCAGGAGGCGCAGTCCTCGCCGGTGCAGGGCTGCACCCGGATCGTGACGTTCGCCCGGGGGAACTCCCGCCGGATATCGTCCTCCACCTGTTTCACGATGCCATACGCCTCCTCGAGGGTCGCGGTCCGCGGAACGACCATATGGAGATCCACAAACCTGTTCGGCCCCGACCGGCGGGTCCGGAGCCGGTGGAAATCGATGACGTCCGTGCAGTACCCGCTGATGATCTCCCGGATCCGCGCCTCCTCGTCGGCGGGGAGACTCCGGTCGACGAGATCCTCGAACGAGCGCCGGATAAGGTCGAATGCCGCCCGGAGGATGATGGCGGCGACCACGAGCGCGATGAGGGCGTCAAGGACCACCAGACCCGTCAGCCGGATCAGGACAAGCCCGACGACGACCCCGGCGGAGGTGTAGACGTCTGTCCTGAGGTGCCAGGCGTCGCTCTCGAGCGCGATCGACTCGGTCTTCTTCGCCACCGTCATCAGCCGGGAAGAGACGTAGATGTTCACCCCGGCCGAGAGCAGCATGACGGCGATGCCAAGCCCGAGCCCCTCGACGTTCAGCGTTCCTTCCCCGCCGAGGAGATTTCTCACCGCTTCGTTGATGATCAGGACGGCGGCCGCGAGGATCAGGACCGCTTCGAGGAGCCCCGATATGCTCTCGTACTTCCCGTGCCCGAAGGTGTGGCACTCGTCGGGAGGCCGGGCCGACTGCCTGACCGAGAAGTAGGCGATGACAGCGGCTATCAGGTCGATGGCGGAGTGGATTGCCTCGGATATGATACCGACCGATCCGATGGCGAAACCGACGGCAAGTTTCGCCACGACCAGAAGTGTGTTCGACGCGACCGAGAGACGTGCGGTCTTCTCTTTCAGAACGCCATCCTGTTCTCCCGGAATGATGGCTTCCATGATTGATGAGTGTTCGCCCTCCACCGGGATAGGGTTTGCGTGCCGGAGGATCCCGGAGGGATCTCCGGAGGGCATTCCCTCTCAATCGACCGTCAGGATGATGAGCGAGTCGGTCCCTTCCCGCCCCGGGGACACTCCTTCGGTCAGCACCACGCGCTCCCCGGGCTCGATAAGCCCCGAGTCCCGGATCGAGTCGAGAATCGCCCCGTGCCAGTACTCCTTCTCGCTCCGGATCAGGAACGGGCAGACTCCGTATGAGAACGCCAGGAACTTGAGGGTGCTCGGGTTTCGGGTGAACGCGAGGATCCAGGCCTCGGGTTTGAACCGGGAGATGTTCCTCGGTGTGCTCCCGGAGCGGGTGGGTGTCAGCACGTACCGGATGCCGAGCGCGTCCAGCGCTTCGATGACGTTTAAGGAGACGACGTCGTTGACGGTGATCTCTTCCCGCCCCTTCCCCCGCCGGAAGTAGTCGAGCGGGGCGCACCCTGCCCCGACGCTTGCGCGTTCTTCCTCGGTCGAGCGGGCGATCTTCGCCATCATCGCGACTGTCTCGACCGGGTACTTCCCGATGGACGTCTCCTCGGAGAGCATGACGGCGTCCGTCCCGTCGAGGATGGCGTTCGCGACGTCGGTCACCTCCGCCCGGGTCGGCCGGATGTTGTCGGTCATCGACATCAGCATCTGGGTGGCGGTGATCGCCGGCCGGCCGAGAATGTTGGCCTTCTGGATGATCCGCTTCTGCACCGCGGGTACCTCCTCGATGGGAGTCTGGACCCCGAGATCGCCCCGGGCAATCATGACCCCGTCGGCCTCCCGGAGGATCTCGTCGAGGTTTGCGAGCGCCTCCTGCCGTTCGATCTTCGCGATCACCTTGATGGACTTCCCGGACCGCGCGGCATACTCCCGGGCCTTCCTGATCTCCTCCGCCCGCTGGATGAAGGATATGCTGAAGGTGTCGAGCCCCTCGGCGAGTCCGAACTCGATGCACTCGAGGTCACGTTCGGTCAGGGCGCTGACCGCGAGGACCCCCCCGCCGCCCACAAGGCTCATCCCCTTGCGCGAGAGGAGGGGGCCGCCGACGACCACCATCGCCCGGACAGCACTCCCGGCAACCTCGTCGACCCGGATCTGGAGGAACCCGTCGCTGAGGAAGATGGTGCCCCCCGGCGAGACCAGCTGCGGGAACTGCTCGAAATCGACAGGGATCACGGAGGGGTCGTCCGATGCCGGGGCAGCGACGAGGGTGACGGTCTCGCCCTTGTGGAGCATCATGGGCTCTTCTGCGAGCATGCCTACCCGGATCTTCGGCCCGGGGAGGTCGAGCAGGATCGTGACCGGGAGGTCCGCATCCTCCGCGGCGGCACGGATGTTTTTGATGTTCTCCCGATGCTCGTCGAACGATCCGTGGGAAAGATTGAGCCGGGCGACGTTCATGCCTGAGAGGATCATCCGGGCGAGCACCTCCCGGGAGCGTGATGAGGGCCCGATGGTACAGACAATCTTCGTTTTGTGGTCGGGCAGGCACATCCACTTCCGTTTCACCTGCTCCGATATCTGCTGCAGCACCTGTTCGAGCATCATGGGGTACCCAAAAGGTACCGACATCGGATTAACCTTCGCCCGGCGACCGCAGACCTCCCGGAAAAACGAATGTCCAGCGCCTGCCCGTCCATCCGAGCGACATTCTGCTCCCTTTTACTCCGGGATGCTCTCCCTGACGGGTCCGGGGCTCGCCTGGTCCTGCACGGGGATCACCGCGAGCGCCTGCCCGCTCTCGGCACTGTATTCCCCGATACGGTGGCGGACGTGTTCGACCATACCCCCGGTGGTGATGATGAGCGAGTTCTCCCCGATGAGGGCTTTTAAGATGCACTTGTCGATGACGCCGTAGGTGTAATCGAGGAGGATCCGCTCCCGGTTGGCGAACTCTTTCGCGCGGGTGCCCATCGCCCCGACATGTTCGACCGTTCCCTGCTCGATGAGCCGCAGGATCGCGTCCCCGCCGGTCCGGTCGGCGTTGCAGAGGTAGATTGTCCCGGCCCCGTCCCGGGCCGGTGCGTGGCCGTGCATCTGCCGCTCGATCCGGTCGGTGAACTCGAGCACGCTTTTCGGGGGGACGCCCCCGTCGATGACGCCCCTGAGATCGAGCTCGTTGTAGAGGTCGAGGAGGGCGGGGGGTTTCAGCCGGGCGGCTGCGAGGAGGGCGTGGTCCGAGAAGACCTCTTCGGGTGGACCCCTGGCGAGCACCCGTCCCCGTTCCATCAGGAGGACCGAGTCGGCCCAGCGGTAGGCGAGTTCGACGTCGTGCGTGGATATCAGCACCGTCCGGCCGCCGGAAGCGAGTTCGTCGAGGAGTTCCATCACCTCCTCGGAGCTTGCGGGATCGAGGGTGTTCGTCGGTTCGTCGAAGACGAGCACCTCTGGTTCCATCGCGAGGATTCCGGCGATGGCGACCCGCTTCTTCTCGCCGCCGGAGAGGTGGTGGGGCGGCCGCCTCTCGTAGCCCCGGAGCCCCACGTAGCCGAGCGCATCCCCGACCGCCCGCCGGACGGCGTCGGGAGGAAGACCGAGGTTCACCGGCCCGAAAGCCACGTCCGCTTCAACGGTCGGGGCGATGATCTGGACGTCGGGGTTCTGGAAGACGAACCCGACCCGGCGGCGGAGATCACGGAGGCTTCTGTTATCGTAGGCGAGCGGTCTGCCGCCGAAACGGACCTCCCCCGAGGCGGGCCTGAGCATGCCGTTGAGCATCAGAAGAAGCGTCGACTTCCCGGCACCGTTCGGGCCGACGAGGGCGGTCTTTGAGCCGGCGTCGATCCGGACGCTCACCCCGGCGAGGGCGGCGGGGCTGTTCTGGTAGGTGTAGGTGACGTTGTCGGTTTCAAGCAGCGGTGTCGTCATACGAGTACCGGACCTCCGGTAGAGAGCGAGACGCCGAAGACGGCCGAGAGATAGAGCAGGGCCGTCGCGAGGGCGGGGATTGAGACCGGCCGGGAATCGGCGGGGATGCCGAGCCTGCCGTCGTAACAGCGTGCGTCCATCGCGAGCATCAGGGCTTCGCCGCTCTCCCAGGTCCGGATGAAGAGCACTCCGGCAAGCATCCCGAAGGACTGCACCGACTCCCGGAACCGGCCGTAGCCGAGACGCATCACCTGCGAGCGGTAGATCTGGCCGGCCTCCTCGATGAGGATGAAGATGAACCGGTAGGTGAGCAGGGAGAGATCGATGAAGGCGGCGGGCACCCGGAGTCTCCGGAGGATGTCGAAGATCTCGGTCATCGGCGTCGTGAGCGCGATGAAGTAGAGCGAGCACATGCCGCCGAAGACCCGGGTGAGGAGGAGAAGGGCGAGGTTCGCGCCGTCCGCCGTGACCGCGAGGGGCAGAGCGGGGACCTCGAGGAGCACCGCCCCGCCTGCGGTGATGAAGAGGACCACGGCGATGCTCATCACCGAAAACGAGACCGGGACGAGGAGAAGCCGGGCGTAGAACCGTGCCGGGATCTTCGCGAGGGCGAGGATGGCGGCGCTCATCGTGGCCGCGACCAGCAGGGGTGCGACGGGGCCGGGCGACGAGACGCAGAGGAGGATGCTTGCGAGCCCGATGAAGAGCTTGAGTCCCGGGTTCGTCTCCCGCAGACCGTTTGTCTGGGCAAAGTCTTCGAGCACCTCGTACATTCTCTCACCCTGTTTGCCGGATTACCAAAAAATCAGGCGGTTCTCCTGCTGCCTCGCCAGTAGCCGAAGACGTAACCGATGATCACGGCGCCGATGGCGGCCTGCAGGGCGAAGAGGAGCGACTCGACCTCCCCGCTCGGGGGTGCCCAGAGGGGGCCGGTCCAGGGCTCGTAGCCGGAGGCTTCGATGAGTCCGGCGGCCTCGCCGTCCGCCCCGCCCCATGCCTCCTCCCCGTCGCCGAGGGTGGCCTGGATCGCAGCGTCCTGGAAGAGAAAGACGGCGGCAAAGACGACGATGAGCGCGGCGACCGCAAGCTCCATCCCATACTTCATGCTGCGGCCTCCCGGAGTTTCGTGACGGTGCTCTCGGAGAGGAGGTTTAAGCGGGTGAGGATCTCGGGCTTGAGCTGGACGATGTACTTGAAGACGAGCATGATGACCGCGCCCTCGATGATGGCAAGCGGCACCTGGGTGACGGCAAAGATTGCGGCGAAGGCTGAGAATGCCCCGAGGAACCCGGCGGTTCCCGGGAAGGCGAGGGCGAGCTGGACCGAAGTGACGACGTAGGTGAAGAGATCGGCGAGGGCTGCAGCGCAAAAGACCGTCGCGTAGGTGTTTGCGCCCGCCCGGGTCCCAGCCTTATAAATGAAGTAGGCGACGGCCGGCCCTGCGATCCCCATCGAGAAGACGTTTGCTCCAAGGGTGGTGATCCCGCCGTGCGCGAGGAAGACCGCCTGGAAGATGAGGACGATCAGCCCGAGGACGGCGGCGATGCAGGGGCCGAAGAGGACACCGCCAAGTCCGGTCCCCGTGGGGTGGGAGCAGCTCCCATTGAACGAGGGGAGTTTGAGCGAGGAGAGAACGAAGACGAAGGCGCCTGCGACGGCGAGGAGCGGCAGGGCTTCCCGTTTCTCCTGCACCAGTTTGTTGAGCTGGTACAGTCCGATAACGATGAAGGGCAGGGAGACGAAGAACCAGATCTCCCACCAGGGGCTTGGTAAGAATCCTTCCATGATGTGCATGATATCACCTATGGACTGCAGCCGCGTCGGCGGCACAGTCAAACATGCTTGTTGTAAGGCAAATTTATTTGATTTAAGTAGTTGTCGCAGGTCATATTTATCTTCTGCGGTATTCAACACTACAGGAACGTTATGCGCCAGATTCCACGAGTAATCGTCGCGGGAACCCACAGCGGCTGCGGCAAAACCACGCTTGCAAGCGGCCTGATGGCGGCGCTCGCCGCCCGGGGACTCGCCGTCCAGCCCTTCAAGGTGGGCCCGGATTTTATCGATCCTACGCACCATTCGGCTATCTGCGGCCGGACCTCACGCAACCTCGACCCGTTCATGATGGGGGAGGCAGGCGTACGGGAGACGTTCGTCCGATCCTCTGCGGGGGCTGATCTCGCCGTCATCGAGGGTGTCATGGGGCTCTACGACGGTCTCGAAGGGACCGATATCGCGAGCACAGCGCACGTCGCAAAGATCCTTGACGCCCCGGTCCTTCTCGTAGTGGATGCAGGGGGTGCGTCACGGAGCGTCCATGCCATGATCCGTGGCTATGCGGGGTTCGACCCGGCCGTCCGGGTCGCCGGGACGATCTTCAACCGGATCGGGAGTTCCCGCCACCTGGCCATGATCGAGGAGACGAAAAGCCTCCCGATCTACGGGGGAGTCCCGCGGCGACAGGATCTCGCGGTCGAAAGCAGGCACCTCGGGCTCGCGATGGCAGCCGAAACCGGGGCGATGGCCGGGTTCGGTGCAGTGGCGGAGGAGGCGTGCGACATCGACGGCATTATCGATCTCGCCCGGTCGGCCTCATCCCTGGCGCCGGCGGAGAACCCCGGCCGGTCTGAGGCTGAGGTCCGGATCGGCGTCGCACGCGATGAGGCGTTCTGCTTCTACTACGCCGACAACCTCGATCGCCTCACGCGGGCAGGGGCGGACCTGGTCTTCTTCTCGCCGATGACGGACAGGCTCCCGGATGTGGATGCCCTCTACCTCGGAGGAGGCTACCCGGAGCTTCACGCGGGGGCGCTCGCTGCCTCACGGTGCCGGGAAGACATCCTCCAGGCGGTCGACGACGGCATGCCGGTCTACGGCGAGTGCGGCGGACTCGCCTATCTCACCGAGCGGCTCGCAACTGACGAGGGTGACTACCCGATGGCAGGTGTCTTCCCCGCAGCAACGGAGATGACGGGCCGTATCCAGGCTCTCGGCTACGTGGAGGCCCGGGTTGTCGGCGCTACACCGGTCCTTGCACCGGGGTCAGCCTTCCGGGGCCACGAATTCCATTATTCACGTCTCGACTGTGCTCCCGACGCACGCTTTGCCCTGGAGCTCCTCCGGGGCCGGGGGATCGACGGCGGCCGGGACGGGCTTATCACACAGAACGCGGTCGGGCAGTATACCCACGCCTACTTCGCAAAGGGATTCGCCGAAAGACTGGTCGAGGCGGCCGGGGCATACCGGCGATCGTAAGGGGGTCCGCAAGGCCCCCCTACGATTACCGCCCGACGGGAAAAAGGAGGATCAGGTGGTTGTATTGGCGGTGACGATGACCGTCCCGGTGGACCCGGACGTCTGTGATTGGTAGGTGTAGTTGCCCACGGTAGTGAAGGGGTAACTGTACGAATCGCCCGGTTGGAGCAGATCGGAGCTGAAGAACGACATATCCCCAGTCCCCGTTACAGTCTGGTTCGACGAGGCGTCGTTTGTCCATCCGACCGTGGTGCCGGATGGAACGGTGATCGTGTTCGGCACGAAGCCACCGTCGGTGATGGAGACGATCTCGTCAGCAACGGCTGCCGCCGGCGGTCCCGGCGGGGTCTCTGTCGCGCCCGCGGGGGTCGTCGCCATCGGGGTTCCGTCTCCCGCCGGTGTCGTCGCCGTTCCTACCGGTGTCTCGGTCCCCACCGGGGTTTCTGTCTCCATCGGCGTTGTTGCCGTTGCCATCGGTGTCTCGGTCTCCATCGGTGTCGTCGGCGTTGCCATCGGGGTTTCCGTTTCCATCGGGGTTTCTGTTTCCATCGGGGTTTCGGTGAGTCCCGGTGTTGTGCCAGGGGTCACCGTTTCGTTCCCCTCTGGCTGCACACACCCTGCGATCATGATGCTCGCGATCACCATGAGGGCAAGGATACCAAACATGCTCTTCATGTGGTGGA
>PGYH01000195.1 GCA_002839575.1 Methanomicrobiales archaeon HGW-Methanomicrobiales-6
GGTCGAGCAGCGTCTGGCTCGGGTGCTGCCCCGCGCCGTCGCCGGCGTTGATGACCGGCACCGAGGCGAACTCGCTTGCGAGCCGTGCTGCCCCTTCTTTCGGGTGGCGGAGCACAATGGCGTCCGCGTAACCGCTCACCACCCGGATGGTGTCTGCGAGCGTCTCTCCTTTAACGATGGAACTCGCCTCCACGGAATCGACGCTGATCGACCGCCCGCCGAGCCGTGCCATGGCCGTCGCAAACGACATCCGTGTTCTGGTGCTGGGCTCAAAGAAGAGAAGGGCTACGAGTTTATCGTCAAGCATTCCGGACCGGTATTTGCCGGTATCAAACTCCGCTGCCCGGTCAAGCAGGTAATCAAGATCGCTCCTTTCAAAATCGCGGATAGAGATAATGTGGTACATCGTGCGGCTACCTTCCGGGGCTTTTCATCCGGCGTATGGGTGCCTGGATTATTCCGCCCTTCTTCTCTCCTGAATAATGATTCATCCCGAACCCACTAAATACCTTTTTTTCCGGGTGCGTGCCTGACCCCCATGACAACCTTTGTCACCTCCGCCTCCCTACCACTTATTCCTGGAGAAGATCGTATGACCGAACAACAGGAAGAGTATGCCCCTGAGGTCTGCTGTCACTGCGAGGGGGCCGGGTGCATGTACTGCAACAAAAAGGGAACCGTGATGGTGCTGCAGCCTTCGCAGAAGTGCAGGCACTGCGGCGGGGACTGCTGCATCTACTGCGGCTACACCGGGTGGGAACGCCCGCTGAAGGAGTATTAACCCCTATTTTCGCGCGATCGTGATGTAGCCGCTGTGGGCGACCCGGGTCGACGGGCGGGTTCCCCGGGCGGAGCGCGTCAGTTCCCGCTCCATGCACTCGTAGCAGTGGACGTCGCGGAAGAGCGGCGTTGCGGCATCGAGCGCGACGAACGTGTGCTCGAGGAACGGCGTGTAGCAGGAGAGATACCCGCCGGGCGAGAGGAGCGAGAAGGCGTGCTCCACGTGCGCCGGCGTTATCGTGAGGTCGAGGTGGACAACATCGAACTCGCCGGTCGCTTCGAGCATATCGGCCGCGACCACCTCGACGTTCTCGAGGCGGGCGTTCTTGATGTTCTTCTCCGCAAGTTTCGCAAACTCCGGGCGCACCTCGTAGGTCTTCACCTCGCGGGCAATCTTTCCGAAGTAGATCGCGGCGACCCCGCTCCCGGTTCCGGCGTCGAGGACACGGTCGTCACGGTTCATCCCCGTGTAGGCGATCACCATGCCGATGTCCTTGGGGAGCATGGGCGCCCCGCTCCGTTTTGCGTGGACGAAGAAGTCGGTCGGCCGGGGGCGAAGCACCCTGAACGGGACGCTGAGGTGGGTCCGGGTCTCATCTCCCGGATTCATGCCCGCGAGCGCCGTAAGATCGATCATCCCGCGGTCGGTGGAGAACTGCCCCTCGCCCGCCGTCACGAAGTACTCGCGGTCCTCGCCGACGAGCAGGAGACGTTCGCCAACTTCGATCATTGCTGCGCGAGTTTCAGGATCGCTTCGGCGATGTCGCCGCGGGTCTCGACGAGCGCCGCCCTTGCCACCTCATCCGTCGCACCGGTCTGGGATGCGACGAGGGCGACGTCGTCGTCGGGGACCTCCGGGACCGCCTCCTCAAACCGGGCCTCCCCCGTGAGCTGGTAGGTGGTGGTCCCCTGCATGGTGGTCGCGACGACCTGGGCATCGTCAAAGACGTAGTTTCCCGCGGGCGTGTAAATGACGACCTTCTCCACGCCCTCGATCTCCTCCATCTCCATGCCCATCTGCTTCATCATCTGCTTCATCTTTTTCGGGTTTACCTTTCCTGGAAACATTCGGATCCTCTCCCCTGCCGTACTTTTACCGCTACACCGTAATTAAATGCCAGCATCTCCCGCCCGGAGAGCAAAGCCGCCCCGGTGGCGAGGAGCATGTCGTCGCCGGTCACCACCAGCACCTCGTCTCCTGCGCGGATACCCTCGTCGGCAGCGACGACGTGCTTCGCCATTGCGTTCTTCCCGTCCGCGACGAACGGCGCCACGTCTTCCTGCACCGCCACCCGGTAGGCCGGGGGGGGCAGATGGGCGCAAAGTCGCGCCGCTGCGGTAATCCCGAGGGTCAGGCGGCCGTCCTGTGCGCGAACGGTCGCAAGCCTCTCCTTCCCGAGACGCACCTGGCGGATGCGCCCGGTCGTGGAGAACTGGAAGGTACATTCGTCGGGGAAGATCGCAACTCCGGCCCCGGCGCCGAACTGGAAGTCAGCAATCGTCCGGATCCGCCGAAGCGAACTGTCGTTTGAGTATTCGGTTGACACTATCAACAAACTCCTCTTCTGTATCGTGGGGGATGAATGCCCCGGCGGCGATCCGGTGCCCGCCGCCTGCGCCGCCGATCTCTGCCGCCGCCTCGACGAGGGCTTTCTGCAGGTCGACCCCGCGGCCGAGCGCCCACTCGTTCGTCCGCATCGAGACTTTCGTCACCTCCGGTTCGTCCACCATCGCGGCGAGCACCATCATGGGCTTCTTCCAGTTCAGTTTGGAGAGCGCCATCCCCGCCCCGATCCCGACGATGGTGTCGGGGAACCGGTCGCCGGTGTGGACGTACTGGAGATGCGAGAGCTCGGTCACCCCGGTATCGAGGATATACTGGAGCAGGTCGCGGATGACCGTCCGGTGGTGGGCGAGCATGTGCTCCGCGTCGCGGTAGGCTTCCCCGCGCTCCCCGCGGCAGATGCTGCTCCCAACCTTCGGTTTCGCCCACCGGCCGCAGGCGTTCAGGAGGGTGGCGTACTCG
The DNA here is from genome assembly GCA_002839575.1 of Methanomicrobiales archaeon HGW-Methanomicrobiales-6. GTDB lineage: Archaea > Halobacteriota > Methanomicrobia > Methanomicrobiales > Methanoculleaceae > Methanoculleus > Methanoculleus nereidis. The sequence goes on from PGYH01000195.1 coordinate 2,807, forward strand.
GAGGCGTTCCGGAGCGGTGTGCGCTCCGACTCGTCGGGGAAGATGTAGGTCTCGGCGAGCAGGCGGTCGGTCTCCCTCCCGTGGGCGATGAGCTGCTG
>PGYH01000196.1 GCA_002839575.1 Methanomicrobiales archaeon HGW-Methanomicrobiales-6
CGGTTGCCATGCAGGCACCGTTGAACCACTTGTTCTTGCCGCTCGGCATCCGAACACCGACTCTGCCGTCATCGGCCTTGCCGATGACGAGGGCCTGGACCCCGCTCGAGCGGACGAACTTGCCGCCGTCGTTCGGGCGCGCTTCGATGTTGCAGACGTATGCACCGACCGGGATCTCCCGGAGCGGCAGGGTGTTTCCGTTCTTCACCGCGCCTCCTATTCCCCAGGAGACTGCGTCGCCGACACCGAGCCCCTCGGTGGCGAGAACGTAGACCTTCTCGCCGCTCTCAAGCCTGGCGAGAGCGATCGGTGCGTGGCGGGCCGGGTCGTGTTCGATATCGACGACGGTCCCGGTGGTCAGGGCGTCATTCTTCCCTACGTGCCGCAGCTCAGCCTTATACCGGTGCGACGGTGCACGGTAGGTTGGGCCGCCTTTTCCACGGTTCTGTGCTATAATTCTATGTGCCATCGTCACTCACCTTACATGATTCCCAGTCGGCTGAGGATCTCTTCAGCCGCCTTCGCATCCGAAAACGTTACAATGGCCTTCTTTTCGCCCTTCATGGTCATCATGGTGCGGACATTGGCCACTTCCTGTTCAAAGGCCGACTCCAGCTCGCGCTTGATATCCTGCTTGGTGGCATCCCTCTGCACGATAAACTGGAGCTTGCTCTCACCTTCGAGCATCATCGTTGCTTTTTCAGTAACGAATGGGTATTTCAGTATCATGAGAACTCCTCCAGCCTTCGGATGGCAGATTCCGTCCAGACCGTCAGGCGTCCTGCCTGCGTGCCGGGTGCCAGCAGTTCGGTGTTGAGCTGGCTGACCGTCACGGCATCGACTCCGGCAAGATTCCGGGCTGCCCGGAGCGGCTCGTTCCCCGTGACGATGAGAACGCTCTTGCGCTGCTTGTAGCGGCGGCCACGCATGGTGCCCCGCCCTGCACGGACTTTCTTGCTATCCTTCGCCCGCTCGACGTCGGCATAGACACCGAGCGCAGAGAGTGCGGAGATGACATCGCCTGTGCGGGTGATCTCCTCGAACCGGTCCTCGAAGACCAGCGGGAGGTCGCCCTCAAAGAGGTGCCCGCGTTCCTGGACGAGGTCCTGGTAGGTGCTGGCTGCGACGGCAGACCGGAGAGCTTTCTGCTTCTCTTTCCGGTTGATCTCCTTGACGAGGATCTTTTCTACCTTCGGGGGGTGCGCTGCGCGCCCGCCGGTTGCCTGCGGCACCCTGGCCACCCTGCTGCCGTTTTTCAGCCGGGGGACCTGAGCGACACCGCGGCCGCTGCCCCAGGACTCTGCCGAGGTGCGCATGCCGGCATAGGGGTTTGTCCCATGCGGCTGGAACCGGGTGCTCTGGAGCGCGAGGACGGCCCGCTTAATCAGGTCGGGTCTATACTCTTCGTTAAAGATTTCCGGGAGATCGATCTCGTGAGCGATCTCGCCTGTCAGTGTTCGAACCTGTGCCTTCATCGCTGCTCACCCCTGCTGGCTCTGCGCGCTGACGAAACTGATCGTCGGCGTGCGGACGGTGTGTTCACCCTGCCGTATCGCGGAGCGTATCCGGACCAGCCTCTTGTTCGGTCCCGGGACGGAGCCCTTGATCAGCACGTAGGGGCCGCGCACAAGGCCATAGTGCAGGAACCCACCTGCCGGCGTTATGTCGTCGCCGTCGGTGCCGATCTTTAAAATGCGCTTGTTGAACTCGGTACGCTGCTGGTAGCCCATCTGACCCGACTGCGGGACCTGCCACCGAACATGGTGCGGGTGCCACGGACCGAGGTTACCGATGTGACGCTTCTTGCCGCCGCGGGAGTGTTTCCGCTTCCGGACCTGGACGCCCCAGCGCTTGACGGGGCCTTCCGTCCCCTTGCCGGTGGTAACGGCGGTCACATCGACGTACTCGCCGACCTCAAGGTTGCCGGAGATCGTAATCTCCTTTCCGAGAATATCGGCGGCGTAGGCAATCTGGTCGTCAAGGCTTCCGCCGGCGATCCGCATCTCCATCAGATCGGGGACCTTCTTCGGGACCCCGGTGAGTTCCATGGGCCGGGTGTAGGCCAGAGCGTAGAGTTCCACGACCTTGCCTTCGCCGACGGCGGCCTTGATGGCGTCGAGGGCGGCGGCGGTGTCGTGATTCTTCGGGACGTTGACGCGGCGGGACAACTCCTCATCGAGGTCGGTCGTCCACGCTTCGGTCAGCGCATGCTTTCCGTAGGTATCCTCGCTGTATGCGCGCACGCCTGCCACCCGCATGGGCGGGACCTCAACCACGGTCACCGGCACCATCACATCCTTGCCTTCGGTGGGGCTGCTCTTGTGGTCATCGACCATGATGACGTGGGTCATCCCCACCTTGTACCCTGCGAATCCCTGCACGGCCGGGGCTCCCGTATACTCCGGCCATGAGCCGTAGCGGGGAACCGGGCTTTTTGCCCGTTTTCTCGGGCTGTACGCGAGGGATCCTCTGCGTGGTCTGTTAATCTTCGGCATTTTTCAATCAACCCTTCGTGCGTTGTAGCGTGAGGCATCACTCTGCAGCAACCTGCAGAGCGATGCATGCGCTGGGCCTCGTGCCGAACAGCCGGCACGATGGACCTTCTGGCGAACCCGTAAGGGGCAGGATATCGAACGCCACGCCATTTTGCCGTAGCGTAAGGGAAACAGTTGATGGAGGCAGCAAAGCCCAGAAGGGCAGAGAGACGTTCGTCTCCGTGCGCCCAACCGCTCTCGCTGCCGTCCCGGTGTGCACCAGGTGCATTCCAGTCGTCGCCAACAGATCCTGACTCTCCGACGCTTCCGGGAAGAGTGTTCCCGGAACCGGGCGCGCTGCACTGGCGTTGGCCCAACGTCTCGATCAGATCCAGCTCCTGTCATCCCGTT
>PGYH01000197.1 GCA_002839575.1 Methanomicrobiales archaeon HGW-Methanomicrobiales-6
TCGCCGTCGCCTTCACGGAGAGGGCGACGGGAATCCCCGGGGCAAGGCCCAGATCCTGCACCGACCGGCGCGTCAGGACCGCGGTGAGCGCGACCCCCGCGTCCACCCGCACCTCGGCGATAGGGCCGTTCTCGACAATCTGGACGATCGTCCCGGCCATCGTGTTCCGGGCGCTTGATGGGCGCCCCTCCCCGACAGCGACGACCACGTCGTCGGCCCGGATGCAGAGGGTGACCTCCTCGCCCGCCGCCGCGTCCGTCAGCGCCTCGAAGACCGGCCCCCCGGTATCCACCGCCGCGTGCCCGCCGTCGTTTGCCGTCACCGTTCCGTCCAGTATGTTCTCGATCCCGATGAACGAGGCGACCTCGCGGCTCTTCGGCGCGTTCAGCACAACGTTGGCCTCTCCCTCGTCCACAAGCGTCCCGTCGATGATCACCGCCATCCGGGTGGCGAGGAAGTGCGCTTCCCGGCGGGAGTGACTCACCTGCACGATGGTGAGCCCGTCCTCCCGGTGGAGCCGCCGGAGATCGTCGATGAACTTCTCCTGCGTGACAGGGTCGAGGGCCGAGAGCGGCTCGTCGAGGAGGAGAATGTCCGGTTTCACCGCGACGGCCCGCGCAAGCGCCACCCGCTGCTGCTCGCCACCGGAGAGGGTCCCCGGGTAGCGGTCTGCAAGGTGGGCGATCCCGAACCGCTCGAGGAGGGGGACGACCTCAGTCCGGGCCTCCTCCTTTCGCATCCCCCGCACCCGGAGGCCGTAAGAGACGTTGTCGATGACCCTCATGTTCGGGAAGAGCGAGTAGTCCTGGTAGACGAGGCCGATCCCCCGCTGTTCCGGAGGGAGGGCGGTGATCTCTTCTCCCCGGAGGAGTATGCGGCCGCTATCCGGCCGGTGGAGGCCGGCGATCGCTTCAAGAAGCACCGTCTTCCCCGCTCCCGACGGCCCGACGATGAAGTAGTAGTCGCCCTTACTGATGGTCAGGCTGACGTCATTCAGGCTGAACGAGCCGAGAGCCAGCGAGACACGGTCAAACTCTATCATCGTACCTCCCCAGGTACCGGGTCATCCGCCGCAGGAGGTAGAATACCGCGAGACTGGCCAGGATGACCGTAAACGCGATGCTCCTGCTCGTATGGATGCCGTCCGTCGTGAAGGAGTAGTAGATCAGCGTCGATATGATGAACGGGTAGTAGGCGATCATGATAACGCCGGCAAACTCCCCGATCGCCCTCCCCCAGGCGAGGAGGGCCCCGCTGTACATGTGCCGGAGGCTTAAGGGGAGCGTGACCGTGCGGAACGCGGTGAAGGTGCCCGCCCCGAGCGTGCGGGCGACGTTCTCCAGGTGAACCGGCACCTTCTCGAACCCCTCCCGCATGGTGTTGACGTAAAACGGCGAGGCGACGAAGAGCATCGCGACGATCGTTCCCGGGAGCGCGTCTTCGAACGCAAGCCCGATCTCCGAGAGCGGCGCGCCGAGCCATCCCCGGCGCATGAAGAGGAGGTAGACGAGCAATCCCGCCACGGTGTGCGGCAGGATGAGCGGGATATCGACGATGCTCTCGACGGCCCCTTTGAAGCGGGAGGGGCGGGACCGCGCGAGGACGTAGGCGAGCGGAGTCCCGAAGAGGATGAGGAGAAAGACGGCGCTTGCCCCCGCGCCGAACGTGAGGAAGATCGATCCGATCACCTCCGACGACGCCGCGACCTTGAGGAGGTGAGCCGGGTCGGCGAGTTCCGTCGTTGCGATGTTCGCGAGCGCAAGCACCGTGATGCCGACAAGCAGCCCTCCCATGATGCAGAACCAGACGGTGCACCAGTCCACCTGCCGCCTCCAGCGCCCATTCCACCAGGAAGGAGTTACTTCATCATCCCCCCGGAGGGGGTCGCCCGAGAGCGTTTCGGTCTTCATATCCGTATGTTCCTGAATAAGCGTTGTACGCGTTCGCTGATAATTGGTGGCATAAAAAAAAGAGGTGTTCAGGCTTTCATCTCAACAAGCGACTGGAGAGCGTCGGGGACGCTGCCGTAGCCGCCCGCGGGCACGATCGGGGGCTGGCCGTCGCCGGTGAGGATCTCCTGTCCGGTGGCGCCGATCAGCGTCTCCACGAACTCGATACCGAGGTCGGGGTGCTCGGCGATCTTCGGGACGGTCACGCCGTAGACGATCGGCGAGCCGACGTAGAGCGTGGTGCCGTCGCCCTTCTTCGCCTCGGTCTGGACGGTCGCGTAGTTCTCCGCGAAGTCTATCGACGAGAGATCGATCTCCTCAGGGAGTTCGATGAACTCGAGGTCGTTCTGGACGGCAACGCTCCGGTACTCCCAGGCGTAGTCAAGTCCGCCGGCCTGAACCATCTGGACGAGTTCGACGCTCTTTGGCCGGATCGTCAGGGTGGTGCTGTCGGGACTCGGGTCGGCGGCATGGATCGTGTAAACCCCGCCCTCTTCGGTGACGGTGATCGCGCTGTGCTCGCTGACGAGGGTCTCGAAGATCTGGTCGTCCTCATAGTAGGCCTCGGCGAGCTGGATCACCATCGGGGTGCGGTAGCCGCAGGGGTCGGAGTTCGGGTCGGAGAAGCCCCACCGGACGCCGTCACGGTCGAGGATCTCGTACCAGTTCTCGGCGGTGATCTCGTCCGCGTACTTGCTGTCGCTTGCGTAGGTGAGCACCATCCGGTTCTTCGCGAACGTGAGGTACCAGTCGGCGTCGTCGGGCACCATCATCTGCGGGATGAGGGCGTAGTCGGCGGAGGCGAGGACGTCGGCGGGTTTGCCGTTCTCGGTGATCTTCTTGACGCAGTCGACGCTGCCGGCGGGTTCGAGAAGCACGGTGACGCCGGAATGTTCGGCTTCGAACTCTGCTTTCACCTTCTCGA
>PGYH01000012.1 GCA_002839575.1 Methanomicrobiales archaeon HGW-Methanomicrobiales-6
CCCCGGCCCCGGTGGTCCGGTCGGTCATGGCCGCAATCCTCTTCTCCCGGCTCCCGTGGGCCATGAGCCCGTCGCCGAAATCCAGCAGCCCGTCGAAGTGGTTGCACCCGGAGAGAAGAAGCACCACGGCGAGGGCGACGGCCGCACCCACCGTCGGGGATGCTATCCAGTACGTGATGCCGGCCGCTACCCCGCCGATGACGTACCCGGCGAGCGGGTAGAGGTAGGAGCGGCGGGCGAAGTGCTCGAAGTCGACCGGTCTCCCGAGGGGGAGCGAGGTGCAGAACTGGAGGAGGGCGAGGACCGATTTCACATCGATCCCATCGACTCGCTGTAGAGGCGCGACGTGCAGCCGGCGATCAGCCCGGCGACGGCATCGTCGAGGAACGGTCCGAGTTTCCTCAGGATCCCCGGCTTCTTCTGGTCGTAGCGGGTGAACTCGAACCGCGCATAAGTCCCCCCGATCACCTCGGCAATGGCCATCCCGATGATCTCGTCGGAGAGGAGGAAGACCGGGTCGTCGGCGATCTCGGAGTCTTTCCGCTTCACGTAGAGCTCGTCCTCGAGCAGGAGGGCCCCGAGGAGGAGCGATGATATGTTTGGATCCTCAAGCGCCTTCACGATCTTTGCGTCAAGCCTGCGCGCGGCCTCATCCGCCCCTATCCCGTGGGGGACGTAGAGTTCCATCGCGGCGCCGACGATATCTCTCCTTACGATGCCTTTCTCTTCCAATCTGCGCTCTATCTCGAACATTGTTGAAGTATTTGGTTTGGGGAGGTATTTTTGGGTTTGGTATTAGCGACGCTCGGAGAAGACCGAAGGTCTTCGAGGAGCGGAGGTTGAGCACCGCAGGTGCGAGCAGCGACTGGCGCTCGCACCAGACGGTGCGAACGGCCGGAGCTCGAGAAAACGCGAAGCGTTTTCGAGTGCGACGCTCTGAGGTGCCGAAGTGCGAGCACCGCCAGATCGCGATGCTCCGCCACGCCCCTCCACTGCGCCCCCCTCCCCGCCCACGCCCGACCACCACGCTCCGACAGCAACCTCTTCTATCCCGCGGCGCCTACCCTGTACCAGATGTCTAACCCGTTCCTCTCACAGGACCCCGAGATAAGGCCCGAGCGTCCGATGCTGGCACTCGTCCTCGGCAACACCATGCTCTCCACCGTCCCCGGCATATCCGGCGCAGGGCCGACCCCCGAAAAGACCCTGCTCACCCCGAACCTGGATGCGGAGCTCGTCACGACCGGTGCGATCACGAGCGTCGCGGCCCGGCCGAACACCCCCACCGGCTGCCCGACGCCGGCGAGCATCACCCGGTCGATGGTAGAACTGACCGGGCTTGCCCCCGTTATCATCAACGCGGGGCTCGCCCATACCCCCACCGTCCCCTGCCTTGACGTCTACGGGAGCCCGGGCGGCGATCCGAGGAAGGAGGACGCGGTGCCGCAGGCGGCGCTCCTCTTTGAGCGGGGCGAAGCGGTTGGGAGGCTGCTCTCGCAGTACAGCGACTTTCTGATGCTTGGGGAGTGCGTCCCCGGCGGGACGACCACCGCTCTCTGCGTTCTCCGGGCGCTCGGTTATGATGCCTCGGTCAGCAGCGCGTTTGCAGAGAACCCCCTCGGCCTGAAAGACGCCGTCTGCCGGGAAGCGCTCGTCCGGATAGACGCGACGGGTGCAAGGGGCCCCCTCGAGATCCTTCGTGCCGCGGGCGATCCCATGATGCCGGTGGCGGCGGGGATCGCGAGCACCTATGCCGGCGAGATCCTTTTTGCCGGCGGAACCCAGATGCTTGCCGTTGCGGCCATCCTGAAAGCGCTCGGAAGACGGGTGCCCGGTCTTGCGACGACGGTTTACGTCAGGGACGATCCCTCCGCCGGGTTCGTCCGGTCGGTTGCCGATGTCGGCACCGTCGCGTGCTACGTCGATCCGAACTTCGCCGAGCTTGGGCACGTCGGGCTCGCCCGCTACTGCATCGGCGAAGTCAAGGAGGGGATGGGGGCCGGAGGGGCGCTGACGCTCGCGTTCCTCATGGGCCACGAGCCCGAGGAGATCACCCGGAAAGTCTTCGATTTCGTCGAGAAGTACGCCTGAGGGAAGGACTATACCTTTTTACATCCATCTATAAGCAATGCTTCCACTCTATGTGGTCAACAATCACGGACAGTTCAACCACCTGATCCTCCGGACGCTTCGTGACATGGATATCGAGGCCACGATGGTCTCAAACGAGACCCCGCCGGCCGAGGTTGCCCGGGGGTGTCGGGGGATCATCCTCGGCGGCGGCCCGACCCTTGAGCGCGCCGGCGTCGCTCCGGCATACCTCGATCTCGGTCTTCCTGTTCTCGGCATCTGCCTTGGGCTGCACATCATGGCGACGGCCCGGGGCGGTGCGGTTCGCCGGGGTGCGAGCGGCGGGTTCGGTGCGGTCGAGGTTGAGATCCTCGAACAAAGCCCTCTCCTCCAGGGCTACTCCGACCGGATGCAGGTATGGGCATCGCACGCGGATGAGGTCTCGGTTGTGCCGGAAAGGTTTGTCCGGCTTGCAAAATCGTCCATCTGCGGCGTGGAAGCGATTGCATCTCCCGATGAACACCTCTACGGCATCCAGTGGCACCCGGAGGTCAGCCATACCGTCAACGGACGGCTTCTCTTTGAGAATTTTGACAGGATATGCTCGGAGTAGATGACGTTGCGGCTCAACTCGGGTCGATTGGATTTCGTTGCAGAGGGTGCGGCGCCTGCTGCCGGCGGGTTGCGGAGGACTCGAACCTCGTGCTGGTGAGCCCTGCCGAGGTCCGGACGATCATGGCGGCGACCGGTATGGCCTGGGGTGAGGTTGCCGAGCCCTACCCCGACTTCATTGGCACCGATAACGGCGCGGAGTACACCCTTGCATGGTGTCTCAGGCGAACGGCCGATGCCTGCATCTTCCTCCAGGACGGGCGGTGCTCGATCTACGCTCACCGCCCCTGGATCTGCCGCACCTACCCGTTTATGCTGGTGGACGATGACCTGCGGGTCTCGGAGTGCCCCGGCCTCGGTACGCCGCTCTCTCCCTACGATGCGCGCAATGCGGCGGCCGATCTCTGCAGGCGGCAGGTTGCTGAGGGGGTAGAGGAAGACGGTATCCGCGCCGTCTTCCATGAAGCGACGGTGCCGCCGGGAAAGCGCGTCGTGATCGACAGCGAAGGCGTGAAGGTGCTTGATGGCTGAGATCCGCCTCGTCGGGACGGCGCATGTCTCGCAGAAGAGTGTCGAGGAGGTTCGGTCCGCGATAGAGGAGTTCCAGCCCGATATCGTCGGCGTCGAGCTCGACCGGGGGCGGTTCATATCGCTCACAGAGGAGACGGCCGAACCCTCGGTGGGGGAGATCCTGAAGGGCGGGAACTTCGGCCAGCTTCTCGTTCAGTGGGTGCTCACCTACATCCAGCAGCGAATCGGTGCCGAAACGGGCGTGAAGCCCGGTGCCGAGATGCTCGCCGCCGTCGAAGAAGCCGAGGCGCACCAGAAGCCCGTGGCGCTCATCGACCGGGACATCCGGATCACGCTCTCCCGGTTCTGGGGCAAGATGGGTATCTGGGAGAAGATCAAGCTCATCGGAGCCCTGATATATTCGCTCGTGAGCGTCGAGGGGCAAAAGATCGATGTCGACGAGTTCACAGATCAAGACGTGGTGAGCGCTGCGATGGAAGAGTTCCGGAAGTTCTCCCCCCAGGGCGCCCAGGCCCTGATTGACGAACGGGACGCCTATCTGGCCCACCAGGTTCTGATGCTCACGGGTCGGTACGAGCGGGTGCTCGCCGTCGTCGGTGCTGGACATATCCTGGGTGTGCAGCAATATCTGGACGCACCGGAGACGCTGCCGCCGCTCCCCTCCCTGACAGCCGGGGTGAAGGGTCTCCCGTGGGCGAAGATCCTCGGGGCGGGCGTCACCGCCCTCTTCCTCCTCCTGATCGCCGCGATAGCCTTTTCGGGTCTTGGGCTCGACGTCCTGCTGACCGCTCTCCTCTACTGGGTTCTGATCAACGGGGTTTTGTGTGCTGTGTTCACCCTGGTTGCCGGCGGGCATCCTCTCTCGGCCGCCACGGCGTTTGCGGTCTCCTGGATGACATCGCTCAACCCGCTGCTTGCGGCGGGATGGTTTGCCGCCATCGTCGAGGCGAAGATCAGGAAGCCTGCTGCGGGAGAATTCCGGCAAATCATTGAGGCGGAGACTCTCACAGAGATGCGGCGGATTCCGCTCTTTAGAGTGGTGCTGGTTGCAGCCCTCGCGAACGTCGGGAGCACGCTCGGCACAATCCTCTACTTCCTCTTCATCTTCCCGGTTCTCGGAATCGACCCGACTGTGGTCATCGTCGAGGGCTTCTCGAACATGGTAGAGACGATACAGGGCCTCTTCTAGGTCGGCCTTTTTGCCGCCCCCTTCCTTACTCCATTTCCCCAAGGTATTTAGGCCTGGAGTGCCCACCATCGTTGCATGAGTCCGATTGGTGGAACGGTTAATCTCGGTGTCACCGTGATACGGAGCAGGCACAGCGTTCGGAAGTACAAGGACAGTCCGATCGAGGAGAAAACCATCAAAGACGCCCTCGACTGCGCACGGCTTGCCCCGACCGCACGAAACGAGCAGCCCTGGCTTTTCGGGACAATCCAGAGCCGCGATACGCTGCAGGCGATTGCCGATCTCGCCGAGAACGCCAGGTTCATCGCCGATGCCCCCATCTGTTTCGCCGTCTTCGGGAAGAGGGATGCGAAGTACTACCTCGAAGACTGCTGTGCGGCGACGATGCAGCTCCTCCTCGCGCTCCAGGCGTGGGGTGTCGGGTCCTGCTGGGTTGCGGGGGAGAAGAAGGATTATGCCGAGGATGTCCGGAAACTCCTCAATGTCCCGGAGGAATACACACTTGTATCTCTCGTGCCCGCGGGATACCCCGAGGAGATCCAGATCGCGAAGAAGAAGATCCTCGACGAGGTCACGTTCTTCGAGCGTTACGAGGAAGAGTAGGCTGGTATAAGAGATATTACTTTTTTGCTCCGTTTGAGGCGTCCAGGCGGTACCAGATGGCTCTCTCACCCGTCGCTCTGTTTGGCCGGGCAGTAGGGGCAGAGGGCGTTCTCGACGTCGTCGGCTTTCTCCCTGATCGGGCAGAGGTATTCCCCGTTCCTGGCCTCGACCTCGAATCCGCCGGGAAACGGCGTGCCCACGGGGTGAGCGGGGCGGTCGAGGACGAAGATGTTGAAGGCGGCAAGGAGGAAGTAGAGGAGTTCGAGGTGCCGCTCCCCTTCGTCTCCGCGAAGGCATGTCTTCTCGACCATATCGCAGAAGTCCTGGTATTCGCCCGGGAGCGGCCTCTCCCCGTCTCCCGGATCTCCCCGGCGGGCGGCGACGATGAGGGTGTGATGCGTCGTAAAGATCTGCTCCATCACGCTCGGGTAGAGGCGTCGCCGGTATCCGGCGGGAACGGACCGGAGGTCGCGCTCCACCCTCCCCCGCATCTCCTGGAGGTCGAAGAGCGAGTAGCCGGACACCTCACGGTAGAGGATCTTTGCGAGTTCTCTCTGGCTCCCTGCTGACCGCAGGCGGGCGCAGACCCGCCGGACATCGCTCTTCGTGATCATCGCATCACGCAGATATGATTTGTACCTCCAGATGCATCAGTCCTTCCGTTACGCGCGAAAATAGAAAAATTTATATTGGTAAGAAGGAAACTTCCTTCCGATGAATGGCGAGAACACGTTGTGGGTGAGCCGGGAGGCCGGGGCATGATCGACTCCGGCGCTACGGCGTTTATCCTGGTCTGTACGGCACTGGTCATGCTGATGACCCCGGGAGTGGGGCTCTTCTACGGAGGGCTCGTGCGCCGGAAGAACTTCATCTCGATGATCGCACTCTCGTTCATCGCATTTGCCCTTGTCAGCATCCAGTGGGTCGTCTGCGGCTACAGCCTCTCCTTCGGCGCCGACATCAACGGGCTGATCGGGGGTCTGGAGTACGCCTTCCTGCAGGGTGTCGGGATGGACGGCGACGGCATCCCGGACCTGCTCTTTATGGCCTTCCAGATGGTCTTTGCGGGTCTCACGCTTGCAATCGTGACGTCCGGGGTTGCGGAACGGATAAAGATCAGTTCGTTCGTCGTCTTCGGCCTGCTCTGGACGACGCTGGTCTACGACCCGCTTGCTCACTGGGCGTGGGGCGGCGGATGGGCGGCTCAGCTCGGTGCGCTCGACTTTGCCGGCGGCACGGTCGTTCACATCAGTTCCGGCTTCTCGGCGCTGGCGCTCGCGCTCGTCATCGGGAAGCGTCTCGGGTTCGGCGGCCACGGCATGGAGCCGAACAACATTCCGATGGTTCTCCTCGGCGGGGCGCTCCTCTGGTTCGGGTGGTTCGGGTTCAACGCCGGGAGCGCTCTTGCCGCGGACGGCCTTGCGGCAAACGCGTTCGTCGCGACGAACATCGCCGCCGCTTCCGGGGCACTTGCCTGGCTCTGTGCCGCCTGGGTTCGCGGCAGACCGGGTTCGGTCGGGATCATCAGCGGGGCGATTGCCGGGCTCGTCGCCATCACTCCGGCGGCCGGGTTCGTCACGCCCATGGCCGCGATTCCGATCGGGGCCGCTGCCGGTCTGGTCTGCTACGGCGCTCTGCTCTTCCGGGTTCGTGAGGGACTCGACGAGAGCCTCGATGCGTGGGCGATCCACGGCATGGGAGGCATCTTCGGCGCCCTCGCAACCGGAGTCTTTGCGGTCGCGGCTATCGGCGGCGTGGACGGTCTGCTGTATGGAAATCCGGCCCAGTTTCTCATCCAGATGCTGGATGTGGCCGTGGTCGTGGCCTACTCGTTCGGCGTGACCTACGTCATCGCAAAGGTCGTCGATCTGGCGATGGGGCTGCGCGTCACCGAGGAGGAAGAGTATGTCGGACTGGACATCGCCCAGCATGGCGAGTCCGTGCGGGTGTGAGGTGGTGTGAATGAAGATGGTTACCGCAGTCATCAGGCCCGAGATGTTCGATGCCGTGAGGGCGGCGCTCGAGGCCGACGGCATCTACGGGATGACCGTGAGCGAGGTGATGGGGCGGGGGGCGCAGAAGGGTATCGCCCTCCGGTTCAGGGGAAAGACGGTGCCGGTCGAGCTCATCCCGAAGGTGAAGATCGATATGGTCGTCAGGGACGGCGATGTCGAGAGGATCGTCGGGATCGTCCGGGCGAACGGCCGGACCGGCAAGCCGGGCGACGGGAGGATCTTCGTCCTGCCGGTCGAGAGCATCTGCCGGGTGCGGACGGATCTGGAGGATCCGGAGGAATTATAACTTTTTTTGGGCTGGTCTGGGGGGCTTTGCCCGGGGGTGGTTAGTGGCATAGAATGTTTAAGATCAGGACGTTCCGCCTGCTGTCACATGTGAGCGTAGCATCACAATTATGGGCTGGAGACAGGGGAGGGGGGATGCTCCCCCCTCCCCGTCAGCCCCACCCCCAAGGGCGATATCCCCTTGAAATCCGTGCATTGGGCAGGCGATACTCCGAAGAACGGCATATGGAGATCTAACGGGTCGAAAGATAGGAGTACAAACGCTGCCAGATGCGAGTGGCGACAGCCAAAATGCGAAAAAAGCGAGGGAAAAGTCCCGGTGCAGTGGACCGTGGGGATATCGCCATGACTGCCCCCGCCCCCGGGGCGGGGAACGATTGCTGGAACGGCAGGAGTTTGAGCACCGAAGGTGCGTAGCCCCACGGTCCACTGCACTGGGATCTCTCCTCATTTGTAGGTTTTACTTGGCAAGACCCACAATCACTGGTGTTTTCCGCCTACCGCGGCTTGCCCTCGCCCGGGTTTGTGCCTCCAAAACCCTCTTCTGTAGCGCCGTCATTTCCCAAAATGCGGCAGAACCTCCTTCGCGTAAAACTCCATGAACTCCCGCTGCTGCTGCCCGATCTGGTGGATGCAGACGTGGTCGAACCCCTTCCCGATGCTCTCCTCGATCTTCTTGATATGCGCCTCCGGGTCTGGGCCGCAGACGACGTGCTCCGCCACGTCCTCCGGCGTCACCATCTTTGCCGCCTGCTCGTAGTGGGTCGGCGTGGGGAGGAGCCGGTTGAGTTCTCCCGTGTTTGCGGGGATCGGCCACTGCTCGTAGGCCGTCCTCTGCCCTTCCTCCTCGGTCTGGGCCCAGCAGACCGAGTTCTCGATGTATGCCGGTTTATCGCCACCCCCCGAGTCGCGGAAGATGATGAGGTTCTCCTCGGCGTTGCTGCCCGGGTTGATGAACCCGTCGCCGACCCGCGCGGCCAGGGACGCGCTGATCGGACCTTCCGACGCGATGTAGATCGGAGGGAGCTCCTCCGGAAGCGAGAAGACCTGCACGTTCTCGAGCGTGTAGAAGGCGCCGTAATAGTCCTGCATCCCGCCCTTCCAGAGCACCCGGATCACCTCCACCGCCTCCTCGAGCATCTCGATCCTGACCGGCGCTGGGGGCCAGCGGTCACCGAAGACGTGCTCGTTGAGGTTCTCTCCCGACCCGAGGCCGAGGGCAAACCGTCCCGGCATCATCATGGCGGCGGTTGCGGCGGCCTGGGCGATGATGCCGGGGTGAATCCGTATCGTCGGGCAGGTGACACCCGTCACCAGCCGGAGATCCGCCGTCACCTGCGAGATGCCGCCGATGACGCCCCAGACAAACGGGCTCTGCCCCTGCCTGCTCGTCCAGGGGTGGTAATGATCTGATATCATGGCAAACGCAAAGGCGGTATCTTCCGCCTGGCGGGCGTTGCAGACCAGATCAAGGGGGCCGTGCTCTTCGCATGCAAGTTTATAACCGATTTCGACCATCCGTCATCACATCCGTGCCGGCGCCCCCCTCAAGCATCTCACGGCATATAGGTTTCCCCGGCCCGGCACCAGATAAATAGAACCCTCGCCATACTGTACTGCATGGCAACACCCACTCTCCAGGTGGCGCTCGATCTCCTCGAGCTTGATCGTGCGGTTGAGATCGCAGATGAGGCGATCCGCGGCGGTGCGGACTGGATTGAGGTCGGGACACCCCTGATCAAGAGCGAGGGGATGCAGGCTGTGCGGACGCTCCGGGAACGCTTCCCCGGCCACGAGATCGTCGCGGATATGAAGATCGCCGATACCGGGGCGGTCGAGGTGGAGATGGCGGCGAAGTCCGGCGCCGGTGTCGTCTGCATCCTCGCCGACGCCGACGATACCGTGCTCGTCGAGGCGGTGCGCTCCGCCCGCAAGTACGGCGTCCGGCTCATGGCCGACCTCATCAACGTCGCCGATCCCGTCTCCCGGTCACGGGAACTTGCCGCGCTCGGCGTCGACTACATCAACGCCCATGTCGGCATCGACCAGCAGATGATCGGCAGGTCGTCGCTCGACCTCCTCCGCCGCCTTGCCGGGGAGGTGGGCACGCCCGTCGCCGTCGCGGGCGGGCTTGATGCAGAGACCGCGTCCGAGGCGGTCGCCGCCGGTGCTTCGATCGTCATTGTTGGTGGAAACATCGTCAAGGCCGCCGACGTGACCGGGGCGGCGCGGCGGGTCCGGGAGGCCATCGACCGGCCCGAGATCCGGCCGCGGGAGGAGGAGAGCCGGGATGCCGCGATCCGCCGCCTCTTCGAAGGGGTCTCCGCACCGAACGTCACTGACGCCATGCACCGGAAAGGAGCGATGGCGGGCATCGTCTCCATCTGCGGCCGGGTCAAGGCGGTTGGCCCGGCGGTGACCGTCAGGACCGTCGCCGGAGACTGGGCAAAACCCGTCGAGGCGATCGACGTCGCCGGGCCGGGAGACGTTCTCGTCATCAGCAATGACGGAAAGACGGACGTCGCCCCCTGGGGAGAACTCGCCACACATTCCGCGAAGAACCGGGGGGTTGCCGGTGTCGTGATCGACGGAGCGGTGCGGGATGTCGACGATATCCGGGAGATGAAGTTCCCGCTCTTCGCCACGGCGACCGTCCCGAACGCCGGAGACCCGAAGGGTCTTGGAGAGATCAACACCGAGATCGTCTGTTGCGGACAGGAGGTGCGGCCGGGTGACTGGATCGTCGCCGACGAGAGCGGTGTCGTGGTGGTCCCGCGGGAGCGGGCCTACGAGATCGCACGCCGGGCGATGGAGGTCAGGAAGAACGAGGAGCGGATCCGCGAAGAGATCCGGCGCGGCCGGACGCTCTCGGAGGTCTCCGAACTCCTGAAATGGGAGAAGCGGCACTGATCTGCGGCGGGCACCGCTTTTATCTCTGTTTGCGACAGAATACCTGATCACCGGCACCGGGGAGGAACGGTAGCGTGATGCAGGATATCAGGGAGACAGTCTTTGAGGTTCTTCGGGCAGTCCTCCCCATAATCCTCGTCATCACCATCTTCAAGATCGCCCTCCTCCGGGTTCCGCCGTCCGATCTCCTCCTCTTTCTGCTCGGAAGCGGTATGGTCATCCTCGGGATCGCACTCTTTCTCTCCGGTGTGAAGGCGGGCCTCCTGCCCGTCGGCGAGGCGATAGGCTCGGAACTGCCCGCCCGGGGCTCGCTCCTGCTGGTCGTCGCAGGCTCGTTCCTCTTTGGGTTCCTGACGATCGTGGCGGAGCCGAACCTCCGTGTCCTCACCGAGATGCTTGATGCCGTGCCCGGAGCCGGTATCCCCTCGGGCCCCCTGCTCCTCGCGATCGCGGTCAGTGTGGGGTTCGTCATCACCGTCGCAGTCCTCCGGATCATCTTCGGGTTTCCTCTCGCGTATCTCTTCGTTGTGGGGTACGGCGCAATCCTCCTCCTTGCGCCGTTCTCATCGCCTGAGTTTCTCGCGGTCGCTGTTGATGCGGGAGGGATTACCACCGGGCTCCTGACGATCCCGATCATCCTGGCGCTTGGAACCGGCGTCAGTGCGGTTCTTGCCGGACGTTCGGCCCTCACAGACGGGTTCGGGTTGATCGGGCTCGCCTCGATCGCCCCCATCCTTGGTGTCATGGTAATGGGGTTGGTCTACGCATGATCGCAGCGGCGTTTCTCGCCGGGATCGACCTGGTTGCCCTCGAGGTTGTCCAGGCACTCCTTCCCTTGGTCATCTTCTTTTCGGTTTTCCAGGTGCTCTACCTGAAACTTCCGCGAGTCTACGTCGTGAACCTCGCCAAAGGCATCCTGCTCGCGTCCCTCGGCATGGTTCTCTTTCTCCAGGGCGTCAACGTCGCGTTTCTCCCGGCGGGCAGGGAGATCGGTGAGGCCGTAGCCGCGTTCGACCAGCGGTGGCTGCTCATCCCGTTTGGGTTCTTCCTCGGATTCCTTGCAACCTATGCGGAGCCCGCGGTCAGAGTTCTCGGCTATCAGGTCGAGGAATCGTCGAGCGGGTACATCAAGGAATCGCTGATCCTCTATACCCTCTCTCTTGCGGTCGCCGTCTCCGTATCGCTCGGTATGGCCCGCCTTGTTTATGGTATCCCGCTACTGTGGCTCCTTATCCCCGGCTACCTCCTGGTCATCGTCCTTCTTCTCTTCACCGATAAGGAGTTTGTCGGGATAGCGTTCGACTCGGGGAGTGTCGCCACCGGCCCGATGGCGGTCACCTTCCTCCTCTCCCTCGCCGTCGGGGTTGCGGCGGGGATCGAGGGCCGCAACCCCGTCGTGGACGGGTTCGGGCTGATCGCGCTGATTGCGCTTGCACCCATCCTCTCGGTGCTGATGCTCGGCATCCTCTACCGGAGAACACGAGGTGAAGAAACATGAGTAACAATTGCGATAACGAATTGATCGTCACGATTGTAAAACGGGGCTGGTCCGAGCCGGTGCTCGCGGCAGCCCGCGGTGCCGGGGCCGAGGGAGGGACCATCCTCCTTGGCCGCGGGACCGGTATTCATGAGGTAAAGACGCTTCTCGGGATCGCCATCGAGCCTGAGAAAGAGATCATCTTGACGGTCGTCACCGCTGACCGGACGGATGCGGTGCTCGAGGCGATCGTCGCCGCCGCAGAACTGGACCAGCCGGGGATGGGCCTTGCGTTTGTCCTCCCGATCAGGTGTGTCACGGGCAGGGTTCATATGTTCCGCCAGGACGAGGCCGAGGGTCCGGGAGCGCCCCGGGCCCCTATGTGATCCGGGTTACTGCGAGAGGGATGCCTTGAGGAGTTCCCCGCCGCGGCCGAGGATCTGCCGGACGGCGTCCTCGACCTGGTCCACGCGCAGGATCAGGACGGCCGCATCTTTTCCCGAGTAGGCGTAGGCATACTCTATGTTAATCCCGGCATCCCCGAGGATCGATGCGATATCCGAGAGGCCGCCGGGCTCGTCGCGCATCTTTACGCCGATGACGTCGGTGAACGAGACGCGGAACCCGAGATCGGTCAGTGTCCGGTATGCATCGTCCGGCCGGTCGACGAGCGCACGGACGACCCCGAACCCGTCCGCCTCGGCGATGCTGAACGCAAATATGTTAATTCCTGCATCACGCAACGCGCCGGCGATTGCCGCGAGGCGTCCCGGGCGGTTCTCCGAAAAGATCGAGATCTGTTTGACGATATACGATTTTTCCATTATAGTGACCTCCTATCAACAACCTTCTTAGACTTGCCCTCAAACCGCGGAAGAGTTCCCGGTTCGACCAGTTCGACGTCCACACTTACGTTCAGCGAACCCCGCAGGCGATGCTCCACCGCCCTCTTGATCACCATGAGATCGGTGATCTTGTCGGAAAACGCCTCCTCGCTCACCTCCACCCGCACAAGCATGGAGTCGAGCGCGCCTTTACGGTCGACGACGATCTGGAAATGCCTGCCGACCTCGGGGATCTCGAGCAGCGCGTGCTCCACCTGCGAGGGGAAGACGTTGATGCCCCGGACGATCAGCATGTCGTCCACCCTCCCGCGAATCCGGCCGATGCGTGGATGGGTCCGGCCGCAGGGGCAGACACCTTCCTCGATGGCGGTGAGGTCCCCGATACGGTACCGGACCATGGGGAGTGCCTCTTTCTGCAGCATGGTAACGGTCAGCTCGCCCTGTTCGCCGGTCGGGAGCACCTCGCCGGTCGCGGGGTCCACAATCTCCACGAGCGCGAGGTCGCCCCAGATATGGATCCCCTGCTGCTCGGTGCACTCGGTGAACATCGGGCCGGAGAGTTCGCTTGTGCCGTATATGTCGTAGGCGCGGATCCCGAGCCAGTCCTCGATCCTGCCCCGCATCTGCTCCGACCAGGGCTCGGCGCCGAGGAAGCCCATGCGAAGGTCGGTGTCGTTCTTGATCGAGACGCCCATCTTCTCCGCCACCTCGCCCATGTGGAGGAGGTAGGAGGGGGTGCAGGCGATGGCGGTGACGCGGAGATCCTGCATGAGTTCGATCTGCCGCTCGGTGTTTCCGACGCTTGTCGGAAGGACGGTCGCGCCGACACGCTCGGCGCCATAGTGGGCACCGAGGCCGCCGGTGAAGAGGCCGTAGCCGTAACTCACCTGCATCACGTCGCCCCGCCCGAGGCCGCAGGAGGAGAACGCCCGTGCCAGGGACTCGCTCCAGTTCTCGATATCGCGCTCTGTGTACCCAACGACCGTCGGTTTTCCCGTCGTCCCGGATGAGACGTGGTACCTGACCAGTTCGTTCTGTTCTGCGGAGAAGATCCTGTCCGGGTAGCCGTCCCTCAGGTCGCTCTTGTACATGAACGGGAGTTTCGCGACATCCTCAAGCGTCCTGATATCGTCGGGGTGAACCTGCTGCTCCTTCATCCGGCGCCGGTAGAAGTCGTTGAAGCTGTAGAGCCGGTATACCAGGGATTTGACGAGCTTGAACTGGAGCCGCCGCAGCTCGTCGAGCGGCATCCCCTCCGTCCTTGGGTTCCAGGGCGCCATCAGATTGCCCCCCGCCGGTCGATCACCCGTTTTGCTTTCCCCTCGAACCGGGGCAGCGACCCCGGTTCCACCAGTTTCACCGCCGTCCGGAGGCCGAGCGTATTGTGAAGCTCGCCGGTGATATTCTTCTGCATGCGAGCGAGATCCTGGAGTTCACCGGAGAACCCGGCTCTGCTCATCTCTACCTCGATAGTCATTTCATCAAGATGTTTGACGCGATCAATATATACGATAAACTGCTCCCCGACCTCAGGGAGGGCCCGCAGCACGTGCTCGATCTGGGATGGGAAGACGTTGATCCCCCGGATGACCAGCATATCGTCGCTCCGGCCCGTGATCCGCTCGATCTTCTGCCCGCGCCCGCAGGCGCACCCGTCCTCCATCAGCCGGGTCACATCGCCGGTGCGGTAGCGGATGAGCGGCAGGGCCTCCTTGACGAGCGGCGTGATGACGAGTTCGCCCCGCTCTCCGGGTGCGAGCCTCTCCCCTGTCTCAGGGTCGATGATCTCCACAAGGTAACTGTCGTGCCAGATATGGAGTCCGTCCCTCTCCGGGCACTCGAACGCCACCCCCGGCCCGTACATCTCCGAGAGCCCGTAACTGTCGTAGGCCTTCACTCCGAGACGCCGTTCGAGTTCTGCCCGCATGCTCTCCGACCAGGGTTCGGCCCCGAATATCCCCGTTTTCAGGGTGTCGAGCGTCTTTCCCATCGACTCGGCCACCTCGGCGAGGTGGAGGGCGTAGCTTGGCGTGCAGTGGATGGCGGTTACCCCGAAGTCCTCGATCATCTCGATCTGGCGGCGGGTGTTTCCGGTCGCGCTCGGGATCACGGTCGCCCCGATCTTCTCGGCGCCGTAGTGGAACCCGAGCCCCCCCGTGAATAAGCCGTAGTTAACTGCGTTCTGAAAGACGTCGTCCTCCCCAAGGCCGATCATCGTCATGTTCCGCGCGATCAACTCCGACCAGTTCTCCAGATCCTGCCGGGTGTAGCCGACGACGGTCGGCTTCCCTGTCGTGCCGGAGGTGGTGTGGATCCGGACAATCTCTTTTAAGGAGGTCGCTAAGAGGCCGAACGGGTATCCGGCCTGGAGTTCCTTCTTGTTAGTAAAGGGAAGTTTCTCAATGTCGTCGAGTGTCCTGACGTCGTCCGGCGAGACACCTGCTTCTTTCAGCTTTCTCTGGTATAGCCCTACGTTCTGTGCCTGATGCAGCGACCATTTCAGCCGCTTTAGTTGAAGATCCGCGAGTTCATTCGGTCGGATCGTTTCCATTGCTCTATTCCAGAACATGATACCCCATCGTGTTTCGGCAGCCGGAGAAGATGATGTCCCCGGCCGCATACTGCCCGGCATCTGTTATCCGGTACTCCCGGCGGCCGTTCGATGGCCCGCTGGAGCCACGCCGCCGGGCTGCTCTACCTTTATATGAGCAGCCGGTGCCAAAAAAGGTTTGTCAAAGGGTGGCGTGGTACGTCATGGCAGCATCCGGTTTTTACTCGATTGGAGTGGGCCATCCTGCCCGTCTCTCATGGAACGCAGTCAGAACGAAGTCCACGAACATTCGCGCTTCGTCCGGATAGGGTGCATTACGGGGCATGGTGATGGCATAGACAATCGGCTGTCCTATCCGCTCGCTCCCAATAGACCGGAATCGCTGGAATCCAAGGGTCACGTGCACCTTCTGGTAATCGTCGGCGAGCTCAGCGGAGCCGAGGTTTATCTCGGGGGGGAGATCAATCCAGCGGAGCCCATGCTCCTCAGCGACGCTCCGGTATTCGAAGGCATAGTCGATCCCTCCGGCATCGAGGAGCGAGAGGAGGTAAATGCTCCCGTCCCGGATGACAACCTTCTCGTCTGCGGGCCTTATCCGTTCCGGCAGGGTGATCGTCGTTATCCCGTCCGCGTGGGTGGGGGTAAGCGGTGGGTCGAAGGCGTTCCCGATGATGGTTTCAAAGAGCCCGGGCTCACCGTAATGCTCCTCGGCAAGCGCCGTAACCATGAGCGCGCGGTAACCGCAGGCATCGAGCATGGGGTTTGAGAACCCTACCCGCACGTCCGGGCGAGCCAGAACCCGATACCAGTTCTCCGATGTTATCTCCTCTGCCCCGGTGCTCCGGTCGGTGTAGGCGATCACGATCTCGTTTCCGGCGAAGGGGGCATACCAGTCGGTATAATTCTCCCCCCCCTCGGTCATCGGGATGTACATCATATCGGGGATCAGCGAGGCGTCTGCGACCGCGACGACATCGATATCCCGCCTGAGGTCTGTCACCTGCCGGACAGCCTGGATGCTCCCGTGCCCTTCGATCCGAACATCGATATCCGGGTGCTGATTTTCGAATGCGGCCTCTATCTCCTCGAGCGGGTGCAGAAGGCTCCCTGCCGGGATCACCGTGAGGACGGTGCGCTCCGGCTCGGTGTCAGTGCAGCCTGCGGCTGCCGCCAGGATGGCGAGAGCGATGAACGCGAGCGTCACTGCCGGCCGGATCATCTTCTATGGACCTCTATCCTATCGACCCACTTCACCCAGGAGCTACCTTCGGTGATGACGTCTGGAGTCTCGGCGATGACGACGAGGCGTAGCGGTCCACCCTCTTCATATGCCAGAGGTTCTCCATCCTGGTCGTAAGCCAGAATCACCTTGAGCGGCGGTGCGGGAATCTCCCGGAGATTCTCATCAAAGGTGAAGAACTCCTCGCCCTGCAACTGAGGGAGATCAAAGACCCAGAGGTAGCCGTCTTCCGCGGAGACGTAGATCAGGTCCTCTGCACCTGCTCCTCCCGCCATCTCAACGAGATCGGCGAGAAGCACACCGCGATAGGTGTTGGGGCCGTACTTGATCCCGACCGTCGAGACCGAGTAGCCGTAGCCCTCGACGGCAGGCAACGCCCTGATCTCGGCGAATGTGAGAACGGTCTCCTGATCTCCGGCAAGCGTCAGGTTCCAGTCCGGAGCGTCGGCACCTTCTGCCGTGCCAAGGCATCCACATGCGAGGGCTACGGCGCCAAGCAGCATCACGGCAAAAAGGGTCGGGGGGAGCCGGCGTACCGGGATCATGCTCCTCTCCGGGCACGGAGCGCTGCCGCTCCGAGGGCTGCGGCAAACGTTGCCACGAGCGAGAATGGAGACTCTACCGGCGCGGTCGTCGCCCCTGTTTCCGTGCCGTCGAGGGATCCTGCGAGGGCCCCCCGATCTCCGTGGTATCCGCCGGTGTAGACCCGGACTTCATCGATCCACTTCACCGTGAGGCCGCCGGTGGAAGGGTAGAGGTCGTAGAAGTGCTGTGCAGATTCCGGGAGCGTCTCGTGCATGTCCCAGTTCCCGTAGACGTGGAGGCCTTCCGCGTTGGTCGAGTCGTCGGCGAAGAAGACGAGGCGCATTCCGGTGTAGTAGTCGGGGACGTAACCGCATCCCTGCCGCTCGCCTGCTCCCGTCTCGGCACCGTTGTACCAGCAGACACCCATGGGGCCCTGGCGGGGATCGGGCTCGTAGACATTCTGGTAGGCAAACTCGACGTGGTAGCCGTCGGCCGCCCGGACCATGATCTCGTCCCCGGGTTCGGCGCCGCCGACCAGTTCAGCGAGATCACGGATATCCGTCCCTTTTACGGCTCCCCTGTCCTTGAAGTTTGTTGTTTCGTTGGGATCCCATTTGTCCCCCTCAAAGACCGGTCCCTGATGGTAGTAGTGTGTCACCCCATCCCCGAGGATCGGGAAGTGTGCTTCCATCCAGCGATAGTCAACTGTCGTCTCATTAAGGATCGTCTCTCCGTCTGCTGCAATCTTTACGACGTGCAGTTCGGTTGTCGGTGCCGCCGAGGCGGCACATGCCAGCATGCTCACGCAGAGGAGCGCAAGCAGAATTCGTGTCATGTTTGTATGCATAACTATCATCTCCATAATTCCGATAATTCGGGTATACCGGGGAGGGATGCCAGCACGTTCCACCACTCGCCGGATGTGGGTGCTGGAAGGCGGACGGTGTCGATGACGGTCCCTGCCGGGTACATCGTCACCTCACCGTCCTCTGTGATCTCCGCAACCGGCACCATCTCCATAACAATCGATTCCGGGCTCACGGTGGCCCGGAGATAGCCGAGGGTCTGCTCGCGGCCCGCCTGGTGCCCTTCAGGCTTCTCCTCAGCGAGGGGGTAGAATGGTGCGCCGCCGCACCCGATGATGAAGTACTCTGTTCCGTCCACCCGGTAGCGCTCGTAGGCATGGGTGTGTGCGCTAACGACGGCGTCGACGTTGTTTTGGGATAGGATGCCACACCACTCGGCCCGGATCGCCTGATCCCCTCCGGGGCGTTTCCGGTCGGAGCTGAACGGCGGGTGGTGAAATGCCGCGATCTTCCAGGGGAGCGGAGATGCGAGGTCTTCTTCAAGCCATGCGGTCTGTGTGTCCATATCCGGCCACGCCCAATCGTTGCTGTCGAGAACGGTCACATGGAGGCTGCCGGCATCAAAAGAGTAGTAAGCGGGAAGGCTGAAGATGGCGGAGAACGCCTCCGCCGATCCTTCGTGGTTGCCCGCCACCGGCACCAGGGTCGTGTTCCGGAGCATCGGTCCTGCGACCGAGAAGAACTCGTCCCATTCCTCATCTCCGCAGACAAAATCACCGGTATGGATTATGAAGAGGATATCCTCCTCTGCGGCTATCCTCTCTGCAACCAGACCATGCCGTTCGGCCTGGGCAAAGTAAGGTTTCTGCCCCCGGGTGTCGCCGTATATGATGCAGGTGAACGATTGCTCTCCGAATGTTCGAAATCTGTGGTCTTCCGTTGTTTCATCTCCGGTACTGATACGGTAGCGGTAGGTGGTCGCCGGGCTAAGGTTCGTGAGCAGGACATGATGCATGGCCTCCTCTGGGGAGGAGATACGGCCGACATCACCACTCTCACTGCCTTCGGGAGCGTACTCCACCCACCCTTCCACCGGGGAGGTCGTCTTCCAACTGACCACCGCTGATTCTTCCGTGGTGTTTGTGACGTACGGGCCCCATACGATGGCGGCTGATGCCGCCGGGGAGAGGAGCGCGAACAGCACCGCGATCGCCGCCATGACACGGGCTTTCCGGCACCGGTTCACGAGTTATCCTCCTTCAGGGTCACCAGGCACCGGGTTGTCTCCCCCGGGCTCACCAGCACATCTTCGATCGTTTTAGAGTCGTTCTCAGTGACGACCCGGACTTCGTAGGTACCGATACTCATCCCGGTGAAGGTATGCGGCGTCTTCTCCCCGGTGTATCGCCCGTAGAGGTAGATCCTGGCATCCGGGATCGTGCTTTCGACAAGGAGATCCCCGTCGATATACTCACGGAGCGTGCAGGTGACGGCGCCGCCGGTTTTGGCCCCCTCCGGTATTGTGATCACATCTTCGGCAGTGATATACCCGGGTTTTGATACCAGGATACGGTGCTGACCGGGGGAGAGGCCTTCCACCCGACACGGAGTACATTTCCCGGTGGGGAACCCGTCGATGAAGACCGCGGCGTCTTCGGGGTTCGAGTTGATACTGATAGGAACGGTATCAGCATCCCCGGGTTCAATCCAGAATGTCCTGCCTGCTCCGATACCGTAAGGAATTGCGAATGAGTGATAGGCTCCGTCCCGGGAGACGGTAACCCAGGACTTTGCCCCTTCGATCTCCGCATCATCCGGGATGGTGGCGGCAGGGAAGGACCCGCTCATCGTGAACTTCTCACCACGGCAGGTTTCCGAATCGATACGGATCGTCTTCTTATACGAGGGTGTCACACCGTCGAGATGGACCGGGGTGATCGTGTCCGGGTAGACCCAGGTCTGAACGGTCTCGAACTGGAAGCTGGAATCTTCGCCGCTCCGATCCGATTCGCTCTTCTCAACCCTGATGCTGTGCAGGCCTTCACGGAGACCGTAGACGATGCGGGGCGTCTGCCAGATCTGTCTCCGGTTGTCGACGACGATCGTCATACCCGGAGGGTGCGACGTAACATAGATTCCGCCTGAGTGGTTCTTTATGCTCCGGGTATCATCCGGCGTCGGTACGGGGAGCATAGGGGTGCTGGTCAGCACGGGGGTTGCGGAATCTTTGCCCGGATCGGGGGTGCTCTCCGGCCCCGGCGTGGTTGGTAGGTCTTCCCCTGTCCCGAAGAACGGAAATATCCCGGTCAGGATGTTGAGAATTGTCGCGATGAATGCCTCTAGGGGATTCTTCTGTGCTGGCGTTGGGTGTGTGGCTGCGGTCCCGTCATTGCCAGTGGTGGTGTTCGTCTCATTTTTTCCGCCTGATGGAGAGAGGATCACATCGATGGTACTGCGCTCAGCCTCCGCGACGGTGACAGTTCGGGTGATATTCCAGTAACCCGGCAGCACGAGTTCGATCGTATGCTCGCCGACCGGGACCGCCTGCAGGGTCGCATTGGTTCGGGACCCTGTATCCTTCCCGTCTAAGTAGATGCTCGCGTTCGTCGGGACCGAGAATACGGCGATCCTTCCGGTTTTGGTGGTGGCTTCACCTGTGGTGCTGTTTTCGAAGATCAGATCAAGAAGGGTGCACTCGGCCTTCTCGACAGTGACAGTTCGGGTGATATTCCAGTAACCCGGCAGCACGAGTTCGATCGTATGCTCGCCGGGGGGGACATCTTCCAGGGTTGCATCTGTCCTGAACTCCGTAGCGTTCCCGTCGAGGTAGATACTCGCGTTCATCGGGACCGAAGTGATGGCGATGCTCCCGTTCCTGGAGCCACCCCCCCCTCCATCACCACTGCTGCTACCGCCGCCGGATTCGGTTTCCGGAATCAGGTTGAACTCAACCTCGGCAACGGCGTTCGCCACAACGTTGACCCACTCCTCATCGGATGGGATGAACCCCTCTTTCTCGACCCTGACGGAATAACTCCCAAGCTCGATGCCGGAGAGGGTGCAGGGGGTCACGTCACCGGTCTCTTCGTCATCGATGAAGACAGCGGCCCCTGATGGTGTCGAGTTTACGTGAATGCTCCCGGTGGGCTCTTCGTCGCTGTAGATGATGACGTCGCTCACGTACTGCACGGAGAGACCGGTGGTTGTGGGGAGCCCCGGCTGGAAGAAATACCAGTAATCGGAATCGAAGCATTCGTGCATGTCCCAGACGCCGAATGCGTGGAGCCCATCGGGATTGGACGACGTATCCGCGAAGAAGACGAGACGCATCCCGCTATAGTAATCAGGGACATACCCTTCGTCGGCCTTATACCAGGTGATGACCATCGGCCCCTGCCGTGGTTCGGGTTCGTAGACGTTCCTGTACGGGAACTCTCTCGACATCCCGTCTGCCGCCCGGATCCTAACAGTCTCCCCTTCTCTCATCCCGCCGACAAGGTCGCAGATATCTGCAAGATCCGTTCCCTTCACCGCGCCCATGTCTTTTTCTATGACATTGACGTCCTCTTCGGGGTTCCAGGGGTCTCCCTCAAAGACCGGCCCCTGGTGGTAGTAGTGGGTTCTGCCGTCCCCCTGGACAGGCAGGTTCTGCTCCAGCCATGTGTAGTCGACCGTCGTCTCCTCGAGGACAGTAACGCCGTCGGCTGCATGCCTGACGACATGAAGTTCGGTTGTGGCTGCGGTTACAGGGGCTGCCAGTGCCAGAAGGATACAGAGCACGAGAATGATTGGGTGCGGGGCTGTGCCCCGCCGGTGCGTAACTACCATGCGTTGCTCCTTGCCATTCAAAAAAAGGTTACTTCCTCCTTACGAGGAGGAATGCCGCAAGTGCGACGACCAGCACGATGATGAGGGCCAGCGCCCAGGTCGGGAGTGCAGGGCCGGGTTCCCCGGCCGGTTCCCCGACTGGAGTCGGGGTTCCCTCTGCTCCCGCTGCCACCGTCTCCGGAACGGTCCATACCAGGGCGTAGATGCTGAAGTGCTCTACCTCTGCGGTGACCGTCCGCGTGGCGGGGTCCACTGTAGCGGCAATCTCCTGCCACTCCCCGCTCTCCGGGTTGTACCACATTACCGAGAGTTTCGCGCCGTCATCGATCTGCGCCCACTCTTCTACGGAGAGGGTATAGGTGAGGGCAGCCGGCGGGTCGAAGGTGGCGCCCGCAGGGCCGCATGAGAGTGCGATGGCAACCGTCGCTCCCGGCGGCGCCGGGGGAACCTCGGCCGGAGCGACCTCATTGCAGGTCACCTCACCGAGCGGGTTGCCGTCTCCGTCGCGAGCGACGGTGCCCTCCAGTATCGTCACGGCACCGGCCTTTCCTTCCGTCGTGACCGTCACCGACTCAATCACCACGCCGGCCGTTGACGTCGTGATGGGCGCGCTCTCGGTGAAGACTTTCGGGACTGCAGGAGCATCCGGGTCATAGGTTATCTCCGACCCGGGGTCTTTGGAGGATCCGCCCCCTCCGCCGCTGGGGCCGCCGCCACCGGGCGTGGAAGTGGGCGTGGGTGTGCTCTCCCCGGCAACGCTCAGGTCGAGGGCCGTCACCGCTCCGGGTGCGAAGGTCGCGGTCTCCTGTGCGGCTACGCCGTTGACGAGGAAGACGATCGTCTCTCCCGCCGGGTCTGCGGTTGCTGCAACGACCAGACGGTTACCGAGGCTTTCGTCGGGACTACCGTATTGTCCGGCATCCACTGTCTGGATTGAGCCGCAGGTTGTTTCCTCGATCGTCGCAGTGACCACGGTCCCGGCCGGTGCAGGAGATCCGCCGATTGTCACGCCTCCATAAAACACATGAGGCAAGACGGGGGGAGTGTCCCCGGCCGCCGCAACGCCGGCGACGAGGCCGAGGAGGAGAATCAGCACGATGCCGTCTCGTATCTTCACCCTACATCACCTTCAGGCGCCGATGGCAGCAAGCGTGTCTGCCCCGGTCATGTAGACCCAGTAGCCCTGCATCGGCTGCATCGTGCGCTCATCACCGTGGCGGTCGCTGGCGCCGCGGATGATCGATACCTCGTACTCCTGCGCCTCTGCATCGAAGCCAATCAGGGTAATCCAGTGGTCTCCGAGCGAGAGCAGGGTGTTTGCGGCGGACTCGGGAACGGTGTCCGTGAAGCCGATCGCGTTCCAGCCTTTGCCGAGATTCTTCGCGGGCGGGGTTTCGGGCTCCCCGGAGGCGAAGACCAACGGGACGGTACAGGCCTCGTTCGCGTAGACCCAGACCCCGTCGAGCGGCTGGAAGGAGTCGGTCGAGGCTACGTCCTCCCACTTCTGCTCCAACCCGTCGTAGATCAGGATCGAGTAGCCCGCGGTATCGACCGCGTCGAAGAAGACCGCGAACGTGTCGCTGCCGTCGGCAAGCCGCTTCGGGGTTGAGACGAAGTTCCAGCCCGCTTCAAGGGAGATCGTTGCGTCGCCCGTGGGCGGCTCCACAATGATGGGCACGCCGTCCAGGACGATCTCGTCGATGCTGCCGACCTTCTGCTTGTTGGAGGTCAGAGCGGAGCCGACGAGTTTCAGCGGCCAGGTTTTGCCGTCGTTGGGCAGCGGTGCGCCGTCAATCTCGTCCGCGACGACGATGTTGTTGTTCCGTGCGACGAACGAGCTGTTGAAGGTGGTGGAGAAGTCGTCATCAGTGCCTTTCGTGCCGTCCGGACCGTAATCGATGACGGTCACATTGTAGCCCGCGTCCGCGAGGTCGTCATTGAAGGGGTCCGTCCCGGCGTCGTGGCTGTTTGCGTCGTCGACCCAGCCGCAGAGGAGCCAGAGCGGCATCCCCGACCAGACCTGGTCCTGATCGTCGGTCCACGTCGCATCGTGTCCGGCCATGGCACAGGACTTGCCGGACTCAAAGAAGGACCGGGTGATGGTCGTGTCGATGGCGCCTGTCAGGGTGAGGTTCCAGTCCTCCCGCGGGGCCTGGTAGATCTCGATGGTCGCGATGTTTCTGGTGGAGACACCGGCTGCCGAGGGGTACTGGATGCCGCCGGACGAGTAGTAGTGCCAGTAGCCTTCGGCAAGGCATACCCGCATATCGTCGGCACCGAAGATGCCGTCGGGGGTGTTGTAGAAGAGGCGCGGGCCGTCGCTGTAACCGGGCGCGTAGCCCTGCCGCTCCGTCCACCAGGCGACGATAGCCTCTCCCTGCCGTTCTTGCGGAGCGTAGAGGTTGGTGTAATTAATTGTCGACTTGAAGCCATCGGACGCAACGAGTTTGATCTCGCCTCCTTCGGGGGCTCCACCTACGAGGTCGCAGAGGTCTCGGATAGAGGTTCCTTTCACGACCTCGTCGACCTTGCCGGGGTTGATGTCCTCAGCTGGGTTCCAGAGGTCGTTCGGGTCGAAGGTAGGTCCCTGGAACCTGAGCCGGACACCGTCCGGTGCGCCGTAAACATCCAGGTTCTCTTCCATCCATGTGGTAGTCTTCGTCGTCTCCTCGACGACGGTCACGCCGTCGGAGGCGTAGCGGACGATGCGGATGGATGGGGCTTCCGTCGGCTCCTGGAAGTCGACGAGCTGGATCTTCTGGACGTTCCCGACACTCTTGCTCCCGACTGCCCCCTCGCCGACCAGGCGGAGCGGGTAGGCGTCTCCGGTGATCGCCGTGTCGTTGACCTTGCTTGCGACGATGTAGTCGAGCTGACCCGCCATGATCTCCTGGCTGGTGAACTCCTTGCTGTAGGGGTTCTCCCCGCCGGAGGAGACGATCACGGTATAACCGATCTCGGCGAGTGCGGTGTTGAAGGCCCCGGAGCCGTGCATGACGTCGTCGTCAACCCAGCCGCAGAGGACTTTTAACGGGACACCGGTCCAGGTGCTGACCCCGTCATTGTAGGTCTTCGTGTGGTAGCCGCATGCCTCGAACTCTTCCTTTGTGATGAGGTCGCTGACCTTCGGCCCCCCGAGTGCGAGCGTCCACTCCGATTCAGTGCTTTCATCAGGCAGCCCCTCGAGGGTGATCGATGCGATATTGCCGATCTTCTGCTTGTTGGTCAGGGACGGGCCGACAAGTTTCAGCGGCCAGGTTTTACCGTCGTCCGTCAGTGGCGCGGCGTTCATTTTGTCCGCAACAAGGAAGGTGCCGTTCCGGGCGATATCGGCGCTGCTGAACGTGGCACTGAACCCGTCGCTCGCGCTCACCCGCACGGTGTAGCCCTCGGCCGCCCGTGTGTCGTTCAGCGTCCAGTGATCATCGGCCTCCATGTCGTCGACGACGGCCACCAGGTACCAGAGCGGTATGCCGGTCCAGACCTGTTCGTCACCGTCGGTATAACTCCCGC
>PGYH01000198.1 GCA_002839575.1 Methanomicrobiales archaeon HGW-Methanomicrobiales-6
CCGTCATCGCCGACAACGTCGGTGACAACGTCGGCGACGTCGCCGGCATGGGTGCGGACCTCTACGAGTCCTACGTCGGCGCGATCATCGCTGCGATGGTCCTCGGTGTCGCCGTCGCGGCCACGCAGTTCCCGAACGCCGAGATCATGAACGTGATCATCCTCCCGCTGCTGATCGCCGCGGTCGGCATCGTCGCGTCCATCATCGGCTCGCTCTTTGTGCGGACGAACAAGACCGAGAGCAGCGCCATCCACCTGGCCTTCAATAAGGGTTTGCTCGCCGCGATGGTCGTGACGGTCGCCGCCACCTACTTCCTCGTGACCCAGCTCCTCGGGGCGGAGTACATCGGGGTCTTCTACGCCACCGTCGCCGGTCTCGTCGCAGGGTTCGCCATCGGCCTGATCACCGAGTTCTACACCTCCTTTGACCGGAGCCCGACCCTCGCCATCGTCAAGTCGACCGAGACCGGGGCCGCGACCACCATCATCACAGGGTTTGCAAAGGGGATGGAGAGCACCATCTGGCCGGTCCTGATCATCTCCGTCGCGATCTTCATCGCCTACCAGGTCGCAGGTCTCTTCGGTATTGCCATCGCCGCCGTCGGCATGCTCGCGACGCTCGGGATCTCCCTCTCCGTCGATGCCTACGGCCCGGTCGCCGACAACGCCGGCGGTATCGCCGAGATGTCCCACCAGAAGCCCGAAGTCCGCGAGATCACCGACACGCTCGACGCCGTCGGGAACACCACCGCCGCCATCGGCAAGGGGTTCGCCATCGGCTCTGCGGCGCTGACGGCGCTCGCCCTCTTCGCCGCCTACACTCAGGCGGTCGGCCTCTCGGTCATCGACGTCTCTGTCCCGAACGTCTTCATCGGTGTCCTGATCGGAGCAATGCTCCCGTTCCTCTTCTGCTCCATCACGATGATGGCGGTGGGTAAGGCCGCATACAGCATCGTCCACGAGGTCCGCCGCCAGTTCAAGGAGATCACCGGCCTCATGGAGGGAACGGCCGAGCCCGACTACGCCTCCTGTATCGCCATCTCCACCAAATCGGCGTTGCGTGAGATGATCCTGCCCGGCGTCCTCGCCGTCGCCGCCCCGCTCGCCGTCGGGATCGTCCTCGGCCCCGAGGCGCTCGGTGGCCTGCTCGTCGGTTCGCTTGCGGCCGGGTTCCTCCTCGCCGTCACGATGGCGAACTCCGGAGGAGCCTGGGACAACGCGAAGAAGTACATCGAGCAGGGCCACCTTGGCGGCAAGGGCTCCCCGGCCCATAAGGCGGCGGTCGTCGGCGACACCGTGGGCGACCCCTTCAAGGACACCTCGGGCCCCGCCATCAACATTCTCCTGAAGCTGATGTCCATGGTCGCGCTGGTCTTCGCGCCGCTGATCCTGGTCGTCTAATCTTACCCACCTTTTTTGAAACCCCGGCAGTATCACGGATTACAACGAGAACTCCTTTCTTTGCAACCTATCTCTTCCGGAACCCGTGTATTCCTTCAACCCGGGCTGCAGACCTCTACCCCCGTTCAGGCTGACCGCAACGTTTATCACCGAGTTGCACATTATTGATCGTGATAAATTGTTCATGATTTATCATGACAAATCCCGGAGATGACCGCGCTCCCGGCGGAGACCGGTAACGAGAGTGCCGGCGACCGATACGGACGGCAGCACGAACACGGGCCGACAGGTCGAAATGACAGCGGACCCGAAGATCAGCCGTTTTTGCACGGAATCGAGACCCGTACGGGGATCGACCGGAGCAATTCGGCATGATTAATCATGTAGAAGAGTGGGAAGATGGCAGAGACGTTTGCCGTGAAACTGGAGGAGAAACGCTACCTCCCCGACCCCCGGTGTAAGGCGACCGCCTGGACACCGGATTACGCACAGGCGTATCAGGAGTTCATGCGCGACCCGGAGGCCTTCTGGGACCGGGTCGCTCGTGAACTGGACTGGTTCGAACCGTGGGACCAGATCAGGGAGTGGAACTACCCCTACGCGAAGTGGTTCGTCAACGGAAAACTGAACATCACCTACAACTGCCTGGACCGCCACGTCACCAGCGACCGGAAGGATAAGCCGGCGATCGTCTGGCGCAGCGAGGAGGGAGAGGAGCGGGTTTTTTCCTACGAAGGCCTCTACCGCGAGGTGATGCGGTTTGCAAACGGACTCGCGCACCTCGGTGTCGGGAAGGGCGACCGTGTCTGCATCTACATGCCGCTCGTCCCCGAACAGGTCGTCGCGATGCTCGCCTGTGCCCGGATCGGGGCCGTCCACTCGGTGGTCTTCGGCGGGTTCGGGCCCGATGCGCTCGCGATGCGGATCAACGACGCGAAGGCAAAGGTCCTCATCACTGCAGACGCCGGCTACCGTCGTGGAAAAGCCATCCCTCTCCTGGGGATCGCAAGAGAGGCGCTCGGCCATGCGTCGTGCGTCGAACGGGTCGTCGTCCTCCGGCGTGAGACACCGGCCGTCGACCTCGATCCCGCCCGGGAGGTTGCCTACAGCGACCTCATGGCCCACGCCGCACCGGACTGCCCGGCAGAGGCGATGGACGCCGAGGACCCGCTCTTCATCCTGTATACGAGCGGCTCGACCGGCGCACCGAAGGGTATCGTGCATACCTGCGGCGGGTATGCAGTCGGAACCTACTACACCACCGTCTTCGACGTCAAGGAGAACGACGTCTACTGGTGCACCGCCGACACCGGCTGGATCACCGGCCACAGTTACATCGTCTACGGCCCGCTCAGCGTCGGCACAACCGTCGTCCTCGTCGAAGGGACGCCTGACTACCCGGATCCCGGCGCATACTGGCGGCTGGTCCAGGACCTCGGGGTGACGATCTTCTACACCGCGCCGACCGCCATCCGGATGTTCATGCGCTACGGCGACGAGTGGCCGGCGAAGTACGACCTCTCGGGGCTGCGGGTGCTCGGGTCGGTCGGCGAACCGCTCAATCCCGAGGCGTTCGAGTGGTACTACCGCGCGATCGGCGGCGGGCGGTGCCCGATCGTGGACACCTGGTGGCAAACCGAGACCGGGATGCACATGGTGACCACGATGATCGGGGAGGCGATGAAACCAGGGTTTGCCGGAAAGCCCGTTCCAGGCGCCGTCGTCGACGTCGTCGACAGAACGGGCAACCCGGTCCCGCCCGGCACCGGCGGGTTCCTGGTCATCAGGGAGCCCTGGCCCGCGATGCTCCGGACGGTCCACGGCAACGACGAACGCTACTGCGTCTACTGGAACACCATCCCGGGCTGCTATACGGCAGGCGATCTCGCGGTGAAGGACGAAGACGGCTACATTATGGTCATCGGGCGGGCCGACGACCTGATCGTCGTCTCCGGGCACAACATCGGGACCGCGGAGGTCGAGAGCGCGCTCGTCTCCCACGACGCAGTGGCTGAGGCTGCCGTCATCGGGAAACCCGATCCCCTGAAGGGGAACGTCATCAAGGCCTTCGTCACCCTCCGCATGGGTGCGGACCCCGGCGACGGCCTCTCCGACGACCTTGCCCGCCATGTCAGGAAGAGCCTCGGGCCCGTCGCGGTGCCGGCCGAGATCGAGTACATGGACCGGCTCCCCAAGACCCGGAGCGGCAAGATCATGCGCCGGGTCCTGAAGGCCCGGGAGCTCGGCATGGACCCGGGGGACATCTCAACGCTGGAGGAGTAGATCCCATGCCGGACACACCAACGATCTTCGGCCTGCCCGCGGAGAAGGGGCGATGGGGGCTTGTCGCCCTCGGCCTCGTCATCAACCTCTGCCTCGGGAGCATCTACTCCTGGAGCGTCTTCGTCGCGCCGCTTGCGGCGCACTTCACCGCGACGCTCGGCCGGGAGGTGGCGGCGGGAGAGGTGCTCCTCCCGTTCTCGGTCTTCCTCGCCTTCTTCGCGATAGCGATGCCGCTCGCCGGGAAATACATCGAGCGCTACGGCCCGCGGAGGGTGACGATCGTCGGCGGGCTCCTCACCGGCCTCGGGTGGCTCCTCGCCTCGACGGCGACGTCGGTCGAAGCCCTCTACGTCGTCTACGGGGTTGTCGGGGGGCTCGGGGTCGGGATCGCCTACGGGGCGCCGGTCGCCGTGGCCGCCCGATGGTTCCCGGACCGGCGGGGACTCGCGGTGGGGCTCGCCCTGCTCGGGTTCGGGTTCTCGGCGTTCATCACCGCGAACGCGGCAGGTGCCCTGATCGCCGCCTACGGGGTGATGGCGACGTTCCGCATCTTCGGGGCCGCACTAATCGCCGTGCTGGTCCTCTCGGCCCTGCCGCTCCGGTTCCCGCCGCAGGGCTGGCGGCCGGCGGGATGGTCGGCGCCCGCACCCGGGGTCGGAACGGCGCCGGTCTGCGAGTGCGACCGCAGCGCAATGCTCCGGACGGGGACGTTCTACGGCCTCCTCGCCTGCTACTTCGTCGGCTGCCTCGCAGGGCTCATGGCGATCTCGATCGCAAAACCGGTCGGGACCGAACTCGCCGGGGTCGATGCGGGGCTCGCGACGCTCCTCGTCGGGTTCTTCGCCGTCTTCAACGGGCTGGGCCGGCCGGCGTTCGGCGGGCTTGCGGACCGGATATCCCCCCGCACCACGGCGATGCTGACCTTCGGCCTGATTGCGGCGGCATCCGTCCTGATGTGGCTCGCGCCCGGCGTGCCCGCCTACATCGTCTCGTTCGCCGTTCTCTGGGGCTGCCTCGGGGGCTGGCTTGCGATCGCGCCGACGGCGACGGCCTCCTACTTCGGGACGTGCGACTACCCGCGGTGCTACGGGGTCGTCTTCCTCGCCTACGGCGCAGGCGCCATCGCCGGGCCGCAGCTCGCGGGATTCATCCGGACAGCGACCGGGACCTACCTCGGGGTCTTCCCGTGGGTCGCGGCCCTCGCCGCCGTGGGGTTCGCCGTCGCCTGGCTCCTGATGCGACCGCCGGCCGGTGTCCCGGCGAGAGAGCCCCTGCCGGTAACGGCGGGGGAAGAATGAAGGCGAGAACTTACCCCTTCTCCGTGAGCCCGAGCCGCCGGAGCACCCCGGCGGCCGCACTCATCCCGCCGTCCAGGTAGACGGCGCCGACGAGCGCCTCCAGGCACTCGGCGAGGACCCGGCCGGAGGTCCAGACCCTCTGGGCGGCCTCGCCCTTCCCCC
>PGYH01000013.1 GCA_002839575.1 Methanomicrobiales archaeon HGW-Methanomicrobiales-6
AACCTGGACCGCGGCCGCAGGCACGCACACCGTCACCGCGACGGTCGACGACGTCGACCGCATGACGGAGAGCAACGAGGACAACAACGTGCTCACGAAGACGATGACGGTGGCTGCAGCAGCCCCGACGCCAACGGCGACGTCCACACCGAGGCCAACCGCAACGCCGACGCCCGCACCGACTCCCGGTCAGAACACCTACGGAGCGGACGCCAACCCGACCGGAAACCCGATCGGGGGAGGGGACGGCTATAAGAACATCGTCAGCCGGAGCAACGCAGACTTTATCGTCGACACGACGAGCGAACTCGTGAGCGCCCTCGGCTCGGCGCAGTCCGGCGACATCATCTGGGTCGAGGAGAACGCCAACATCGACATGAGCGGTCGGACCTCCACGATACGTGCCGGGGTCACCCTCGCGAGCAACCGTGGCGAGGACGGATCGAACGGCGGCAGGATCTACCAGACGTCTGCCGGAACCAGGCTGTTCACGATCGGCGGCCAGAACGTGAGGGTCACCGGCCTTCGTATCGAAGGACCGCAGAAGAGCACAACTTCCTCAGGTTCGACAAATGTCGGTCTTTATACCTCCTACCGGAACCTCGAGGTGGACAACTGTGAGATCTTCGGCTGGGGCAACGCTGCAATCGGTATTGCCGGGACCGGCGGATCCGACATGAAGACCGGCGCGTACATCCACCACAACAACATCCACCACAACCAGGTGGCAGGTCTCGGGTACGGCATCTGCTTATCCAGCGGCGGTGTAGCTCTCATCGAGGCGAACTACTTCGACTACTGCCGGCACGCCATCACCGGTGCCGGGATGGCCGGAGACGGCTACGAGGCACGCTACAACATCTGCGGCCCGAACTGGATCTCGACGTCGCCCCACAACTTCGACATGCATGGAACCACATCTGGTTCCACCACGATCGCAGGGGACACGATCAGGATTCACCACAACACGTTCCTGGGTACAACCTCGCAGATGCCGACGTGCATTGCCATCCGGGGCGTTCCCCGTGACGGTGCGTACATCGACCACAACTGGTTCTACTTCACCAGGGATGCCCCCGTCTGGCAGACAGGCGGAACAAGCGGCATCAGCATGACGAACAACCTGATCGGCGCGAACGGGGTTCTCTCCACATCGGGTCCGATCAAGTATTACTGAACGGGAAGAGTCGGAGGATTGGCCGGAAGCAACTCTCCGGCACCCCTCCTTTCCCACAGCCGGGAAATTTCTTCAACCCATCCCTGTTCTTAACACGTTGAAACCGTTTATGTAATCCGGCTGGCGAACGAGATTTGCCTGCGGTGAACTACCCCCGCTGAAGGGCAAGGCATTCCACTCCGTCCCCCTCACCCCCGTAAGACAAAGTTTATTAGGCTTACGGGCACCAGAACGGAGATCGCGTGCGTTCCAAAGAAGTGGTTCTCGTTGCTCTGATCCTCCTCTATGCAGCCCTGGTCACCCCGGCGGCCATCGAAACCCTTTCCCGGGGACAGGGCGGGGCAGATTCGCCTGATTCGGCTTTTTCCAGTCCTTTTGCGGATCGTCGGGATATGGCAGCCGCCCATGCCGATGGCGATCAGGCATTCGGCGCCGAATCGAATCCCACGGGCAGTCCCGTCGGAGGAGGCGAAGGCTACCGCGAAAGAGTCGCGACGCCCGACCCGGAGGAGGACATCATCGTTGCGACCACGGACGAACTGCTTTCGGCTCTTTCGAGCGCGAAGGACGGCGACGTCATCCATATCGACGAGATGGCCCGGATCGACCTTACGGATACCCCGGGCGGAGCAACCATTCCGGGAGGCGTGACGCTCGCCGGCAACCGGGGAGGGAGAAGTACGACTGGATCGGCGGTATATCCGTTCGAGGTCGAGGAGCCGGACGAGTATTTCTTCTGGGTCCGTGCGTCGGCGCCCGGTGAGAAGAGCAGTCCCGTCTGGGTCTCGATAGACGGGGAAGGAACCTGGCGATGGGATCTCGAAACTGGTTCCGACTGGCACTGGAACGATGGAGGGGCCCACTACCTTTCCGGCGGCCGGCACAACCTGACCCTCCACTGGCGCGAGGACGGTTTGAAGGTCGATGAGATCCTCATCACCGGCGATGCAGACTACCTCCCCGATGCTGCCGGGCAGACGGGAGAGGTGCAGGCCAGGATGGAGGCGGAATCCGGGGAAATCTCCTCCCTGATG
The DNA here is from genome assembly GCA_002839575.1 of Methanomicrobiales archaeon HGW-Methanomicrobiales-6. GTDB lineage: Archaea > Halobacteriota > Methanomicrobia > Methanomicrobiales > Methanoculleaceae > Methanoculleus > Methanoculleus nereidis. Next base: position 2,212 of record PGYH01000013.1, read on the forward strand.
AAGGCAAACCCGGACGCCGCGGCATCGGGAGGCGCGTATCTCTCGCTCACGGATGATCCCGATGGAGAGGAATACCCCCTCTCCCCGGGCGGGACGATTTTCCAGGGAGCGGAAGTCTCCGGCGGCCCGGTCGCACTCATCGCCGGAGGAGAATACGTGAGGATCACCGGGATCCGCCTGGAAGGGCCAGATATGACGACCAGAAGGATTCGTCATCCGGGTCTCGGGATCTATTCGGCCTACCGGAACCTCGAGGTCGACAACTGTGAGATCCTGGGCTGGAGCGGTGCTGCAATCGGCATTGCCGGCACCGGCGGATCGGACATGAAGACCGGCGGGTACATCCACCACAACGACATCCACCACTGCCAGATGAAAGGGCTTGGATACGGTGTCGTGGTCTCCGGCGGGGCGGTGAGCCTGATCGAGGCGAATTACTTCGACTACTGCCGGCATGCGATCGCCGGAAGCGGGGTCGCCGGAGACGGTTACGAGGCACGCTACAACATCTGCGGCCCGAACTGGGTCTCGACGTCGCCCCACAACTTCGACATGCATGGAATAACATCCGATTCCGGCACGATCGCGGGAGACACCATCCGGATCCACCACAACACGTTCATGGCCACCGGCCCCATGAACGCATTCCCGGTTGCTATCCGGGGCGTTCCCCGCGACGGGGCGTACATCAACCATAACTGGTTCTACTACGACCTGGCGCCGCCGGTCAGGCAGACGGGAGGGGAGGGAAACGTCTTCGTAACGGACAACCTGATCGGGCAGAACGGGGAACTCTCGGCATCGGGCCCGATCGAGTATTACTGAACCGTCGCGAGAGCATCCCGATCTGCCCCGGAACGGGCATGCCGATGCCGCCGCACCCCGCGGAGAAGGGGGCGGAACATCCGCCATGCCCGATTCACCGGAGACTGCAAGCTCACCTTTATTAGGGTTGAGCAGCGAACGAGGGGCGTCATGAGTGGGGGCAGGGTGCGGAATGAAAAATCGATTGCTCGAGAAACTTGCCGATGCATTTCCGTACCTGGTATTGTCCGCCTACATCGCAGGCTGTATCTTCTGCATCCTGGTCGACAGGATGAGTTACCTTATCAACGGTTCGATCCTGGCGATCCCGGCAATCATCGGGTCGTTTGCATTCCTGGCAATTAAAAGAGAGGATATCGATCTCGCGGCCCGGCCGGTGTTGTTTTCATACACCCCTTCGGCACCGCAAAAACTCTTCCTGATACTGTACACGCTCACTATCCCGGCCCTTCTTCTGACACCCGCCGATTCCGGGTGGGGCCTGCTCACGGTGCCCTTCCTGTACGCCGTAATCCTCATCCAGATACTATCGTCACGGCCAGGGCCGGCGGTGGTGCTCTCTGAAGTCATGCTCACCCTCGTGGTCACGATCTACAGCTACACCCTGCGGCCGGCCCTGTACTTCGGGACGACCGATATCATGCCGCACGGGTATATGGCCACCATCACCTACCTCTCAGGGCACGTAATCCCGGGCGAACTCGGGACATACACCTACTTTCCCCTGTACCATGTGTTTGTAGCCGTATCTTCGCACATGCTCGGCCTGGACCTCCAGACCTCTCTCTTCATCGTCACCGGTCTCGTATTCTCCTCGACAGTTCTGTTCCTGTACCTGCTGGTCAACTACGTATTCAAAAACAAACAGATCGCGCTTCTGGTTGTTCTTCTCTACGCGGTGAATGCCGACGTCATATACTACGGCACCTATATGGTGACGAGAACCATGGCATATGTCGGGTTCCTCATCCTCCTCTACCTGCTCTATTCGATGGGCGGTGCGAAAGCCGAAGCAGGGAGTGCGGTCACAAGACCGGTCGCGAGGAGGGGCCTTGCCGTGATTGTGGTCGTCTTTATCCTCCTGACGCATCAGGTCTCCATGCCCATGATCATCATCCTGTTCGGGCTCTTATTTCTCCTCGAACGGGTTGCCGGCGAGAGAAGATACATCAGTCCGGCCTTCCTGATGGTTGCCGTCTCCCTGCTCGCCTGGTACTGGCTCTTCATAGCCTACTCGTTCATAGACGATCTCTTCCCACGCGCAGATCCGTCCCTGTACCAGAACATCGTCCTCACCGAGGTGGTGCACGAGGGCTGGACGTTTCTGCTCAATCAGGTCGATACTCTCTTTGTCGTGTTTTTCTCGTTGATCGGGGCGGTCTATCTCATATGGAAGCAGCAGCCGAAGTACTCGATCGTCTTCGGCGTAACGGGGTTGATGGCGATCATCCTGAACGTGCCGGGCGTCCTTACGGTGATCTTCCAGGCGGTTTCGATACTCCGGATCGACCGGTTTGCGATCCTGTTTCTGCCGATTCTTGCCGTGGCAACGGGTGTCGGCATATACATCCTCGCCCGATACCTCATCGCCCTGAAAATGCCGCCGGGACGGGCCGGGGCGATTCTCGTCGTGCTGATTGTTCTCTACGGCATCGGAACCCTCGGGTTTCTCGGAGCAGAGGCGGGCTACATTCGCTACTCGTTCAACCAGGACGAGATGACCGGGTTCGAACATGTGCTGGAGACGGTGCCGAGCGGGTCGCCGCTGCACTCGGACTACTATACGCTGCGGTTCTTCGAGCGAAAAGAGATAACCGATTCCGAACGTCTGGGACTGCCGTACTACACCATTTATCTGTTAAGGACCGACCTGGAGCTGCCGGCGGGGGAAGGGGGCTATATCGTTCTCCCGAGCAACCAGCTCCGGCACGGCGGGCTGCTCTTCGGGGAGGAGGCTGCGATAGATGAGACCGAGTTCGATCCGGAAGACACCCTTCAGGCCTACCTGCCCACGGAGCGAAATATTCGAAACGTCACCGGCAGGCTATCCGCAACGGACAGGGTTTACTCAAACAACGGCGTCGAAGTGTATCGTCTCCCCCAATGACGAAATGAGGGACGGGTTAGATCGAACGGCGCCGCACAAAAGGATCGTATCAAGGCGGATCGAACCCGCATGAGGGCGGACGGTGCGGGGAGAGAGGGGGTGCTGCCGTGAATGTCCTGCTTTGAGCCTTTTGTGGGCGAAACCCGGCTATAGGACGGCATCCCCGCAAACAATATATACGATGTCCCCCTGATGCGCCCCGTTATGTCCGACGGAAATTCCTTTAAATTTGGCGTGTTTTTGGGATTTGGCGGCAATTTGTTCGTTTCCGGGCCAAGTGCTGCACACGCGGATCGAGGGACGGTGCCATCCTCGCACTCAAGGAAGTCATCATCGAAGTGCGCCCGTAAACTGGCAAAACATCGCCATGATGCCGTTCTTACGGCCAGGCGTCCATCCCGGGTGCCGCGGCCGTCGACCCTTGCCATCGGCCAGAACGCCAGGGCGGATTTTAAGCGCGGCACACTGGTGGAGGGCCTCTTTTCAGGGTCGGGTGAGAGTGGTGCAGGTACGGAAGCCAGGCCGGCGGCAGGAAGATGCCTTCACCCCCACATCCGGAGAGGGGGCGGCCAGCCGGATAATCTCCGGGGTGCGCTATGAAGGTTGCCCAGATAACGCCCTATTTTCTCCCGCATAACGGCGGGATGGAGATGTACGTCTATAACCTGAGCAGAAGCCTGATCGACGACGGCCATACGGTAGAGGTGATAACCGCAAACGTCCCCGAGGGGCGGCCGCTCGAAGTCATGGACGGAATTCTCGTCAGAAGACTGAGATGCATCGGAGAACCGTTGCGAAATCCTCTTGTTCCGTCCATATTCTTTCTCTTAAACGAACTCAAGAAATTCGACGTCATCCACATCCATAACCTCTACAGCTTCACCGCCCTCACCTTTCCCCTGCTGAAGAAGTTCTGTAAGATCCCCCTTGTTCTGACGCATCACGGCCAGTTGATGTTCGGCGAGCCCATGAAGGACGTATGCGTGCGGCTCTATGAGAAGAGTGCAAAGGGGGTCATCCTGGACTCCGTCGATAAGACCGTGGCCCTCTCCGAATCGGATGCCCGGCATATCGCGCTTCGCAACAATGCGCCGGCACGCCGTTACACATCGGCCGCGCCTCGGAGCGTCGTCACAATCCCAAATGGTTACAACGGCACAAAGTTCCGTCCCATGGATACCGGGGAGTGCCGGAAGAAGCTGGGTTTGCCCTCCGACAAGAAGGTGATCCTGAACGTTGGGAGGCTGTACGGCGCGGTCAAGGGTCACGAATACCTCATCGAAGCGATGTCCAGGATCGTAAATGAGCAAAGGGACGTCCTGTGCGTGATAGTCGGCGCAGGAAGGCTCCATGGAACGCTTGAGAACCGGATTCGCTCGCTCGGTCTCGAGGATTACGTCGTGCTCGCCGGCGGGAGACCGCACGACGAGATCCCCTTCTGGTTGAACGCCTGCGACCTCTTCGTTCTGCCGAGCCTCAGCGAAGGCAATCCGACGGTCATGTTCGAAGCCTTCGGATGCGGGAAGCCTTTCGTGGGGACGAGCGTCGGCGGGGTGCCGGAGGTCATCACTTCCGACGAGTATGGTCTGCTGGTCGATCCTGCCGATTCCAGCGGCCTGGCCGGGGCGATCCTGGAGGCGCTGGACAGAGATTGGGATGGGGAAGCGATTCGCGCATTTTCGGAGCGATACACATGGGAGAACATCAGCAGGGAGATCGTGGACGTATACGGTCAGGTGAGGTTATGACGACGGCAAAGACCCCGGGTGCTGCCGCGCTCACAGACGATGCCGGCAGGGCCGGGAGGTTCGCACAGCGACTGCAACACACCCTCCAAATCAGCAGAACCGGGGTGCCCGCATGAGGCTGCTCGTCTGCACAACGGAATATTTCCCCCACGGAGCAGGCATCGCCAATGTGGTGTACAACATCGTAGAGCGACTCAAAGGGAAAGGCGTCGAGTGTACGGTTTGTTCTCCGAAAGGCCCGGATATCAGGCTTGGGAACTGGCCGCTGATCGAGAAAGCGGGCGTTGTCGGACTGCTCAATTACTGGTACCGGGTCTCGCGGCATTTCAAAGACAGCGACTACGATGCGGCATGGCTCCAGAACCCCTTCATCGTCACCGAAAATCCGTTCAAACGCTGCCTGGTGACGATGCACTCGACGTACTCCGGATCGAGCGCCCGGAAAGTAGGGGACCTCCCCATTCACCTGTACGAGTCGGCCGTTGCCCGTATCGAGCGCACCTGCCTGATCCGTATGCCCCCCACCACCCTCTTCACCGGGGTCGGGCAACCGGTTCGCGAGGAACTGGCTCGAATCGGGGTCGCACGGGAGAGGATATCCTACATCCCGAACGGGGTCGATGTCCGGCGGTTCCGTCCATCTCGCGACAAGGCAGGTATCCGCAAGAGGTTCGGCATCCCGGATGAGGGCGTTCTCCTCCTGAGCGTCGGACGGCTGACTCCCGCAAAACGGCCGTTTGCCATGCTCGAGGCCTTCTCGCGCCTCGAGAAGAAACGCCGGGATGTGACCCTCTGCATCGCCGGCGGGGGCGAACTCCTGAATGCCGCAAAGAACCTGGCACGGAGACTGGGACTGCAGAACGTCCTCTTCCTCGGGAGCGTGGACCATGCCCGGGATCTCCCCGATCTCTATGCGTGCGCCGATTACTACATCATGGCCTCGAAGTACGAGGGGGGAATGCCCCCTCTCACTCTTGCGGAAGCGATGGCCTCGGGACTGCCGTGCATCGTCTCCGGCATCCCCAACCTCGGGATGGTGAGAGACGCGGATGCCGGGGTAACGATCGATTTCGAGGATGCCGAACAGGCCGGCGATGAGATTCTCCGCTACCTCGGCAGGGAGCATCCCGACCACGCGGCGAATGCGAGGAGATACGCCGTGGAGACACTGGACTGGGAGGTTCTTTCGGGGAGATACGTGCGCATCTTCGAGCAGCTGGTCGCCGGTGATCCGGGTGACGATGTGTCCCCTGCCCGGACTCTTCCCGCCGGTGCAAGAACAGGCGCCGGACACCTGGAATATCGCAGCCCTCGCGGAGGTCGTTAGTTATAAACCGGATCGGGATGTCACTACCGGCAGGTGCCCGTATGGATGTCATCGTTCTTGACGCACACCCGGTGGAAGACGTGCGAATTGCAAGGCATATCACCTATCTCGCGGACAGGGGGGTGAACGTCTGCCGGATACACTACAACTACACGGACGAGTCCGCAAAACCGGGGATCTTCTCCCAGAACAACGTGGAAGGGTTCAGGATCAACCATCTGCCTCTGCGGGGGAAAGCCAGGACGCTGTCGTTCATGGGGTACTGTCTAAGCCCGAAGATACTGGCCGGGTGCCGCGAAGCGCTCGATGCCCTCGATATCGATCCGGGACGGCCGTCGGTTCTCCACGTGCACGACCCCCTGCTGCTGCCGTTGGCCGCGATGCTAGTGAAGACCGGCCTGCAAAACTCCAGGGTGGTCTACGACAGGCATGAAGTCTACGAGGAATGGCTCCACTTCGGGCGGGTATCCATACCGGTCTTTTACGAGAACCGTGCAAAGAGGTGGATCTCCGGAACGGTCGTCGTCTCGGAGCACCATCTCGACGCGGTCAGGAAGTTGTTTCCGGGTTCCCGTGCTATAGCGGTTCCGAACTACGCGGCATCCGCGGCTTACGATCCTGATGCGATAGATGCAAAGATTCGCCGGGTCGAGCCGGGGGCGCAGATACACGCAGTCTATATCGGGAGCCTCAACAACCTGGCCGATAGAGACGTCGACCTCCTCCTCGAGATTGCGGATGCGGCCATCCGGTCGTACGACAACGTGACCTTCTTCGTCGGCGGAACCTCGCTCGACAACGATTCGAGAGTGAAACTCGACGAACTTGCCGGAAAACATAACGGCAGGTTCCGGTCCCTCGGCTACGTCCCCTGGGAAAAGACCGTCAAACTCACCGAGAAAGCACATATCGGCTTCCTCCTCGTGAGGCCGGACGCGAAATACTGGGTGAAGACCTCGCCCAACAAGATCTTCGAGTACCTGGCGTGCGGCACGGTTCCCATCGTCAGGGCGGACGTCGATCATGCCGAACAACTGAAGGATTGTTCGCTGATCTTCGACCGATCGGACGAGAACGAGGTCATCATAAAGGCGGTTCTCGATCTGCTCGGCAATCCCGAAGACCTGGCACGGCATATGAGGGGTGCAAGGGAACTGAGCGCCGCCTATACCTGGGAGTCCGTAGCGTGCCGGTATATTGAATTGTATTCCGCGATGCTGGACGGAAAGTGTTAATGCCGGTGTCGATTAAGGTGACTCTCCAATCCAGGTGGCGCAAATGGTTCAAGTAGAGGTCAGGAGATTGTATGCCGACGAACTTCCTGCGTGGGACGAACTGGTCGCCGCCTCCCCTCAGGGAACGATCTTTCATTCGAGCGACTGGCTGGTCCGGACCGCTTCGTCCCTGAACCGGACTCCGATGATACTCGGGTGCTACGAAGACGGGGACCTGATCGGGGGCTGCCCGCTCCTTCTGTCGAATCCGTACGGACTGCTCAGGACGGCTTCTTCCGCAGCGCTGCTGGCCCCTTACGGCGGAGTCGTGACGTCCGGCATAGAGAGCACGAAACGAAGAGAGCGGGAGCTGCACGCCAACAAAATCATCGCATCCGTCTGCAGCCGTATCGCCCGGATGAGGTTCGCTCACGTAGAACTGGTTCATTCTCCGTGGTTTGAGGATATCCGGTGGTTTACCCGGAACGGGTGGGATGCGAAGGTCTACTACACGTATGTGCTGCCGACCGACGGCGATGTCTTCAGCCGAATCTCGAAAAACGCACGGAGAAGTATCAACAGGGCAGAAAAACAGGGCATTACGACGGAAAAACAATTCGATGCCGGGGCTTACTGGATGCTCACCGTGAATACCTTCGAGAGACAGAACTCCCGCCCCCCGTTCACCAAAAAGCACCTTTTCGATATGCTGGATGCAATCCGGGAGAAGAGTCTCGGCGAGATGTGGGTCGCCAGAACATCCTCGGGGGAGATAGCTGCGGCCGAAGTCGTCGTTTACGACTCGAAGATGGTTCATCGCTGGTCCGCCGCCTCCGCGGAAGAGCACCTCTCCACCGGAGCGGCCTCGCTTCTTCTCGGCGAGGTCATCGCGCACTTCGCGGAGCGGAACTATCCGTCGATCAACCTGATGGCGGGGAATATGGCAAATCTGAGTGCGTTCATAGCAACCTTCAACCCGGATCTCGTTCCGTACTACGGCGTCGAATCGTCCGGCATCAGGTACGGCATCTTAAGAAGCGTGAACAAGCGCATGCGGGGCATGGCCTCACGGGCCGCCCGTCCTGCACCCCTATAGCGGAGGGGTTGCGACGGGCGGAACACGATTCCGAACGGGTTTCGGCGTCCGACGGCACAGACCGCCCCGTACGAACCCCGGGCCGAAGAAGATCCGGACGGCCTTGCCGGTGGAAGATATTTTATATCGTATCCGAGAGGTGTGCCCCCATGACATACTCAATCGAACCGCTATCCAGGGATAACGCTGACCGATGGGACGCATTCAATAACCGCTCCCCGGAAGGGACGCTCTTCCACAGCCTGAAGTGGAAACAGGTTCTTGAGGATGCGTTCAATCCAAAATTGAAGTATTATCTCATCCTGGATGGCGAGGACGTCGTCGGGATAAGCCCCTGGGCCGAAGAGTCGGCGTTGAACTTCAGGGGACTGATCAGCATCCCCCAATCCGACGCGAACAACATCGTGCTGGACCGCGGATTCGATGCCGGCCGTTTCAACGATCTCCTCTCGCTGTTTACGAAGGACCACTCGTTCCTGCACTTCAATACCTATCGCCCGAACCTTCTCTCCGGGATAACCTACGCCAGTTATTCCGGCGGAGAGACCGGGGATATGGTGACGGACCTGAAGAAGAGACCCCCCGAAGCCATATGGGGCGCTCTGTCGAAAAAGACGACAAAGAGCATTCTCAGGTTCCCCCGGGAGGGGTTCGAACTGCAGGAGATCGATCGAAAGTCCGACATCGGGTTGTTCTACCGGTATTACGAGAAGAACATGATGCACATAAACGGAGAGATCCTACCGCTCTCGTTCTTTGAGACGCTCTGGGATCACTTCTCCCCGGATCACCTGAGGATTGCGGTCCTGGCAAAAGACGACACCGTTGCCGGGGGGTCGGCGGCATTTATGGATCCGGTCAAAAAGACGGTTTATTTCGGATACCTGGCTCTCAACCGCGACCTTCCGCATTACACCCCCACATACTACATGGATTGGGATCTGATCAACTGGGCGTGGGAGAACGGCTATGAGAGGGTTTCCCTGGGGCGGCAGAAAGCGGACCCGGACAACCCCCGCTTCCGGGATAAGGCAAAACTCGGGGCAGAACATATTCCGATCCATTCAAGGCTGGTCCTGTTCTCGAAACCGACGCAGATACTCTACAGGATAAAAACGCTGATCCCGGGAAGTCGAAACGCTTAATTGAAGGGGATACTCATGCACGCCGGGCGGTCGGGGGTATGAGACGGCTGGAAGTGAGAGAACTCGGGAGCGCTGAATTCGAGGCGTGGGATGCGCTGGTCGCCGATTCGGCACAGGGGACAGTCTTTCATTCGAGCGACTGGCTGGTGGAGAACGCTCTCCTGCTGGATCAGACCCTGATCCTTCTCGGGTGCTACGACGGTGAGAAACTGATCGGCGGCTGCCCCCTCTACCTCTCGCGCCCCTATCACCTTCTCCACGTGGCCTCCTCAAAAGCGGTATCGACTCCCTACGGGGGGGTGGTGATCTCCGATATAGGAGACGCAAAACAGAGGACAAAGGAGATGCACACGCGCCGGATCATCGCCGCGATACTCGAGCACATCACCCGGCAGGGGTTTGACTACGTAGACCTGGTGAACGCACCGGGCCTGGAGGACATCCGGGCGTTCACGCAGCAGGGGTGGAACCCGGCGGTCTACTACACCTACGTGCTGCCCACGCATACCGATCTCCTCAAGACCGCATCGAAAGATGTGCGGCAGAATGTCCGCAAAGCCCGGAGACAGGGTATTTCTTCGGCCGGGAAGTTCGACCCGGATGTCTTCTGGAACCTCCTTGTCCGTACGTTTGCAAAACAGGGTAAAGAACCTCCCGTCAGCGAGAGGCATCTTAGAGGCATGCTGGGTCTCATCAAAGAGAAAGGGATTGGTGAGATGCGGGTTGCGAGCATGCCCTCAGGAGAGGTGGCCGCTGCCGAAGTCACCCTGTGGGACGCGAAGATGGCTCACAGTCTGTTTGCCGCCGCCTCTCCGGAGCACCTCTCCACCGGGGCGGCAACGCTGCTCTGTTACGACAATGTCAATTCGCTCAACGAACAGAATCACAGGATGCTGAACCTGATGGCAGGAAACATCCCTCATCTCAGTGCGTTCATCTCCGGGTTCAATCCCCGGCTTGTCCCCTACTATGGTGCCGAGTATCCCCGGTTCAGGTATCGCATCCTCAAGCGGCTGAAGGACGGCATGTATCCGGACAACTATGCCCGGTAAAAGAACTCTCAACGTACCCCGGCCCGTACTCCCCGGAAAGGTATACATGCTCTTACCCCGGTATGCAGGGGAAGAGGCCGTCCCGGACATGATGGATCTGCTCAGGCAGGATAGAGAGGTATGGGACCTGTTCACCCGAAAGGAGGAGTACAAGGAGTCCGACCGCGACCGGTTCGACCGGTTTCCGTACTACCAGAGCCGCCACCGTGACGTATTCGCGCCCCGGGCATCGCAGGTCCTGGTGGAGAACGGTTTTTCCTGCGAATACCCCGAATCTCAGCCGTTTGCAATCTGCCTCTCGCACGACGTCGACACCGTTTATCAGCCCCTCCACGTCAGGGGGTTTGAGATCGTAAAAGCGCTCAGGGCAAGGAGGCTCCTCCATGCAGGGAACATCATCGGACAACTGAGTCCCGGAAAGTGCCGGGAACAGACGTTCGAGGAGATCACCGGACTCGAGGAGTCATACGACGCACGGTCCACCTTTTACGTTCTGGCACTGGAAAAGGGGGCACGGGAATACGCGTATCCGCTTGAAGACCTGGAGCGGGAGATGTCCGCACTCCGGGATAGGGGATGGGAAATCGGCCTGCATGGAGGGTGCGAAGCCTACCGCGACTTTGACACCCTGGTGAAAGAGAAACGGTATCTGGAGAGAGTCCTTAACCGGAAAGTAACCGGGTATAGAAGTCATTACCTCAGGTTCCGCGTCCCGGAGACCTGGGAACTGCTGGAGAGAGCGGGATTCCTGTACGACACCACCCTCGGGTATCCTGACTGCATCGGGTTTAGAAACGGCATGTGCCACCCGTTCCGGCCGTTCAACCTTAATCGCGAAAGAGAGATGGCGATCCTGGAGATCCCGCTCGTGGTGATGGACCGGACGCTGCTTCTGCACATGCGCCTGAACCCGGAGCGGGCCTGGAACCGGATGAAGCGCCTCCTTGAGGAGGTCGAGCGGTATCACGGCGTGATCACCGTCCTCTGGCACAACGAGTTCATGAACGGCGATCCGCTCCGGTTTTACCGGAAAATCCTTGAGTATGGTCATGAAAAGGGCGCCTGGATGACCGGCGGCCATGAGATCGCGGCATGGTGGAGGAGAGAGCGGATGCGCCCGCCCGCCGGGCCGTGAAGGCTTCGGACGGGATACGGTGCCGGTCACCGGAACAGGCCCAGCCGCTCCATCCAGTCGAGGTGTTTTGCGGGGATAAGCCCCTGGGCCATCCCCATGAGTTCCCTGCGGACCAGGGTATCGGTGAAGAAGAGCAGGAGATAGTAGGTGATCGCGGTCATCCCCGCAATCCCGAGCAGGATGATGAGCGGGAGGTCCAGGAACTTGCCGCCGATGAGGGGGACGGAGATGGCGATGCTGAGCAGCAGGTGCCGGATCAGGCTGAGGGTGCTGTCCCGGTATCCGGCCCCGGATACCCGGACGAGGTACGCGGCCTTCGATCCCCATATGAGCGTGCCGCCGATTGAAAAGAGGACGAGCGTGGCGATAGGGTCCCCGGAGGCACCGCCGACGTAGAAGATGATCGCCCATGTAAGGAGGGTCAGGATCTCAAACGAGAGGTAACTCCTCTGCCGTTCGAGAACCCCGAACAGGGATGAGATCGGTGAGAATATGAAGACCGTGAAGATCCAGGGAGCAAGGAGCATCGCATACGTGCCCGCCGTGAGCCAGTCCGCACCGAAGACGAAGGCGAAGAGATCCTCGGCAAGGATGGTGAATACGACGAAGGGAAAGATGCCGATGGAGATGAGTCTCGTGTGGATCTCCCGGACAACGCTCTTGACGCTCCCGGTGCGGTTCTTCTCCTCACTCGCCTTCTGGTAAAACACCTGCGAGATCGCCGTCCCTACCATTCCCATGGGCAGCCTCACCGCCATCATGGCGAGGGCGTAATACCCGAGAATCGCAGGGTTGAAGAAGTAGGCGAGCATGAACGCCGGCAGTTCCCAGGAGAGGCTGTTTGCAAGGCCCCCGGCGGAGCCGTAGATCGCGAAATCCCTGTACCGGACGGCGATATCCTTCATCCGCTTTACCCTGACGGTTTTCAGGAGTTCGACATCTTCCGTCAGCCCTCTGAGCATGTAGAGAACGGCGAAGCCCATACCCGCCACCGAACCGAGGATAAGTCCCAGGGGCGAGGCAGCGACCAGCCCTCCCCCGATCTGGACCGTCCGGGTGGAGATCGAATTCACGACGATGCCTCTGGAGAGAACGCCGTACTGCACCTTCCGTGAGAGCCATTCGTTCAGGATTGCGAAGATGCTGCTGAGGGCGACGAATACCGGCAGCCATATGAAGTATTCGGCTATCATCGGGGTCTCGAAGAAAGCGGCGAACCAATCCCCGAACCCGATGAAGACAGCTCCGATTGCGGCGGATACCCCCAGTATGCAGACGGTGCAGAGGGCAAACGCGTTTATAGACTCCTCGTCCGTCTTCGGCAGCATGATGACGTAGTCATACGAGAGCGAAGAGACGACCACGGCCACCGTTCCGATGGAGAGGAAGAGCTGGTTGACTCCGAAGAATTCCGGCGAGTAGAGCCGCGTAATCACGGGGATGAGGATAATGCCGGTCACCTGGGCGATCATGGTGCCCGTCGTCAGTTTGAAGATGTTGCCGAGAAAACTCGCCATGGACCCTCGCGTCACCTACACCCATGATATACTTTGCCCGACCACCGGCGGATCGCCACCGGGTGCTTGCCGGCCCGTTCTGCCGGGCAGCCGCAGGTGATATATACGATACGCACGATTCCGGTCCGGTTACAGCGATGCATGAAAAGAGATTGCACCGGCCGTTCTCATCGTCCGGGTGCTCACCGCGAGCGGCCTTATGGAGATACTCTATAGTTGGGATTTGAAGGCTACCATAGCCGCAGTGCTCGCTTTGGTCATCGTTGCCGCCTACGTGATCCGCCCGATGCTCCGGAAGTCCGACCGCATCCGCAACCTGGATCGCACGGCGGTAGCCTGCGCGGCACTCTTCGGCCTGATAGTTTACCTGAGGATACTGGAACTGGCCGAATACTGGGGTTGAGCGGCGGGTAAGGATAATCTCCGGCGCGATCATCATCATCTCGCAAAAGGTCCTACGTTTCACCGGCCCGCCGTTCTATCATCGATACCAGAAAGTTGAGGATCAGTCCGGACGAGACCAGCAGCAGCCCGAGAATGAGTGCGGTTATCCCCAACGTGAATATGACGTAATGAAACTGGTTGATCCGGTAGAACTCGGAGAAGGTGTAGATCTCAAGAGCGAACCCGAAGAGCGTGATAACCCCGCCCGGTATTCCGAAGAAGAGCAGCGGCCGCTTATACCCGATCAGCCCCACGATCCGGGCGAGCACCCCGAAGCCGTGGGAGATCGGGTTCTTCTTGTGCTTGTGGGGAACGTCGTAGGTAACTGAGATCGGGACCTCGGTCACCCGGAGGTTGAGAGAGGCGAAGTGAGCGATCATGTCGGACTCGATGTTGTACCCCTCCGATGCGAAGGTGAGGTTCTCGAGGGCCCGCCGGGAGAGGGCCCGAAAGCCCGACTGCGAATCCGTCGTCGCGAAACCGCCGCCGTCAACCGAGAGGTTCGTGAACCCGGTGAGCACCACCTGCCCTGCCCGCCGGTAAGCGGGGATCTCTGCCCGGGTATCCAGGAACCGGGAGCCGATGACCAGATCGGCCTCGCCGGCAAGCACCGGCGCCGCGACGATTGGGATCTCGCCCGGGTCGTGCTGGCCGTCGCCGTCGAGCATGACGACGGCGTCGTAGCCGAGCTCGCGAGCCCGGGCAAACCCGGCCATCATCGCTTTCGCCTTACCGCCGTTCTCCGGCAGCCTGATGACGTCGGCACCGGCGAGCCGGGCGGTCTCGGCGGTCCGGTCGAGCGAACCGTCGTCGACGACGATCACCCGGTCGGCGTGCCTCTTCGCCTGAAGGACGATGGAGCCGATGACGAGTGCCTCGTTGTATGCAGGAGCGACAACCGCGAACGGGCAGGGTTCCGCCCCGGGAATTGCCGAAACACCCGTCACGCCGCTTGATCCCCCCATGAGCGCTCCGCCGGAGGAGCGAATCTCTTCCGGGAGCGGGGTCCACCCTCCGGAGAGGTGACCGGAAGAGGGGGACGGCGCATACCCTGCAGGCTGCTTCCCGCGTGCATCTGCCGCACGACCGGCCGTGTCGTTGCTCCTGCCGTTAGCGTGTATCGGCGGGGAATTGCCGTTGCCCGCGAGGAAAAACCCAGGATCCTTCATGTTCGCACCGCCGGAAGCCTCGGCCGCAACGGAAAGAATAGATTCTGGCCAGTGCACGTGAAACCCTCCATCGCAGTACCTCCCGGGAGTTCCTCTGAACGGGTAGGCCGCCAGAAGGAAGGATCGGGAACGGATCCGAGGAGTTGCTCGGCCCCATCACACCACGCTGGGTCTGCCATGCGGCTCCTGACATATATACATTCCTGCGGCGAAGTCCCGTACGGGTGCCGGCATCCGGTTCGCCAGCATCGGCGTTGACGAATAGACCGGAAAATATGACGAATTGAGAGAAGAGCCCGTCTCGAAACGGCTGCTTTGCTGCAGGATCCGGAGGAACCGAATAGCGCCGAAACCCATAGCCGCCTGTTTGCCGTTGACGACGATCACACCCGCACGACATCTTCATGAAGGAAACGGTTGCGGCCGCTCGAGGAGACGCACAGTCCGACCGGGAGCAAACGGACAAAATAGCGGTGCCCGGCGCATAGGCCTCCTCCGCAGGATGGCGGCATCAGCCCCCTGCTTCATCACCGGTCAGTGGGGGTAACTCTCATCATCTGCCGCCTGACGATCCAGGTACATACTCGGTGCATGAGCAATTAATGGTTCGGCATCGCGAGTTCCACCGTTGCCGGAGCCGCACCATACCGCGCCGGGATTCTGGAACTCCCCGAAAGCCATATGCGTCGAGATACGCATGCCGGGGGCATAATCAGGGCAAAATATATATTGTCGCATCACCTGTCTGGAACTCAACGCATCGGGGAGGGAAGGCAGTATTCACGATTACCCGTACACAAAAACTTCTCTCGCAGACGACAACGGGGTTCCGTTGCTACGGCTCAAAGGGGTGGGGACCTTCAGATCGACGATGAAGACCGGCTGCAGGCCCGGATCTTCCGTCCCGAGCAGGGGTTCTGCAGGAGAAGAGGTATGACATCGGTGCGGCTGCGAGCGATCGGGGACGTGCTCCTCTGGATGAGGAATGGTAAAGAACCGTTTGCTCTGGTTCAGAACGAACTCCGGCAGAAAGACCTGCTCTTCGGCAACCTGGAGACGGTTCTCTCCGAGAGCGGCACCGAGAGCAGGAAACGCTGGGTCAATACAACCCCGCCGGAGGCGGGCGAGTACCTCAAAGGTGCCGGGTTCGATATCCTCAGCGTGGCAAACAACCACACGCTCGATATGGGCAGGGAGGGGTTTGAGAATACCCTCAAGGGTCTCGAAGCCCGCGGCATCGCCTACGTCGGAGGGGGGCGGGGTGACGAGCCACCGGAAGGGCTGGTCGTCGAGCAGAACGGGATCCGGCTCGGCTTCCTGGCCTACACACGTGGGAGGTTCCGGTCGCCCCCGGGCGTCACCGTAGCCAAACTGAAGAAGAAAGCCGTCATCAACGATATCAGGGCACTGAAGGACCGGTGCGACCATATCGTCGTCTCCCTCCACTGGGGGATCGAGAACACCTACTATCCCTCCCCGGACCAGGTCAGGCTCGCTCACGCCTTCATCGAGAACGGGGCGACCCTGATCCTCGGACACCACTCGCATGCCATCCAGGGGCTGGAGCGGTACAAAGACGGCCTGATCGCCTACTCCCTCGGGAACTTCCAGTTTGATACCGAGCTCTTCAAGGAGAAGATCAACAGCACCATGATCCTCTCGGTGGATTTCGACCGGCACGGCATCCGGGACTACACGGTCGTTCCCTGCGTCATCAACAGCGACTTCCAGCCCGGGGTGGCGGAGGGGCAAACCCGGGAACTGGTGGAACGCTGGATCGCGAAGTGTTCGGACCGGGTCCAGAACGGTCGAGTTACCCGGCGGTGGTGGTTTGAGGAGATCGGCGAGGACTACCTGCTCTACAACCTGGAGAGTTACCGCTACCGGATCCGGCAGCACGGGCTTGCACCCCTGGTCGAATGCGGGGTCTGGCTCGTGACGCCGTTCTGCCTGAACTGCTATGCGGGCGTGATCAGAAAACGGCTGAGACACGGGACATAGGAGGACGTATATGAAGATATTACAGGTCACCCCATTCTTCAAACCGCTCTGGGAGTCGGGTGGGGTGGCGCGGGTAGCATACGACATCTCTCATAGCCTTCACGAGAACGGGCACGATGTCACGGTCTATACGACGAACAGGAGCATCTATCCAAACGATCTGCCGACGAACAGCCTGACGTCCGTCGACGGAATGAGCGTGTATTACTTTGAGAATTTACGAAGATACACGCGGGGCACGATCCTGCCGGTGATGCCCTATCGCATGCCGGCGGTCGCGAGAAGGGATATCGCGCAGTTCGACGTGGTCCACATCCACGACCACCGCACCATGCTCACTGTCATTGCCTCGCATTACGCGAGGAAGTACGGCATACCTTACGTGCTCCAGGCGCACGGGGCGCTCCCGCAGGATACAGGCTCTGCGCGGATGAAGCGGCTCTTCGACCGGTTCTGGTCGGAGAAAGTGATCCTCGGCGCCGCGGGGGTTATCGCGCTCAACGAGACGGAAGCGGAGCGGTACCGCGAGCTGGGTGTTGCCGATGAGAGGATCGCGATCGTCCCGAACGGCATCGACCTCGCCGAGTACCCCGACCTCCCCGTCCGCGGCAGGTTCCGTGCGGCATGGGGGATCGACGACGCCACGAAGGTTGTGCTCTACTTAGGGAGGCTCGACCCCACGAAGGGGATCGATCTCCTGATCCGCTCGTTTGCCGTGGTCGCGCGGGAGTTCGACGACGCTGTCCTGGTGATCGTGGGCGGGGACATGGGCCACAACGAGGAGTTCAGGCAGCGGGTAGAGTCGCTCGGTCTCGACGACCGGGTGATCTTCACGGGGTTCGTGAGCAAGGAGGACAAGATGGCCGCGTACACCGACGCCGACGTCTTCGTGACGCCGAGTTTCACCGGTTTCCCCGTCACGTTCCTTGAAGCGTGCCTCTGCGGGACACCCATCGTGACCACGGGCAAGGGGGATCTGCTCGGGTGGATCGACAACACCGTCGGGTTCAATGCCGGGTACACGCCGGAGGCGCTCGCCGACGCCATCGGACGTCTGCTCGCCGACGATGCCCTGCGGGCCAGGTTCGGGGAGCAGGCGAAGGATCTCGTCCGGACCAGGTACAACTGGCAGGCAATCGTCCACGAGATCGAGACCTTTTATGCGAAGGTTGCCGGGAGCACGGAAGGAGGTGTGCCGGCGGGGGTCTCGAAAGGGGTGGCCCCGAAGGCTCCTGATACCTTTTGAATGCACCCGGCCGGAGGGCGGTGCATGAGCACCGTTAGGAACGTCTGCCCGTAGGACAGGAGTTCGAGCACCGAAGGTGGGAGTTGCGATGGGCGTTCGGAAGGCCGAAGCGAGGAAAAAGCCCAAAACAGTGGACCGTGGTGGCCTGCGCACCTCCGGTGCTCGAACTCTGCCTGCCCTTCGGGCACGCATCGTTATCGCCATACGGGGGGCTGACGGGGAGTGCGACGGTTCGTAGAACCGGAGCTCGACCACCATCAGGTGGGGAGGGGGGAGTATTCCCCCCTCCCCTGTCCCCACCCCCCTCTCGCCGATAGCCCCTCGAAAGCCGTACACGGGGCATGCAATGTTCCGACTGAAACGACTGCCCGCAGCATACAACCGTTCGGAGTGAAACTGTCGGAACGTGCGACGGTTCATTAGTATGACGTCCCGAAACGCGACTGGCTGGAAGCACCACGGTGCGAGCACCGAAGGTGCGAGTTGCGATGGGCCAAAGGGCCGGAGCATGAGAAGGCCAAAGGTCTTCGAGTTGCGACTCCGGCGGAACAGCGGGCCGGCACTATCAAAATTCTCCGAGTTTCTCATGCACCCGCCCTCCGGCCGGGTGCAAAACCAAAAAAAGATTATGACCGAGCCCCGTCGGGCCCGATAGTATCGACCGGTTTACGCGCCGGCAGACGCAACCGCCATGCCTTCTGTCCGGACGTTCTCTCCGCCCTCGACCAGGAACGCCTTCTCGGAGGCGGAGGTTACGTCTCCCGTGTACTGGACGTTCTGGTTGTTCTTCGCCCAGACGAGCGTCTCGGCCCGGTCGCCGGAGGCGTGGATGTCCACTTCGGCATTGCTGAACTGGCCGTTCGTACCGCCGAGGCTTGCACCCTTGCCGTCGATCCCGGCCGGGTTCACGAGCTCGAAGTTCTCGATCCGGATGTTGCTCGCGAGATCGACCTGGAGGCCGTAGCCGTGCGAGTCGATGCTCGTGCAGTTCTCCAGCACCAGAGCGGGATCGGCAGAGCGGCTCGGGATGCTGTAGTAGCCGGCCGGCTTCCTGTAGGTGTAGTCGGTCTTCCCGGCGCCGGTGTCCTTGTCGACACAGTCGTAGAGTTTACCGCCGTTCGTCGCGTAGAACCCATACAGTGAGTTGCTCTCCGCCGTACAGTTCTTGAACGTCACGTCGCAGTTCGGGGCGTAGTAGCCGCACCCGAAGTAGTGGGTCGACATGTCGCTCTGCTTGTAGGGCACCGTCGGGTAGGGCTTCTGCCCGTTGTTCTTGCTCACGCAGTTCTCGAGAACCGCGTCCGTCACCGTGGGATCGAACTCAAAGTGGAACCCGGACTCAAGGTTGCCTTCCGCGAGGCAGTTCGTCACCCGGAGGCCGTCCATGTCGTTTAGTTCCGCAAAGTCGAACCCGGTGATCCAGGGGTTGAACGCGCCTTTGCTCCCGCAGTTGATCGCCTGACAGTTATCGTAGCGGACGTCCTTGATTACCTTGTTGGACGACCCCCAGGCGTTGTGGATGAACCCATAGGTCCCGGTGTCCACGGCCTTGCAGTTGATGAACTCGACGTCCTCCAGGGTCGGGGCATAGACCGCCGGATCGTGGATCAGGAGGTAGACCGCCTGGATGCTCGTGTCCGCCGTTCCCTCAATGTTGTGGATCTTCGCGTGGCTTGCACGGATGGTCATCACGCCGAGCCATTTAACACCGCTGCTGTAGCCACTGCCCTCGATGTGGAACCCGTCCAGCGTGATGGACTCCTGGTCGACGCTGATGCGCCCGTCGTTGGTGAACACAAGGTTCGTCGCATCCGGACCCTGGCCGGAGAGCGTCGTGCCCGCCGGCGGCGCGATGACGCCGGCACAGTTGAACGTGCCTTCGGTCAGGACGACGTTACCGCCGTCCGGCAGTGCGGCAAGTGCCGCCTGGATCTCGGCCTGGTCATCGACGCCGTCACAGACATAGTCTGCCTGGTTCTTCGACAGTTCGGTGCTATCGCTTGCAGCCACGGTGAGCGTGGCCGGACTTGCAGACTCGGCAGCACTTACCGGGGAGAATGCCGGGATAAGGCAGCACACCAGAAGCACTGCAGCCAGTCTTAATATATTTCGCCTGTCTGTCATGCCATTCAGCCTCTCTGTGAGGTATCACTACCGTCTTTTAATCGCAATATAAATATTTTATTCTAAAAATAAAATTCAGGAAACCCATTATACGCGGATATAGGCCATTATAATCCGGTCGGTCAGTAAAAAAGCACGGCATATCTGATATCGATTAACACAAAAACATATTATATAATTATTGAAATTAAAATCAAAAATTATAAGTACTCGCGCCTACCCCTGCCGATCAGCCCAAACGACCCTCCTCGAAACGCTTTCATGCAGAGCGGATAGGGATTTTGCTCCCTGCGCCGGCACGCCCCGGGACCTCCGCCCTCCACCACCGGACAGCGGCGTGAGACGGCACAGGCATCATCCCGCTGGCCCGGATCGGGGGGCAGAAGACCCTGCTGCCGCAGGGAAAGGGAAGGAAAATGCCCGAATCCGAGACGCCGCCGGGAAGGTGCCTGCCGGACTCGTGCCCTCCTGTCCGCTGCTACCTGGCCCAATGGCGTTCCCTGGCGCAATGTCTATATAGGGTCTCTTCACAGAGAGTGCCCCTATGCGAGTGGCATGCCTGACCTTCTGGTTCTACGACTACACCATCCAGATGGCAAACGAACTTGGAGGAGTACGTGGAGAGCATCGACCCGGAGGTGAACGTCCACATCTTCGGCTACTCCCGGTACGCCGGGAGGTTCGGTCCGTCGTGCTACCCGATGCTCCGGGAGATCGTCGCCGCAATCGACGGCTTCGGGCCCGACGTTGTTCATTTCCAGGTGAACAACCCCATGCTCTGCCCGCTCCTCCCCATGCTCCGAAAGTATCCGCTGGTGGCGACGTTCCACGACATCGAGCCGCACCCCGGCGAGGATCGTCTGTTGGATGTTGGCTCGCTGCTCTACCGGCTCACCCTCTTCGTATCGAGGGTTCTCCCTGACCGGATCTTCGTTCACGGGAAAGCGCTCCGGGACATCCTGGTGGAGAACTACCGCGTCCCGGCACGGAAGGTGCACGTCATCCCGATAGGTGAGCACGAAGTGACGCCGTTCGTGAAATTCGAGGAGGCTGGTATGGAGCCGGACGGCCGCCGGGTCCTCTTCTTCGGCCGCATCCACCGCTACAAGGGGCTCGATTACCTGATCCAGGCAGAACCGCTCATCACCCGGGAAGTCCCGGACGCCCGGATCGTCATCGCCGGGACAGGCGAGGACTTCGGCAGATACGAGGAGGCAATGGCAGGCCGGGACGCATTCGAGGTCCACAACTACCGGATACCCTACGAAGAGGGCGCACGGCTCTTCCAGCAGGCGAGCATCGTGGCGCTCCCGTACGTCGAAGCGTCCCAGAGCGGCGTCATACCGACCGCATACGGGTTCCGGCGGCCGGTGGTGGTCACGGACGTCGGGAGCCTGCCGGAGGTCGTCGACGACGGGGTAACCGGGTACATCGTGCCCCCCCGCGACCCGGCTGCGCTTGCCGCCGCGATCGTGAGCCTGCTCGAGGACCCGGCAGCGTGCCGGCGCATGGGAGAGCAGGGGTATGCGAAACTGAAGACGGACATGGCCTGGTCCACGATAGCACGATCTCTCCTCGCGGTCTACAGCGAGCTCGCGCCCTCCCCGGGGAAGGGAAAAAGCCGTGCTGACGAGGCCTTCGTTGAGACGGCCCCCGCGGGCGGAAACGAGCGGTGAACTCCCCCGCCTCCCGGACGGAACACGCGCACGGGGCGGGGGCCGTCCCCGCAAAAGGCCGGGCCGACGCAACACATTAATAGGTTGACCGGAGAGTAGGTGCATTGATGCGGCACACGACCTGCCAGGCGCCACCGAAGGAAAAGATACGCTGTCCATGCAGATAGCCGACCAGAGAACAAGGGATACCATGCACCTGCTCAACCCGTTCCGGATGAACGACTGGGATAACAAAACGTTTTTCCGCGTATTCCAGACGATCCAGCTCGTCTTCGTTGGGGTAGTCTGCCTCAGCCTTATCGGTTATCACATACCAATCGCACGAGAGGTCCTGGCCTTTCTGTATCTCACCTTCCTGCCTGGGATTCTCGTGCTGAAGGCGCTCAGGCTCCACGATCTCGGCACGATCGAGACACTGCTCTACTCGGTCGGGCTGAGCCTTGCGGTCCTCATGCTCACCGGCCTCGCCGCCAACATCGCCTACCCGCTGCTCGGGTATGCACAACCGTTCTCGTTCGCGATTCTCTTTATCACGATCGTCGCCGTCGTGCAGGTTCTGCTCTACCTCGCGCTCACCAGGGACCGAGAATATACCGGCACGCGTCCGGAGTTAGGCATACCCTCCTCTCCTGCAGTACCATTTCTGATGCTCTTCCCGTGCATCGCGATCATCGGGACATACATGCGTGATAATTACCACATGGTCACGCTCCTCTTCCTGCTCCTCATCCTGATAGCGGCTGTCGGCTTCGCCGTCGGGTTTGACCGCCTCATCCCGGCTTCCTGTTATCCGTTCGCCGTCTACACCCTCGCGCTCTCGCTCCTCTACCATACCTCGCTGATATCAGAGTATATCTGGGGCTACGATATTCACCATGAACTGCACCTGGCAACAAGCGTGTTGATACCGGGGTTCTGGGACATGACCATGCCATACAACACCAATGGGATGCTTTCCGTTGTTGCGCTCGTCCCTATCTATTCACTCGTCACCGATCTGGACCCCGTCTGGGTCTTCAAGATTCTCTACCCCATCCTTTTCGCGCTCGTGCCGCTCGGGCTCTACCGGGCAGTCGAGAAACAGACGGATGCGAGGATCGGGTTCTTCTCGGTCTTTTTCTTCTTCTCATTCTTCACGTTCTATACGGAGATGATCTCTCTCGCCCGCCAGCAGATCGCGGAACTCTTTCTTATGTTGACCATCCTTGCGATGATCGACAAGACCATGAACCGCAACAAGCAGGCACTTCTCATGGTCACGTTTGCCTTCGCCATGATTGTGTCGCATTACGGCCTCTCGTACATCTACTTCTTCTCGCTCGTTCCGGCATGGCTGCTGCTCGTCATTCCCGAGCGCCTGAAGTCCTGGCTGCCGAATTGGATCACCAAAAGCATGGCTCTCCTGAAGTCCGACCCGCTCGCTCCACCGGCAACCGACGGGGGAGTGCCAATCCGAACGCTCGTCCTCCCCTACATCCTCATCTTTGCCGCCCTCGCCTTCTTCTGGTACTCGACGGTGGCCGAAGGCACGGCGCTTGCTACCGTCACCGGGATCGGGGATAAGATATGGACCACCCTTTTTATGGACTCCTTCAACCCGACAACCGCGCAGGGGATGCAGATCCTCACCAGCCAGTCGACGACGCCCCTGCACGGCCTGGCAAAACTTGTCCATATCGCCACCCAGGGCCTCATAGCCGTGGGACTGCTCGCAACCCTCTTAAAGCGCGAGCGATGGCGCATCGAGCCCGAGTACCTCGCCATCTCGCTCGTCTTCCTCCTCATCAACGTAGCCGGTATCGCCGTTCCGTTCTTCGCAAGCTCGCTCAACACCAGCCGCCTCTACCACATCACCCTGATCTTCCTCGCACCGTTCGCAATCATCGGCGGCATAGCGATTTACGAGGCAATAGCCGAAAAGATACGCACGATAAGTGCCGTTCCCTTCATGGGATCGGCCTATCAGGCGTTATCGGTATTCTTCGTCGTCTTCTTCCTCTTCAACAGCGGCTTCATCTACCAGGTCGTGGACGATAACCCGACATCGATGGCGCTCGAGACCACCGGGGACAAACCGGTCTTTAACAGCAAAGAGGTGCAGGGAGCGAGATGGGTCTTCACGGAAGGAGTTGAGCGCCCCATCTACGTCGACGGAACACGCTGGTGGCTCCTGCAGGGGTTCGACCCGCACCGCCAGCGATACATTCCAGCAAACGCATCGCTGGTGGAGCCTGGTACTTACCTTTATTTCGGCACGTACAACCTTGTCCGGGACAGCATCCGGATCGAGGAGCGGGAGCACGCGGTCACTACGGCAGCCTACACCGATGCGGGCTGGTTCACCCAGAACCGCCACAGGGTCTATGACAATGCCGGTTCCGCCATCTACTGGTGAACCAGCCCGCATCGGTGCTCTGAGCGGTCAGAGCCACCCCTTCTTCTTCAGGACGATGCCGACGAGGAGCGTTCCCGCCACATACGTGGCGAGCCATGCATATCCCATGCCGATGAGGCCGAACCGGTTCATCATGGTATAGCCGAGCCCGAGCAGGGCAACGCTGATGAAACTGCTGAGGATGATGAGGCTCCGCACATCGTTCCTGACCTTTGCGATGGATATGAAGGTCTGGCAAACGGAGACAAACAGGGCGGATATGGCAAGCACGCGGAGCAGGGCCATCCCCTCTACGTAGTCCTTGCCGATCAGGTTGAGGATCTGCTCCCCAAAGAGGGAAAGGGCGATGATAGCGGGTATGAGCAGGGCGAACATGCCCGCAAGCGTCCGGAGCACGCTCTTCTTCATCTCTCCCCCGTGGCTCCCCTCGACAAAGAGTGAGGTCGTGAATGCGTAGGGGATCATAAAGAGTATCGAGACGATTGCGTAGGTGATGTAGTAGTTGGCGGTGCTCTCCGCCCCCAGCACATGGAGCACCATGATCGGGATGACCATGTTCGGCGCGGACATCAGTATCCCGGCGATGTAGGCACCGGCAGAGAACTGCCATGCCTCGCGCATGAAGACCCGGTCGACACACGGCGTCGGTTTCACGGAGCACCGGGCAAGGAGGACGAGGGCAAGGATGAGCCCGAGGATGAACGAAAGGCCGAAGGCGCCGAAGATGCCCACCGCACCGAGGAAGACCAGGGGCACGAGGAAGAAGATCCTCGTCCCGTATAGCAGGTTCAGGGTGAAGTAGTGCTCGGACTTGCGCAGGGCGTTGAACGCGCCTTCAAGGACCCAGGTGATGGAGTAGGCCCCGAGGATGATGAGGTAGAGCGGCGCGATCGACCTGACGATCGTGAGCTCAGGGGATACGACGTCCACTACGGCGATGAAGATCAGCCCCGCACCGAGCGCCACCGCGGTCGGGACGAGGATGGCAGTTCCGAGCACTTTGTTCTTGTCGCGCAGAGGGAAGAACCGGATCACCGACTGGTCCAGGCCGAGCCGGGAGATGAGAATGAGGAGCCCCATGGACGACATCAGGGCGGTTGCAATACCCACGTCTGCCTGCGAGTAGAACCGGGCCGCAATCATCCAGAAGAAGAACCCGAACCCCGCAGCGGCGAACGATGACGCCATGATGAAGAACGAATTCCTGATGAGCGGCTCCTGCAGGTGCCGCCTGACCTCACTGAAGTTTTTCGGGAGTGCTACTGCCATTCGGTCGCCAGTATCGGGCGGCACCTATATAGATGTATCCTCCGCTCCGACCCCGGGAGAGCCGGAGATCCTTCAGGAGAGAATTTTCAGGGCCTCGTTGCACGGCGTGGCTGCAGAATGCGGCTCGCCGGATCGGGTGAGGGGACCCGTCCATAACCAATATCACCACGCACTGTAGAGGTGTTAGGGGGCGGCACCTGTGGCAAAACCAGGAGGAGGTGAGGGATCAATCTCTGCTCCTGGTGAACGCTTTAGAGAGAAGAGGTCCTACCGAAGAAGAAGTCAGTCAGCAGGGCAACATCCTTCCAGTCCACAGTGCCGTCTCCATTTAAGTCAGCAGCTGCGTCTGACGAGGTGGTTCCCTGCGCCATCTCGGCAGCGATCGTCACGTCGGCCCAGTTGACGTTGCCGTCTCCGTTCAGGTCTCCCCTGATGGGAACCGGCAGGTTTCCGACAACGATCTCCTTGCTCATGACGTTGTTGTTCTCATTGCTTTCTGCAATCCGGTTGACATCGTCCACGTTGGCCTTCACGGTGTGAGTGCCGAGGGTGGCCTTCCAGGTTGCACCGGCCGTGCCGCCGTTCGCGGTCA
>PGYH01000199.1 GCA_002839575.1 Methanomicrobiales archaeon HGW-Methanomicrobiales-6
CCCCGCCGGGATGACCGGGTTCCCCGGCTCGAGCGGTCTGAGGTGCAGCATCTGGAGATGATCTCCGGCTGCTCCTACGTCCGGCCGCTCTTCGGCTACGGGAAACGTGAGGTGGAACGCCTCTCTGGACGGCTGCTTGTGGTGCGGTACGGTGAGACGGGCAGCATTGGGAACGGTGACTACGAAGGTGAGATCCGGGACGCGCTCCGCGCCCGCGGTATCGATTCGGCGTCGTTCTTTCCGCCCGGCCACCTGCAGTCGCTGGTGGTCGGCAGGAAGGATACCTGAGAATACGAGAGTGAGAACTATGAGCAAGTTAATGAAGGGCCGGAAGATCCGGCTGGCAAAGGCATGCGAGCAGAACCGCCGCGTGCCGGCATGGGTGATGATCAAGACCAACCGTGCGGTTGCGTCGCATCCGAAGCGGCGCAACTGGAGGCGGAGCTCCCTGAAGGTGTAAGACTATGGCAGAGACATTGAAGGAACATATCTATATCATCCCTCTCCGCGAGGTGAAGCGTGCACCCCGATGGAAACGGGGCAACACCGCCATCAAGGACATCAGGGCGTTCCTTGTACGGCACATGAAGAGCGAGGATGTCAAACTCGATAAGAGCATCAACGAGAAGGTCTGGGAGAACGGCAGTTCGAAACCCCCGCGCAAGATTCGCGTCCGTGCGATGAAGTTCGAGGACGGGCAGGGAGGATATTGCGATCGTGTATCCCGGCGCTCCGGATGAGTTCACCGGAGCCCTTGCACGGGAACTCGATGTCGAGATCGTGAGCACCTATATTCAGGGCAGCAGCATCATCGGTTCGCTTGTTTCCGGAAACAGCCAGGGCCTGGTCGTCAGCGGCCTTGCCACCGACGAGGAACTGGCGGTCTTGAATGAGTACCGGGACATATATCTGCTCGAGGAGGGCATGAACGCGGCAGGCAACGTGATCCTCGCAAACGACTATGTTGCTGCCGTCCATCCCGATATGGAGATCGACGTCGCCGAAGAGATCGGGTCGTTCCTCTCTGTGCCGGTGATCCGGTTGTCGCTTGGCGGTATCAAGACCGTCGGCATGGCCGGGTCCGCGACGAACAAGGGTATTCTCGTCCACCCGAGAACCAACGATACGGAGATCGCGAATCTCGAACGGGTCGTCGACCTTCCGATCGGCCTCGGGTCGGTCAACATGGGGAGCGGTCTCGTGGGCTCCGGGCTCCTTGCAAACAGTAAGGGCTACATCGCAGGATCCGTTACGACCGGGTTTGAGCTGGGACGAATAGAAGAAGTCTTTGGGTTTTTGGAGTGAATCAGTCATGGAGAACCAGACGTTTGAAATTGTAGGCGCGTGTAAGATAAACAACGAATGGAAACCGTACCGCAAGGTCATCTGCGCCCCGAATGAGAACCAGGCAAAAGAGAAAATATTTGCGGATATCGGGAGCAAACACCGCCTGAAGAGAAGTTATATCACCATCGAGTCGGTTAACGTAGTAGCTGGTGAATGACGTGGACCAGGCAGATCCTCGCGAGATACAGACTCTTCAGATGTACCTGAACGAATACGGGCAGCAGATAGAACTCCTGACGCAGCAGCTTAGCATGATCGAGCAGCAACGTCTTGAATCCGCCGCCGCCATCGAGACCCTCCGGGCCATCCAGGAGAACGAGGACAGCCCTGTTCTTCTCCCTATTGGGGGCGGGGCTCTTCTTCGGGTGAAGGTGCTTGATGCCGGGCATGTCCTGGTGAATATTGGGGCCGATGTCTCGGTCGAGCGGGCCAGCGCTGATGCAGTGGAGTATCTAGAGGATCGGATAACCGAACTTGAGGCTGTGGCGAAGAAGGTCGCAGGCTCGGTCGAGCAGTTGCAGGGGCAGGCAACGGAGATCTCCCGGCGCCTCGAGGCGGCTTATCGGGGGGCCCGGCAGGCTCAGGCAGGCCAGGGCGGAAGTAGATAATGTTTGATTCCCTAAAGAAAAAACTTCAGAATATCAGGACAAAATTTGCCTCGAATATCGAGGAGGCTGCCGGTGCCGAACTGGAGCAGCCGGTTACGGAGTTGCCGGAGGGAGCGGAGGCTGTAGAGTCCGGCGTCACGCCTGCGCCTCCGGTCTCCGGGGAGGTTCCCGAGAAAGAGCGGGAAAAACCCACATTTTTCAAAAAAGTGAAGGTTCTTGTCCAGGAGCGGGAGGTCCTCCTCCGGGAGAAGGACATCGAGGAGCCGCTTTTTGAACTTGAGATGGTGCTCCTCGAAAACGACGTCGCACTCCCGGTCACGGATGAGATCATCGGCCGGATGCGAAAAGATCTCGTGGGGCAGCAGAGGAAGATCGGCTCCTCGGTCGATGACCTGGTTGCCTCCACCCTGCGGTCCGCGCTCTGCGGCGTGCTGGGGGAAGGTCTCGATCTCTCGCACTACATCCGCGAGCACGAGCGCCCCGTCAAGATCCTCTTCACCGGCGTGAACGGGACCGGCAAGACGACGACGGTCGCAAAGGTCGGCCATTACCTGCAGAAGAACGGCTTTACGGTCGTGATCGGTGCGGGCGATACCTTCCGTGCGGGTGCGATCGAGCAGATCCGGACCCACGCTGACCGCCTCGGGATCAAGACGATCCAGCACCAGGCGGGCGCCGACCCCTCCGCAGTCCTCTTCGACGCCGTCCAGTACGCGAAGGCGCATGATATCGACGTCGTCCTCGCTGATACGGCCGGCCGGTTCCACAACCGGGCGAATCTCATGAACCAGCTCGACAAGATCCGGCGGGTCATGAAGCCCGACCTCGTCGTCTATGTCGACGAGGCGGTTGCAGGGAACGATGCCGTCATCCGGGCAGACGAGTTCAACAAGGCCGTCGGCACCGACGCGGTCGTCCTGACGAAGGCGGATATGGATCCCAAGGGCGGTGCGGCCATATCGGTCGCGCATACCGTCGGAAAACCGATCCTCTTCCTCGGGACCGGCCAGGGCTACGACGATATCATGCCGTTTCAGCCCCGGGCCGTGGTGAACGAACTTCTCGGGGGTGAAGCCTGATGCTCGATAACCTTGGTACGTCCTTAAAAGATGCCGTCAAGAAACTCGCCGGCAAGACAGTGATTGACCGCGTGGCGGTCGACGAACTGGTGCGCGACCTGCAGCGGGCGCTCCTCTCCGCCGACGTCAACGTCAAACTCGTGATGCAGC
>PGYH01000014.1 GCA_002839575.1 Methanomicrobiales archaeon HGW-Methanomicrobiales-6
CTTGAAGAGCCCGCCCTTCATGTTGGTGGTCATCTGCATGTTCCCGCTCATGTTGACCATGGCGCCGGCCTCGGCGCAGGCGCTCTCGCCGGAGGCGAGGCGGAGGGTCACCATCTGCAGGTTGTCTCCGGTGATCTCGTACTGCATGCTGATGCATAATCTGTCGCAAAATAATAGGTTTTTCTTTTATTTCGCTGAAATGTCCCTGGTTCCGGCGTTCTTGCGCTCATTCTCCGGGCTGTTCTCGGGGGTTCGCTCTCCCGGAATCGCTCGTGAAGCGGAGGTTCTGCTGCCGTTCGAAACGCCTCGGGAGGCCGTTATTGCGCTTTGAAAAGTTTTGTTGCGGTGCGAATCCCTCTGATGGCCCTGGTACCCGGGTTCGCCGCCTGCTGACTTGCCAAAAGGTTTAAAATCCGGAAAAATAATTTCTCCGCGTGGTAAGCGAGCGCGGAGCACCGGTAGCGGGGCATGCTGACGATGCGTTTATTCCGGGGGCGTACATCACGGACGAGGCCATGCAGACCGTCCTCGAACGGCAGTGCCACCGGTGTGCCGGATGTAACGCCCCGCTCAGTGCCGACTCAACGCATTTCGACCTCCGGCAGCCGGCAATCTGCGGCGGGGCCCATACGCTCGGGAACTTCGAGGCCCTCTGCCCCTTCTGCCACCGCAACCGCATGCGCCGGATCCGGGAGCGGTTCGGCGGTACGGCCGGCCATAGGAATAAGTAGTATACGGCGCCACACCCTGTATCATGCCCTGCAGGCGGAGAGTAACGGAAGTGGGTGAGTGGCGGTCGACCGNNNNGACGGCGAGTGATATCGCCGGGAAGTTCGCGCTTTCCCCGTCCCGCCAATGGCGCTCCTGCACGATGCGGATGATCGATGCCGCTGTCACCCCCGGCACGACGGCCAACACCGCTGTCTCCCTGGCGGTGACGATGTTTGTGATCCCCCGGATCCCGAGCAGGGCTGTCGCGGTGGCTGCTGGGTTTGCCGCGGGCTCGATTCTGGGGAGATAATCTTATCTTCCCCGGCCCTTTCTCCTCGCCGGGACAAGGCACCGCCACGCATTCCCGATGAGGTCCTCCCTCCCGGCCGCGCGGAGCCCTTCGCAGACGAGCCCGTAATTCTCCGGGTCCCGGTAGTGCATGAGCGCCCGCTGGACCCGTTTCTCCCGCCCTTTCGGGACGTAGACCTTCTCGAGGGTGAAGGGGTCGAGGCCGGTATGGTAGATGGTCGTCGATATGCTCATCGGGGTCGGCGTGAAGTCCTGGACCTGTTCGGTGTAGAGACCGGTGTCCCGGACGTACTCGGCGAGTTCGACCATATCTTCGATCCGGCACCCGGGATGGCCGGACATGAAGTAGGGGACGAGGTACTGCCTCTTCTGCTTGCCTTCCTGGAGGGCCTCGAACCGCTCCCTGAAGGTGTCGAAGACCTCGCGGGGGGGCTTTCCCATGCAGACGCAGACGCGTTCCGAGACGTGTTCGGGGGCGACCTTGAGGTGCCCGGAGACGTGGTTGGCGCAGACCTCGGCGAGGTAATTCTCTTCCTCCGGGATCAGGTCGTAGCGGATGCCCGACGCGATGAAGACCCGCTTCACCTCCGGGATCTCCCGAAGGCGCCGGAGCAGGCGGAGTTGCTCCTCGTGGCTGCGGTCAAGTGCGGGGCAGTCGGTGCAGCGGCGGTCGGGGCAGGTGCCGGCGGTCTCCCACTGGCCGCAGTGGATGCCGTACATGTTCGCCGTCGGCCCGCCGACGTCCTGGACGACGCCCGTAAAGTCCGGCATCTTCGCCATCCGCTCCACCTCACGGACGATCGAGTCCGCGCTCCGGCTCTGGATGATCCGCCCCTGGTGATGGGTGAGGGCGCAGAACGAACAGGCCCCAAAACACCCCCGGTGGCTGACGACCGAGAACCTGACGGGTTCGAGGGCAGGGATGGATTCGGTGTAGGAGGGGTGGGCCCTCCGCGTGTAGGGGAGTTCGTAGACCCGGTCGAGTTCAACGGACGAGAGCGGCATCGCCGGCGGGTTCTGGACGATGACGGTCTTTGGGTGCGGCTGGACCACGGGTCGGCCCCGGAAGGGGTCCTGCTCGTTGTAGTGCAGCGCAAACGCTTTCGCGTAGGCGTATCGGTTCTCTTTTACCTCTGCGTAGTCCGGAAGGACGACGTAACCGGTCTGGTCCATGCCTCGCCAGGCCTTCTTCTCGACACGGTAGGCGGTGCCGGGGATGTCGGTGAGGGTTCTTGCGGCTTCGCCGGCGGCAAGCCGGTCGGCGATCGCGACCACCTGGCGCTCGCCCATGCCGAAGACGAGCAGGTCGGCCGGGGCGTCGGCGAGGATGGCCTGCCGGACGGAGTCGGACCAGTAGTCGTAGTGGGCGAACCGCCGGAGGCTCGCCTCGATCCCGCCGATGATGACCGGTGTCTTCGAGAAGAGGGCGTGGACCCGGTCGGTGTAGACCAGGGTCGCCCGGTCGGGCCGGAGGAGTTTTCCCCCCGGGGAGTAGACATCCGTTCGCCGGCGTTTCAGGTTCGGCGTGAAGGCGTTCACCAGTGAGTCGACGTTCCCGGCCGAGACCGAGAAGAAGAGCCGGGGCTCGCCGAGACGCCGGAGGTCCTCGTCGCTCTTCCAGTCGGGCTGGGCGATGACGCCGACCGAGTAGCCGGCATCCCAGAGCACCCGCCCGATCAGCGCCGTCCCGAAGGAGGGATGGTCGACGTAGGCGTCGCCGGTGACGAGGACGACGTCGAACCGGTCGATCCCGAGACGCTCCCCCTCCGCGACTGTCATCGGGAAGTATTCCGGCTGCCCGGTCATGGGAGCGTCCGGTCGAAGACCGGGAGGTTGACACCGGTCTTCTCGTCAGGGAGCCTCCGGGCGGAGATGCCGACGAACTCCGTAATTATCGCTTCGATCACCAGGTAGACCTCCGCTTTCTCACGGAGGCATCCGGCGAGCGACCGTATGCCCTTCCCTGCCGCGGTGTGGAGGTGGATGGACGGCCCGTCCTCCCCGGGGTAGATGGTGGCGAACCCGAGGAGTTCCCAGCCCCCGAAGATCTCTTCGCCCCGCGGGGACGGCGGGATGACCGGCTCCTTTGGCCCGGTGACAATTTTTGCGGACCGGACGGCGCCAAGGAACTGGATCGTGCCGCTCTGGATGTTCATCGCCGTGACAAACCGCTGGATCTCCCGTAAAAAGTCCTCTCCGTCGTCGATCCGGACGGTGAAGATCCTGCCGACCTGGCCTTCCGAGTACTGCATGGATTCACTCTCCTGATATGATGGTGTCGTCTGATAGTATTAGTGCTTGACCCGTTGCGTGTGGGGGCAGTTATATACCCGGCCTGCAATGATGCAGTGCCCTCCGGGCGATAGAGAGAGGTGTGACTGCGGTGGTCTGGTTCCGGGAGGTTGAATATCTGCGGGGGTTTGCCGCCCTCGCCGTGATCGCCGTCCACGTCTCCATGAACTACACCCGGATCCCCGGCGTGAACCTGCTTGCCCTCGTAAACGTCGCCGTCTACGTCGTCGCCCACTTCGCCGTCCCGGTCTTCATCTTCATATCCGGCTGGGTGCTTGGCGCACGGTATTCAGGTGAATACTCCATCCGGGACTTCTACCGCCGCCGGGCCCAGACAATCCTTCTGCCCTACCTCTTCTTCACCGCCCTCTACCTCATGGTGACGGTCGAGGGGACGTTCGGGTTCGCCGGCGTGCCGGCGCCCGGGAGGGTTGCGGAAGCCCTCCTCCTCGGGACCGCCGCCTACAACCTCTGGTTCTTTGTTCTGATCATCCAGCTCTACCTCCTCTTCCCGCTGATCGCAAGAGGCTACGACCGGTTCGACCGGGGCGGTGCGGCGTTCTTTCTCCTCCTCGCCCTCCTCTTCGTCCAGGTCCTCTGGAACGTGGGCGCCCACCTTGCGGGAGCGTTTGCGGGCACGGAGTGGTACACCGTGCTGATCCGCGTCTTCCCGTCGCACCTCTTCTACTTCGTCCTCGGGATCTACGTCGCCCGGCATACGGACCGGTTCCGGTCGCAGCTCCGGTCTCTCTCCCCTGCGGGGGTCCTCGCCGCGGCCGGTGCGGGCGCCCTCCTCCTCGGGGGCATGTGGGCGGTGGCCGTGCACCACTACGGGAGCCTCTCCGGCGCGACGCTCTCCGTCTTTTGCATCTACCGGATCCTTGAGCCGTTCTACTACGTTCCCGTCATCGCCGTGCTCGTCCTCGCGGCCTGGCGGCTGGAGGAGGCCGGCGGGGGGAGGACTGCGGGCGCCTCCCGGTCCTTCGGGGAGCACTCCTATGGGATCTACCTCATCCACCCGCTCGTCATCGCGGCCGGTGCGGCTGCCTGGTTCTCCCTCACCGGGCTGTCGTGGGCGGACTGGGAGACCTACCCGGTGATCTTTCTCGGGGCGGCGGCGGCGAGCTACGGGGCGGTGCGGGCGGTGTCGAGGGTGCCGTACGCGGGGTACCTGGTGGGGGAGTCGCGGGTGCGGCGGGGGCCGTTGCAGTAGGGAGTGTGCCTCAAATCCGACACCATCGGGTTCGCCGTACAATCTCGCCCCTGGCAAAGTCTTCCGATCGTTCGCGATCGTTCACAGTGGTGTCCTGCAGCACGGCCGATAATCTATAAGCAAGATGAGGGCTCCCGGGGGATGCGAAAGGAGATGGATTGAATGGCACAGGAACTGCAAAAGAGCGAAGAGTCGGCCCGCAGAGAGAGGAACCCTACCCGGATCACGGCAGAACCCGGAAAGCAGGAGATGATCATTACCCGGGAGTTCGATGCTCCGCGGGACCTGGTCTTTCGGGCTTACACCGACCCGAAACTCTATGAGCAGTGGATCGGCCCCCGGGGCCTCACCACGAGGATAGAGACGTTTGAACCCCGGAGCGGGGGGAGCTGGCGGTATGTTCAGATGGACGAGGAGGAGAACGAGTACGGGTTCCATGGGGTGAATCACGACGTGACGCCGCCCGAGCGGATCATCCAGACCTTTGAGTTCGAGGGACTCCCGGAGCCCGGGCACGCCGTCCTGGACGTGGCGAAGTTCGAGGAACTGCCCGGCAACCGGACGAGATTCACCGGCCGGTCGGTCTTCCTCTCGGTGGAGGACCGCGACGGGATGATGCAGTCCGATATGGAGGAAGGCATGAAGGACTCCTTCTCCCGCCTGGATGAACTCCTGGAGAGGCTGCAGAAGTAGGGTCGTCGGGGGGAGCTTGAGAAACTCAAAGAGTTTCGACGGGGGAGAGTCACCTCCCCTCAGTCCAGCGCGGGGACGGTATCGGTAGTCGGGATGGCTCCCGGATCATCCCCGCCACCCGGAACAGAGGTGATCTCCCCGCCACGCGTACCGGTTCTCCTCCAGGTTATCGGGTGAAACCGGCGATGAGGGACCGGTTGCAGGCCGGGACCCCCTCGTCACCATTCGTGCTTACCGGCGCTCGCTGCTCGTGGATCCGTCCGCGGCCAGGTCATCCCGGAGGGCCTGCATCGCGGACCTGAGGGGAGGGATGTCATCCCGAATCGTCCTCCAGATGATCGCTCTGTTGATCCCGAAGTAGGCATGGATCAGTTTGTCGCGCATACCAGCCATCTCAGCCCAGGGGTATCCGGGGTAATTCTCCCTGATCTCGCGGGGAATACACGTCGTCGCCTCACCGATCACTTCCAGTGCTCGCGTGACCGCGTAGACGGTCTTATCGTCCTCGGAGAACTCCTCATACGACATACCCTGGGTGAAAACCTCGATCTTATCGACGGCGTCAAGGATATCGTCCAGGTAGTCGAGGGTGTTCCGCGGAGCCGTCATACGTAGATAACCTCATTCAGGATACGGCGGCCGATACGGGGTTTGAGCGCGCTCTTTTCGACCAGGTCTACCGGTCTGCCGAGGATCTCGGAGAGATAGCGCTCAAGCCTGAGAAACCCGAAGATCCCCGGCACCTCAGAGAATTCGACCAGGATGTCCACGTCGCTTTCCTCGCGCTCCTCGCCGCGCCGGCACGAGCCGAAGATGCCGATGGACCCGACGTGATAGGTCTCTTCCAGGTACGCCTTCTTCCTCCGGAGAATGCCGATGATCCGTGCACACTCCCCGTCGGCTTCGCGGGTGACGGAATCCATTCCTGATCGGGATATGCGCTGTTCTCTTACGTATAGATATCCCCGGTACAAAGGCTCTGCCCGGCACCCGGGGAAAAAAGAGCGAGGGAAGAGTCCCCGATTCAGTCCAGCGACGCAACAGCGTCGGCCCAGGTCTCGACCGCGGTGCGGATGGCGTCGTCCTGGTAGGACGAGATCCGGACGGTCTTTCTGGTGAAGGTGACGTAGTAGTCGTTGCCGGAGGGATCGTGGCGGTGCTGGTGAAGGTGCTCGGCGGGGGGTGAAGGAGGAGCGGCTGCCCCACCCCTGCCGGAGAGGGTTCTGTCTCTCGTTTAATAGCAGGTGCGACTATGCCCCTTCAACGCCCGGCGGCTGCGCCCTCTAACTGAGGATTGGTTCCTGATGTGGCTTTTCTTCCGGGAATTCCGGCAGGAAGGTGCCGAAGACGAAACGGCTGCATTTATTATTCCTTCATCGAACTGTTAGATCGGTGACTGGTTCGATGTATTACGCTCACTCTACGGACGATCCCGATAAGCGCGACTGGCAGTTGCTGAGAGTTCACCTGCAGAACGTGGCCGGCATTGCTTCGGAGTTTGCAGGTTGTTTCGGTGCCGGTGACCTTGGCTATGCCGGTGGCTTGCTGCACGATATCGGGAAGTACTCGCCTGAGTTCCAGCGGCGCCTCGAGGGAGCAACCATGCGGGTCGACCACTCGACTGCCGGTGCACGGGAGGCAAGGGGGTTGTATCACTGGCAGTTGAGCCGTGTTCTGGAGTATATCATCACCGGGCACCACGGCGGCCTCTTAAATTACGGCAGCAGTGAAAGCGGGCTTGAGGAGCGCCTGGGAGACAAACTTCTGCCGGATTATTCGGCATACCGGGATGAGATCTCAATCCCTGATCTCGCGAGTTTCCGCCTGGGGCTGCAGCCGGTTCAGAAAAAGATGGGATTCTCAATAGGTTTCTTCACGCGCATGCTCTACTCGTGCCTTGTCGATGGGGATTCCCTCGATACCGAAGGTTTTGCAGACCCCGGCTCGGCCTCTGTCCGGGGGCGCTACGAATCGTTCGAGATCCTCTCCCGGAGATTCGATGAGTATATGGCCGCACTCCTCTCGGGCGCCGACGAGACCCCGATCAACAGGCAGAGGAGGGAGATCTATCAGCAGTGCAGAGAGAAGGCAGTCCTCCCTCCACAGATGTTTACCCTGACCGTTCCGACCGGTGGGGGGAAGACGCTCTCATCCATGGCGTTTGCGCTTGACCACCTGAGACAACACGATCTACAGAGGATCTTCTATGTAATCCCCTATACGAGCATCATCGAACAGAACGCCGCTACGTTCAGGAAGATCTTCGGGAGCCGGAACGTGCTGGAGCACCACAGCAACTTCGATCCGAAGGCCGTAACCGGCGATGACGTCGATACCGTGAAGCGTCTCCTCGAACTCTCGGCCGAGAACTGGGATATGCCAATCACCGTGACGACGAACGTCCAGTTCTTTGAGTCGCTCTTCTCGAACAAGCGATCGAGATGCCGGAAGATCCACAACCTTGCCCGGAGCGTGATCATCCTCGACGAGGCCCAGATGCTGCCGACGGACTTCCTGCGCCCCTGTCTCCAGGCCCTTTCCGAACTCGTCCAGAACTACGGTTCCACAGTCGTCATCTGCACGGCAACCCAGCCGAAACTCAGTGTTCTCCTGGACGAATCTGTCAGCCCCGTCGAGATCATGCGGTCGCCTGCAGAACTCTACGAAGCGTTTCGGCGTGTGCACGTGAACGATCTCGGGTCGTTGAGCGACGAGGAACTCACTGCGAGGCTGAAAAAGCACCGCCAGGTTCTGTGTATCGTCAACACCCGGGCACATGCACAGCACCTGCATGCTGCACTCTCGGAACACGGCAGGTGCTACCACCTGAGCGCCAGAATGTGCCCTGCTCACAGAAGGAAGCAACTGGGGGAAATTAAGGACCTGCTCAAAGCGGGTGCAGAGTGCCGTGTCGTCTCGACCCAGCTGATTGAGGCCGGTGTGGACATCGATTTCCCTGTTGTCTACCGGGCGATAGCCGGCGTTGACTCTATCGCTCAGGCGGCCGGGCGGTGCAACCGCGAGGGGAAGGCAGACCGGGGCGAGATCTATGTCTTCCGGTCGACCGAGAGGTATGGTCAGGCCACGAGCTGGCAGCACCTGACTGCGGAGGTCGGCAGGATGGTCATGGATGCGCATGGCGACCCGCTCTCTCTTCCGGCCGTCGAGGCCTACTTCCAGAGACTCTACTCATATAAAGGCGACGAAGGTCTCGACCGGGAGGGGATACTGCAGGCGTTCGAGAAGAGGGCTCGTGAGTTTGCATTCCCGTTCGAGGATGTCGGCTGGAAATTCAGCATCATCGAGCAGGGAACGAAAGATCTCGTCATACCCTATGGCGAAGAGGGGAGAACGCTCGTGGACGAACTCCGATCCAGTGAATCGCCGTGGAAGTATGCACGACGCCTGCAGGGGTACACGATCAACATCTATCCCAATGAGTTCCGGGAGCTGGAGCGCGCAGATGAAATCGTTCTTTTAGGCGATAGGTTCTACGTGCTGAACGATATGAGCAAATACTCCGAGGAAACTGGACTTATAAATAGAAAAGATATTGGTGGGGAGGGGTCACTACTGATTGTTTAGGGAGGTGACGGCTATTGGCTATGGAATACGACTGAAGGTCTGGGGTGATTACGCCTGTTTTACCCGACCGGAGATGAAGACGGAGCGGGTGAGTTACGATGTGATGACGCCGTCGGCTGCACGGGGCATCCTCGAGGCGATCCATTGGAAACCTGCCATCTGCTGGAAAATCGACAAAATTCACGTTTTGAACCCGATAAAGTTCGACAACATCCGCCGAAACGAGAGGGCAGGTAAGATTCCGGCGGCGAAGGTGAAGAGCGCGCTTCGCGGGAAAGATGTTGCTCTCTTTCAAGATCAGTCCCAGGGGGCTGTCCAGCGGGCTTCTCTGCTGTTGCGTGATGTCTGTTACGGGATCGAAGCGCATTTCGAACTGACCAATCAGGCGACGGCCGAAGACACCGTCGAGAAACATTACAACATCATGCTCCGCAGGATGCGGAAGGGGCAGTGCTTCTACCAGCCTTACTTCGGCTGCCGTGAGTTCCCGGTCCGGTTTGAACTCGTTGAGGGAGAGATGCCGAAGTCCTGCTACACCGGAGAGAAGGATCTCGGGTTCATGCTCTACGACATCGATTTTGCCGAGGATATGAAGGCCATCTTTTTCCGGGCGGTTATGGTGGACGGCATCATCGATGTGCAGCGCTGCCTCGCTTTCGGGGGCGTCTCATGATCATCCAGTCCCTCTGTCGTTATTACGATATTCTGGCGGAGGATGAGGACGTAACGATCTCCCGGCCGGGATACAGCAGTGGAAAGGTGTCGTTTGCGCTGGTTCTCAGTCCCGAAGGGGAGTTGTCGTATATCGCCGATCTCAGGAGTGACGACAAGAAACCGCGACCACGGGTTATGGATGTGCCGCTGCAGGCTACCCGTGCAGCAGGCATAGCGCCTTACGTCCTGTGTGACAACGCGAAATATGTCTTTGGTGTTGAGAAATTCAAGCGAAACGAATTTGAAAAGAAGTTCGTGAAACCTTCCAGTGAGGGCCCGTCCCCTGAGTACAGGGTTCTGGCTGAGAGCGATAGAGAGATCGTTGTGGTTCATCAGCGCTCACGGGACTATTTTGAAGCCTTTAAGGCCCGTCAGCATGAGATATTCGATTCGCTTGACGATCCCGGCATCCGGGCCCTTATTGCCTTTCTGGATACCTGGAACCCCGAGACCTTCACCCGGCATCCGAAGATCGTAGAACATATGGATGATCTTCTCAGCGGAGGGAGCTGCATCTTCGAATGCGATGGGGTCTTCCTGCACATGAAACCTTCTGTGAGGAAGGTCTGGGAGCAGTATCACTCCAATAATGGAGATGGCGATACCTTTACTGCTCAGTGCCTTGTGACCGGAGAACTGGGTGCGATAGCCCGCATACATCAGCACCTCAAGGGCGTTGCCGGCGCTCAAATGTCAGGGGCTTCACTCGTCGGTTTTAATGACGATTCGTTCTGCTCGTACGGAAAAAAGCAGAGTTTTAATGCTCCGGTTAGCAAATCGTCGGTGTTCAAGTACACCACCACCCTGAACTATCTCCTTGCCCGTCAGGATTATCGAATGCGGATTGCCGATACAACGGTTGTATTCTGGGCAGAAACGAATGGTACCGCCTGCGAGGAGGTTGTAAACTTCTTTTTCGATCCTCGTGAGGATACGGAGGGAAATACAGATGAGGATTCCTCTGATCCGGCAAGGGTGCAGAACTGGCGGAAGATCGAGCTGATGAGGGACGTTCTCGACAAAGTTCGGACGGGCCGAAAGATCCATACCGAGGATGTCGGAGCGGACCCGGAGGCGAACTTCTACCTCCTTGGCCTCTCCCCCAACAACGCGAGACTCGCGGTGCGGTTCTGGCACGTTGACACCTTTGGCAATTTCATCGCGAGAGCGGCACGCCACCACCTGGACATGGAGATCGTCAGAGGTGATTACGATCCGCGATACGTGTCGCTGTACCGCCTGCTCAGGGAAACCGTCGCACAAAGTTCTGATAATAAGGCAGCCTCGCCACTCCTTGGCGGCCTCATTATGAGGTCGATTCTGACCGGTGTTCCATACCCGGTCCAGATGTACAGTGCGATTCTCAGTAGAGCGAAGGTTGAGCGGTCGATTAACTCTGTCAGGGCGGGCTTTATCAAAGCTTACCTGCTCCGGCTTGTGAGAGCCGGCTTGACAAATTTACAGGAGGACATGATTAGCGTGAGTCTAAACGAAGAGAGCCCGAATGTGCCGTATC
Organism: Methanomicrobiales archaeon HGW-Methanomicrobiales-6; assembly: GCA_002839575.1. Classification (GTDB taxonomy): domain Archaea; phylum Halobacteriota; class Methanomicrobia; order Methanomicrobiales; family Methanoculleaceae; genus Methanoculleus; species Methanoculleus nereidis. The sequence goes on from PGYH01000014.1 coordinate 11,034, forward strand.
GCCTTGGAAGGCTGTTTGCGGTGCTTGAGAAGGCGCAGGCCGATACGAACCGAGAGATGAAGAGCACGATCAACAGCAAGTATTTCAGCAGCGCGTCGACGACGCCGGCGGTGGTCTTCCCTGTTCTGCTGAAGCTTGCACAACACCATATCGCCAAGTCCGACTGGGGATTCAAGATCACCCAGGATATCGAAGAGACGCTGATGGGAGTTGACGAGTTCCCGACATATCTGAGCCTGGAGGAACAGGGGATGTTCATGCTCGGCTATTACCACCAGCGGAAGGCGAATTTCACGAAGAAAGAGAAAGTTGCAAGCGGGAGTGATTGATTATGAGCGAACCTATCAAAAACCGGTATGAGTTTGTAATGTTGTTCGATGTCGAGAACGGAAACCCGAACGGCGACCCGGATATGGGGAACATGCCGCGGGTCGATCCGCAGACGGGCCATGGGATCGTAACTGATGTCTGTCTTAAGAGGAAAATCAGGGATTACGTCGATCTAGTGAAGGGTGACGTCCCGGGGTATGAGATCTATGTCCAATCCGGCGTGGTTCTGAACGAACAGCACAAGAAGGCGTACGACTCTCTCGGCATTGACCCCAGTAATAAAAAACCAAAGGATAGCCAGCTGACAAAGTTCATGTGCGATAACTTCTTTGATATCCGGACGTTCGGTGCCGTGATGACTACGGAGGTGAACTGCGGGCAGGTCAGGGGGCCTGTGCAGCTCAATTTCGGCCGGAGCATCGATCCAATCTTCCCGCAGGAGGTCACGATTACCCGTCAGGCGGTCGCGAACGAGAGGGACAGTGAGAAAGGGCAGACGATGGGAAAGAAGCAGATCGTTCCCTACGCCCTCTACCGCACCGAGGGCTACATCTCGGCTCACCTGGCTCAGAAGACGACGGGATTTTCCGAGGACGATCTGGAACTCTTCTGGGAAGGCCTCGTCAATATGTTCGAACACGATCACTCGGCTTCAAGGGGTAAGTTATCCGCCCGGAAACTCATCGTCTTCAAGCACGATACCCCACTGGGGTGCTGCCAGTCTCATATCCTGTTCGACAAGGTCAAAGTAGAGCGCGTCTCCGGGGATCTGCCTCCGCGTTCCTTTGGGGACTACCGAGTCGCTATCGACAAAAACGTCCCCGCCGGCGTTGAGGTAATCGAAAAGTTATGAGGAGAGCGCGGTATACCGACGAAGAACTGTTGGCGTTGTCGGGCATCCAGCACTTCTGTTTTTGCCGGCGGCAGTGGGCGCTTATCCACGTCGAGCGTCAGTGGGAGGAGAACCTGCGGACGGTGGAGGGCCACCTGGTTCACAAGCGGGTGGACGACCCGTATTTCACCGAGAGCCGTGGCGATGTCGTAATCTCCCGGGCGTTTCCTCTTGCCTCATATACGCTCGGCCTCTATGGCGTGGCAGATGTGGTTGAGTATATCCGCTCTGAAAACGGGCTCTCTCTTCCGGGCCATGAAGGCCTCTGGACGATGAGGCCGGTGGAGTATAAGCGGGGAAAGCCGAAGATCGACGAGCGTGACGAGGTCCAACTCTGCGCACAGGCGATGTGCCTTGAGGAGATGTTTAACGTTCACATCGACCGGGGCGATTTCTACTACAACGAAATCCGGCGGAGAGTGCCGCTTCTGCTGTCTGCTGAATTACGAGACAAAGTCCGGTTGTTGTCGGAAGAGATGCACGTTCTCTTCAGAAAGGGCGTCACTCCCCCTGCTGAGGTCTCCAAAAAATGCAACCTTTGCTCTCTTCAGAATGTCTGCATGCCGAAGTTGACGAAGAAGAATCTCTCTGTCCGCAGGTATGTGCGAAAACACGTCAAAGAGGCCTGCATAGAGGATGTTTGAGTCTTAAGGAGTTATAATCGCATCTATAGTGTCGAAGACCGATCATTCCATCAGGAAACGGTGTGCATGAGAAAACTGTTGAATACGCTGTACGTGACGACGCCGGAGTCTTACCTGACCCGCGAGAGGGAGAACGTCGTTGTCAGGGTCGATAACGAGGAGAAATTCCGTATTCCGATCCACAATCTCGAGGGGATCGTCTGTTTCGGCTACATGGGAGCGAGCCCTCACCTGATGCGGCTCTGTTCCGACAACAATGTTGGCCTGTCATTTTTAACGCCATCCGGGAAGTTCCTGGCACGGGTCAACGGACGTATCCGCGGCAACGTTCTGTTACGGCGAACACAATACCGGAAAGCGGATGACTGCGATGCGTCGCTGGAGATCGCGAAGTCTTTCATCATCGCCAAGATCGTGAACTGCCGGACAGTCCTCGGGCGGGGCATCCGTGACCACGGCACTGTTATCGATTCCGATAAGGTTCGAGCGGTGGATGCTCTGCTGATCGAGAACCTCTTGAAGATCGAGGGCTGCGATTCTGCCGATACGCTCCGGGGGATCGAAGGGAACTGCGCAAAATTCTATTTCATCACTCTTAATGAGCTGATTCTCAAGCAGAAAGATGAATTTTATCTGTATGAACGGAACCGGAGGCCGCCTCTGGATAATATGAATGCACTGCTCTCGTTTTTGTACACGCTCCTCGCTCACGATGTCGAGTCTGCCCTGGAGACTGTGGGGCTTGACCCCTACGTCGGGTTCTTCCACACCGCCAGGCCCGGACGGCCGAGCCTGGCGCTCGATATGATGGAGGAACTGCGGCCGTTTATGGCCGATCGTCTTGCACTGAATCTTGTGAACATGAGACAGATCGGTGGAGGTGACTTCCTGAAAAAAGAGACAGGTGGCGTTCTCCTGACTGAAACGGGACGGAAGGAAGTGATTGGGGCCTGGCAGAAGCGGAAACAGGATACGATTACGCATCCGTATCTGAACGAAAAAATTTCCATCGGGCTGCTTCCGTATGTGCAGGCAATGCTGATGGCCCGTTTCCTGCGGGGAGATATCGACGGCTATCCGCCGTTCTTCATGAATTGAGGTGTTCTGGATGATGGTTCTGGTCACATATGACGTTAATACGGAGACTGCTGAAGGGAAGAAACGGCTTCGCAGGGTGGCGAAGGAGTGTGTAAACTATGGGCAGCGGGTTCAGAACTCCGTCTTTGAGTGCCTTGTCGATCCTGCTCAGTTTGCGAAGCTTAAACATGCCCTCTGTGAAATGATCGATGAGGAGAAGGATAGCCTCCGGTTCTACTACCTGGGCAAGAACTGGAAAAACCGGGTGGAGCACTTCGGTACAAAGGAGGGGTATGATCCGGAGGGTTTATTAGTGGCATGACTCTGCGAACCCCAGGCGAACAGTGATTCCCCGGGAGGTTCGCGGAGAAAATCTTCAAACGCTATATCATTCTTGTGGTACGGCTGTCCCGGTCAGTGTGCTGAGTCGTCGCCCTGAAGGGGGACTGCGTTGCGGAATATATCTTCGAATTAATATGCTCTGTGGCGTATTATAAACGACTCGCTACATTTGTTGAAAACAACATTTATCTGCCTGCCGATTGAATATCGACTAAATCCGAATTGTCCAGTCTCTCCCGAACGGATGTGAGGATGATCCGGGTTGGTTTGCAGTCGCACCCTTCGCGGGTGCGTGGATTGAAATTGGAGGTCCGAGGGGGCAAGGGTCGCCGGCGTCGAGTCGCACCCTTCGCGGGTGCGTGGATTGAAATTCCGCTGCATCGACTTTGAAGACCCCTTTGATTGGTCGCACCCTTCGCGGGTGCGTGGATTGAAATCCTTCGGAGGGGCGAGACGGGCTTAGTGCCCCGAGTCGCACCCTTCGCGGGTGCGTGGATTGAAATGTAGTCCTGCCCGTGCCAGGTCACCGTCGCGCCGAGTCGCACCCTTCGCGGGTGCGTGGATTGAAATAACCGCCCGGACCTCGTGACAGTCAACGTCAGCGCCAGTCGCACCCTTCGCGGGTGCGTGGATTGAAATTCTAGCGGATGACCGCAGAGGGAGCAGACCGATGTCGCACCCTTCGCGGGTGCGTGGATTGAAATCCTGTCACCGGCCTCTTCCCGGCGGCGGAGCCGAGTCGCACCCTTCGCGGGTGCGTGGATTGAAATCCGATACTCAAGGCCGCTCTGGACGCGATCTCTGTCGCACCCTTCGCGGGTGCGTGGATTGAAATCCGCTCGTGACCACTGTCGCCCCTGCCGGCACGAACGTCGCACCCTTCGCGGGTGCGTGGATTGAAATCCGTCGCCGATGCCTCGCACCCGCCCATCCCCGGTCGCACCCTTCGCGGGTGCGTGGATTGAAATACGACCTCGACAACCACCGGGCGCGGGGCTCCGAAGTCGCACCCTTCGCGGGTGCGTGGATTGAAATTGCTTGAACCATCCGACCCATGCGCCGGCGTCCGTCGCACCCTTCGCGGGTGCGTGGATTGAAATCAGAATATCCTGACAACCGATCCGGTGCACGCAGTCGCACCCTTCGCGGGTGCGTGGATTGAAATGAGGAAGTGATCGCGGTGGTCGCGTCGAGGGTCTGTCGCACCCTTCGCGGGTGCGTGGATTGAAATATCCGGGCAGGGACTTCGCTCGCCGCCGCAACCGAGTCGCACCCTTCGCGGGTGCGTGGATTGAAATCCGTTGCTGCACGGATCGAGGTCGATCTTCCCGAAGTCGCACCCTTCGCGGGTGCGTGGATTGAAATCAGACGTACGCTCAGAAAATACTCGATGCATGGAACGTCGCACCCTTCGCGGGTGCGTGGATTGAAATCCGCGCAGGATCGCGACGTGCGCCTGATACTCCCGTCGCACCCTTCGCGGGTGCGTGGATTGAAATGTCACGCCGGTGAAGGGGTGCCGATCCCGGCGCACCGTCGCACCCTTCGCGGGTGCGTGGATTGAAATCCCGCGTCATCGTCGTCCTCCTCCCGGTCTGCCGGGTCGCACCCTTCGCGGGTGCGTGGATTGAAATACTCGTGACGGCATCGCAGCGCTGCTCAAGCGCGTCGCACCCTTCGCGGGTGCGTGGATTGAAATGTGGCGCAGGAGATGCGAGTCGACCCGCTCGGCGTCGCACCCTTCGCGGGTGCGTGGATTGAAATGAGGTGCAGATCCCGGAAGAGCAGCGCGATCCCCGTCGCACCCTTCGCGGGTGCGTGGATTGAAATATGTCCATCGGCGCGGATAAGGTGGTCCGGGACGAGTCGCACCCTTCGCGGGTGCGTGGATTGAAATTTGCCTTTCGTGCCCCGTCTCAGAGCGCCATCTGGTCGCACCCTTCGCGGGTGCGTGGATTGAAATTTCCGGTATAGCGACATGTGGTTTATATGAGGAAAGTCGCACCCTTCGCGGGTGCGTGGATTGAAATCAGTCGGGACCACTCTGCTCGAGGGGGCACCAGGTCGCACCCTTCGCGGGTGCGTGGATTGAAATCTGCTCGGCGCGAACCGTGCCGGGCTCGGCGCAGTCGCACCCTTCGCGGGTGCGTGGATTGAAATCCATCATCGGTACATGAGAACTCCTGTGCCACCGGGTCGCACCCTTCGCGGGTGCGTGGATTGAAATCCGCCCCTCACGGACATCGTGCACGGCGCGGATCGTCGCACCCTTCGCGGGTGCGTGGATTGAAATCACCACTCGCCGAAATGCTCGATACAGAGCACCCGGTCGCACCCTTCGCGGGTGCGTGGATTGAAATTGTACCACCGCGCCAGGATCGCGGCATCTGACCGTCGCACCCTTCGCGGGTGCGTGGATTGAAATTCCGCGAAGGCTTTGCAGTCAGGGCGGTCGGGGAGTCGCACCCTTCGCGGGTGCGTGGATTGAAATGTCCGGGCAGGGACTTCGCTCGCCGCCGCAACCGAGTCGCACCCTTCGCGGGTGCGTGGATTGAAATTTTCACTCCTCTACCAGCCTTCGGATCTCGTCCTGTCGCACCCTTCGCGGGTGCGTGGATTGAAATCCGTCCTCGTCGGGGAGTGCGTAGATGTCTCTCCGTCGCACCCTTCGCGGGTGCGTGGATTGAAATTCTTTCATCCACTGAGGCACGCGGTACGAGACCTGTCGCACCCTTCGCGGGTGCGTGGATTGAAATCTCGCAGACGACGCGGAGATCATAAAAGAGGAGGTCGCACCCTTCGCGGGTGCGTGGATTGAAATTGCAGCGAGATACAGACCCTCCCCGCAGCAGCGGGTCGCACCCTTCGCGGGTGCGTGGATTGAAATACTCCTCTACCATATCCGTTCGCCGCCGGCCATCACGTCGCACCCTTCGCGGGTGCGTGGATTGAAATAGCACAGGGATCGATCGAACATGATAGTCCACAGTCGCACCCTTCGCGGGTGCGTGGATTGAAATAGCCCGCACATGGGGCATTGATACCGGGGGCCGAGTCGCACCCTTCGCGGGTGCGTGGATTGAAATCAACTCTTCGGCGTAGTCCTCTGCGACCGTCGCCTCGTCGCACCCTTCGCGGGTGCGTGGATTGAAATGATTGAAGGATTACCCCTGCGCATTATAACCCTTGCCGTCGCACCCTTCGCGGGTGCGTGGATTGAAATTTCGATTGCATCTCTGGAGCGGGGGCGATCCCGTGTCGCACCCTTCGCGGGTGCGTGGATTGAAATCTTGTCGAGCGCTGCCTGCTTGAGGTCCTCGTCGAGTCGCACCCTTCGCGGGTGCGTGGATTGAAATCAACTCTTCGGCGTAGTCCTCTGCGACCGTCGCCTCGCGTCGCACCCTTCGCGGGTGCGTGGATTGAAATTCTCACCTCACGGGTCAAGCCTCACAACCTTGACCGTCGCACCCTTCGCGGGTGCGTGGATTGAAATCGAGTATGCGACAGAGTAACCGTCCATACTCATCGTCGCACCCTTCGCGGGTGCGTGGATTGAAATCCAGTCGTATGCGCGACCATTACCGCATATGCCCGTCGCACCCTTCGCGGGTGCGTGGATTGAAATAGCGTCTCGCGCCGGTGTGTAGCGCAGGTCGCATGTCGCACCCTTCGCGGGTGCGTGGATTGAAATTCCTGATACTGCTGCTGCGTCCGGACGGCCGCTGTCGCACCCTTCGCGGGTGCGTGGATTGAAATGACCGGGATGTAGTGCAGGATCACATCCGTTCCGCGTCGCACCCTTCGCGGGTGCGTGGATTGAAATCCCGCGTCATCGTCGTCCTCCTCCCGGTCTGCCGTCGCACCCTTCGCGGGTGCGTGGATTGAAATGACGAACTGGAGAACGAGATGCAGACACGGGCGATGTCGCACCCTTCGCGGGTGCGTGGATTGAAATATAATGAACACGTCCCCTTCGCTGCCGACTCTGTGTCGCACCCTTCGCGGGTGCGTGGATTGAAATTGGATACACATGCCGTCGGGGGAGGTCGCATCGCGTCGCACCCTTCGCGGGTGCGTGGATTGAAATAATGACTCGATCATTAATGGGACGAGTAGCTATGGTCGCACCCTTCGCGGGTGCGTGGATTGAAATCAGTCACTACCCGGGGTAAGGATATCGTTTTTCCAGCGTCGCACCCTTCGCGGGTGCGTGGATTGAAATATCCAGGGTGATCAGAAACGTGGTCTTGTTTAAGGTCGCACCCTTCGCGGGTGCGTGGATTGAAATTGTAGTCGTTGGGGTTGACCTCCACTTCCGATCTGTCGCACCCTTCGCGGGTGCGTGGATTGAAATCTGCTGCTCTCCGGGGTCGGGCTGAGGACGAATCGTCGCACCCTTCGCGGGTGCGTGGATTGAAATGTTTATATGTGGGGGGTATTACGGCGTAATTCCCGTCGCACCCTTCGCGGGTGCGTGGATTGAAATAATGATTCGGTGGTTAATGGGACTGCTGGTTACTCAGTCGCACCCTTCGCGGGTGCGTGGATTGAAATACGAATTATCCTATCATCGATGATAAGGGCCGGTCGTCGCACCCTTCGCGGGTGCGTGGATTGAAATACGATCTCCGGTCCCCTGGCGGGGGCTCGTCATCGTCGCACCCTTCGCGGGTGCGTGGATTGAAATCCTCTCAGCGCATGATTTCCGCGGTTATGCGGGCGTCGCACCCTTCGCGGGTGCGTGGATTGAAATGTCTTCTCCTGTTTGGGGATTCCAGAGCATTGTGTCGCACCCTTCGCGGGTGCGTGGATTGAAATCAACCCCGCGAGGGAGAACTCGTCGCCGTCCCGGTGTCGCACCCTTCGCGGGTGCGTGGATTGAAATGGTAAAGAAAGGAACGGCACCGCGCACATTTTCAGTCGCACCCTTCGCGGGTGCGTGGATTGAAATGCCGGACCGGGTCCTTCGCCGGCGCCCGGGTCCTGTCGCACCCTTCGCGGGTGCGTGGATTGAAATTCCTCATACCCGGGACTCGTCGCGTAGACGGCGTAGTCGCACCCTTCGCGGGTGCGTGGATTGAAATACCGACGAGGAAGTTGAAAATATCAACAGGTATCAGCGTCGCACCCTTCGCGGGTGCGTGGATTGAAATAGGCATAGCGGTCGCGTGCACGTAGGAGCCCGGGTCGCACCCTTCGCGGGTGCGTGGATTGAAATCCGGTATCCCGATAGAGCCGTATCCAAACGTCGTGAGTCGCACCCTTCGCGGGTGCGTGGATTGAAATTGGAGGCCGATGATCTCGCGGGCGAACCACTCGTCGCACCCTTCGCGGGTGCGTGGATTGAAATGGCTGCCCCTTCGCCCCGGTTGCCGGGACAGTCCACGTCGCACCCTTCGCGGGTGCGTGGATTGAAATTCCCGGTCGTCTCACTTACGACGGCCTTCACCGCGTCGCACCCTTCGCGGGTGCGTGGATTGAAATGTTTATATGTGGTGCCTACTACGGCGTAATTCCCGTCGCACCCTTCGCGGGTGCGTGGATTGAAATACGAAGTGGTAGATACGGAGGCCAACATTGAGCGTCGCACCCTTCGCGGGTGCGTGGATTGAAATCGAAAGGATATGGAGGATTACCAGGGCGTTACGTGTCGCACCCTTCGCGGGTGCGTGGATTGAAATACGAAAAACCCCGACGAACACGGCATCCTCCCGGACCGTCGCACCCTTCGCGGGTGCGTGGATTGAAATGCCACTTCCAGGCAACCGTTCCGCCGACGAAAACCCCGTCGCACCCTTCGCGGGTGCGTGGATTGAAATTTGATGGAGGCGGTCCGCGGCATCGGCCTGGCATGTCGCACCCTTCGCGGGTGCGTGGATTGAAATAATCAGTCTATGATATCTGTTGACCGTTGAACCGCGTCGCACCCTTCGCGGGTGCGTGGATTGAAATTAATTTTGTTCGCTGACAGAATCAGTCATACCCGTCGCACCCTTCGCGGGTGCGTGGATTGAAATTCTGTGGCCGGGAAGCGACGCGGCACGGAGGATGTCGCACCCTTCGCGGGTGCGTGGATTGAAATCGGGAGAGGATCAGATCTCGCCAGACAGGATCTAGTCGCACCCTTCGCGGGTGCGTGGATTGAAATCTCAATTACGTCATGGAGAACAGCGCCGCCATGGTCGCACCCTTCGCGGGTGCGTGGATTGAAATCGCCAGGGATGCCCCATACGAGGAGATGATGACGGTCGCACCCTTCGCGGGTGCGTGGATTGAAATTACGGTGAGTGACACCACGCACGATAATGATGATATGGTCGCACCCTTCGCGGGTGCGTGGATTGAAATTTGAACATGCATATTCAAATGGAACTATTCAAGAGTCGCACCCTTCGCGGGTGCGTGGATTGAAATAAGTGCAAAAAGGATATTTTCGGATTTGTCGAAATGTCGCACCCTTCGCGGGTGCGTGGATTGAAATATCTATCAGATCGTCTATATCATCGTATTCGTCGGTGTCGCACCCTTCGCGGGTGCGTGGATTGAAATTACAATATCATTATATGCATCTTTGGCATCATTTCGTCGCACCCTTCGCGGGTGCGTGGATTGAAATTTCAAGAATTTTCTTGGCTTCTCCTGTTGGATTGACCAAGTCGCACCCTTCGCGGGTGCGTGGATTGAAATACGGTGAGTTTCGCACCCTTCAGGATGCCGACGTGTCGCACCCTTCGCGGGTGCGTGGATTGAAATCTCGACACGAAGCAGCCCCCGGTCCGCATGCTCTGTCGCACCCTTCGCGGGTGCGTGGATTGAAATCACGCTCAACCAGCGCCTTTGTCGGCTGGAGTCTCCGGTCGCACCCTTCGCGGGTGCGTGGATTGAAATCTGTCGCTGACGTGCGAGCCCGATTCGACCGCGAACGTCGCACCCTTCGCGGGTGCGTGGATTGAAATGAAGTCACCGAGGAGCAGGTCGAGGATGGGCTCGAGGTCGCACCCTTCACAGGTGCGTGAAATATCAACCTTGCTACCGGCCTTCTGGATGGAATAGCCTGCCCTTCCTCGGACGTCTGAGACGGCATGGGTTGTATGGAAAGTCCTGAAAAAGCGCATGTGGATTTCGGATACAACTCCTGCGGAAAAGCAGGGAGCTGGAGATCGTGCTCAGGGGGCGGCACAATAACTCGCGTGTCGGAAGCACAATTTTGTTGGAATTATGGGTTCATTTGAGCAATATTGAGCCCGGGAAATAAATTTACAAAAGCGCTTGTTTCCCAAAACAGTGATGGGCTCGCTGAGATTCGAACTCAGGACCTCCGCCATGTCAAGGCGACGTCATAACCAGCTAGACCACGAGCCCGTGTCTTCCCGACGATCAATAAGGTTGGTGCTCCGGGTATAAAATTATTCGCTTGCCCCGAAAACCGCCCCGTGCCGGCTCCGCCGCATCGGGGGCCGGCACGCGGTGAAAATGGGGGTGGTGATGATCCGGCCGATCAGATCTCGGCGTGTTTCGCCGTGTGGATGCCGTCGATCTTCTTGATCTCGTCCATCGCGTCGGCCGGCACCGCGGAGTCGACGGTGAGGACCATCAGCGCCTCTTCACCGGGCTTGTGGCGTCCCACCTGCATTCCCGCGATGTTCACGTTCACGCGTCCCAGGATCGTCGCGGCCTTGCCGATGACGCCCGGCTTGTCGGTGTGGCGGGAGATGACCACGTGGCCGGTTGGGGTCAGGTCGGTCATGTAGCCGCCGATGCTCACGATCCGTGCCCGGTTCGGGCCCGAGACGCTCCCGCTCACCGTCTCGGTCATCCTATCGGTCTTTGCGGTGATGCAGATGATGTTCCGGAATCCCTGCGCCTCTTCGGTCGTCGTCTCACTCATCCGGATGCCGCGCTCCTTTGCAACGAACTCAGCGTTCACGATGTTGACCGGCACCTGCAGGATCGGATCGAGAAGCCCCTTCAAGATGACGCGGGTGATGAACTTCGTGTTCGGCAGCGCTGCAGCCTCGCCCCCGTAGGTGATCTCGAGCGACTCGAGCCTCCCTTCGACGAGCTGGATGAGGAGGCTGCCCATCTTCTGCGCAAGCATCGCGTAGGGCTCGACCAGGGCCTGCTGCTCCGCCGGGATCATCGGCGCATTCACCACGTACTTCGCCGCGCCGCCGGATAGAACGCTGATGCACTGGTTTGCGACCGAGACCGCGACGTTCTTCTGCGCCTCGACCGTGCTCGCCCCGAGGTGCGGGGTGACGATAACCCTGTCGAGTCCGAGGAGCGGTGATTCCGTCGGCGGCTCGTTCTCGAAGACGTCCAGCGCCGCACCGGCGACCTTGCCGCTCGCAACCGCGTCCGCGAGCGCCTTCTCGTCGATGATCCCGCCGCGTGCACAGTTGATCAGCCGGACGCCGTCCCTCATCGTCGCGATCGTCTCGGCGTTGATGACGTGACGCGTCTCCTTGATCAGCGGCGTGTGGACTGTGATCACGTCCGCCCTCCGGAAGAGCTCGTCGAGCGGCACCATCTCCACGCCGAGGCTTGCGGCCCGCTCCTTCGTGATGAACGGATCGTAGGCGATGCACTTCATCTGCATTGCCTGTGCACGTTTCGCCACCTCGCGCCCGATACGCCCGAACCCCATGATGCCGAGGATCTTGTCGTTCAGTTCGACGCCCATGAACTTCGAACGCTTCCACTCGCCATTCTTCAAGGATGCGGTCGCCTGGGGGATATTGCGCGCGAGCGAGAGCATCATCGCCATCGTGTGCTCCGTGGCCGCGAGCGTGTTTCCTTCAGGTGCGTTCGCAACGATGATGCCCCTGCGCGTCGCCGCCTCTGTATCGATATTGTCGACCCCGGCGCCGGCACGGCCGATAAACTTGAGTTTCGCTCCCGCATCGATGACCCGCGCCGTCACCTCGGTGCCCGAGCGCACCAGCAGGGCATCGTAGTTTCCGATACTATCTACGAGCTGTTCCTCGGTCAGCCCGGTGTTGACATCCACGTCGCAGAATTCCTTCAGGATGTCAATCCCTTCCTCTGCCAGCGGGTCGCTGACCAGCACTCTATATTTCACGGTTCAACCCATACTAATTCAACATCATATGTATTGATGCTTTTTCCTCCGAAATCTTATAAGTAATGGTGAGAAGTATATGTGTGGTGCGAGCATGAAGGAAATGCCTCGAAGAAATAAAAAAGGAAGATATCATCTCTGTAGGTGGAAAGGGTGCGTCTCTTGGGGAGATGGCCTCAATCGGCCTTCCCGTGCCGAAGGCGTTTGTGGTGACCGCCCAGGCATTCCGAAGGTTTCTTGTAGAGACCGGGATCGAAGAGGCTCTCTTCCGCAGACTGGAGCGTCTGGACGTCGACGACAACGGAGCGCTTGAATCGGTCTCCCGGGACGTGCAGGACCTTGTCCTGAGCGTCGAGATGCCCGATCACATCCGGCAGGAGATCACCGACGCATACACCCGGATGGGAGCCGACGGGACGGTCGTCGCCGTCCGGTCGAGCGCCACCGCCGAAGACCTGCCGGATGCCAGTTTTGCCGGCCAGCAGGAGACGTTTCTCAATATCCTCGGTGAAGGCGACCTCCTTGACGCGGTCCAGCGATGCTGGGCCTCGCTGTATGGTGCGCGGGCCATCTATTACCGGGCAAAGCAGGGGTTCGACGACCGGAGCGTGAACATCGCCGTCGTCGTGCAGGAACTCATCCGATCGGAGAAGTCCGGCGTCATGTTCACCTCCCACCCCGTCACCGGCGAGCCCCTGACAATCGTCGAGGGCTCCTGGGGGCTCGGCGAAGCCGTCGTCTCGGGCAGCGTCTCTCCTGACAACTACGTCTTTGACCTGCGCTCGGAGCGGGTTGTCGACCGCCTGATCGCCGAAAAGGAGATCATGATCGTGCCGGAGGGCGAGCACGGGACGAAGATCGTCGACCTTTCCGGCGAACAGCGCACCGCCCCCGTCCTCTCCGACGCGGAAGTGGCACGTCTCGCGACACTCGGCAAGATCGCCGAAGACCATTATGGCGTCCCGCAGGATGTCGAGTGGGCGATCGTCGGCGACGACGTCTTCATCCTTCAGTCGCGGCCGATAACGACGATCAAGCGCCCGGAGATCCCCCGCGGCGGAGCCGAGCCGGCAGAGAAGTCCAAAGGCACGCTCGGCGTGGTGCTGGTCGAAGGCCAGGGAGCATCCCCCGGCGTCGCGAGCGGCCGGGTTGCCATCGTGCGCGACGTCAAGGATACGAGCGCCGTCAAGGACGGTGACATCCTGGTCACCAAGATGACCAACCCCGACATGGTGCCGGCGATGCGGCGGGTCAGCGCCATCGTCACCGACGAAGGCGGCATGACCTGCCACGCGGCCATCGTAAGCCGTGAACTCGGGACGCCTGCGGTCGTCGGGACCAAGAAGGCAACGAAGATCCTGAAAGACGGCCAGATCATTACCGTCGACGGCGAGAAGGGCCTCATCTACGAGGGAGCCGTCGAGGCGCCGGCAGCAGCGGCACCCGCGGGCGCAACGGCGGCAGTCGCGGCCGCTCCGGTCATCACCGGCACGCTCGTCAAGGTGAACGTCTCCCTCCCCGAGGCCGCACAGCGGGCCGCCGCCACTGGAGCGGACGGTGTCGGCCTCCTGCGGATCGAGCACCTCATCCTCGGCCTCGCGAAGACTCCCGGCTGGTATATCGAGCACGGCGCCGAGGAAGAGTTCATCGGGGAACTCTACAACGGCATCAAGATCGTGCTCGACGCGTTCCCGGGCAAGCCCGTCTGGGTCCGGACGCTCGACGCCCCGACCGACGAGTTCCGCAACATGGAGGGCGGCGAAGGCGAGCCGGTCGAGCACAACCCGATGCTCGGCTGGCGCGGCATCCGCCGGGACCTCCGGAGCGCCGACCAGTTCCGCCTGCAGGTGGAGGCGTTCAAGCGGCTCTGGGCCGCAGGCTACGACAACCTCGGCGTGATGTTTCCGATGGTCAACCACCCCGATGAGTTCGCCAAAGCCCGGGCGATGATGAAGGAATGGGGGGTCGACGTGGAGAACGCGACCCTTGGCGTCATGATCGAGGTCCCGAGCAGCGCTATCCTGGTCGAGGACTTCATCCGGGCCGGGATCCGGTTCGCCTCGTTCGGGACGAACGACCTCATCCAGTACACGCTCGCCATCGACCGGAACAACGAGCACGTCGCCGACATGTACCAGCCCAAGCACCCCGCCGTGCTCCGGCTGATCGATTACGCGATCAATGTCTGCCGGGAGCACGATGTCGAGTGCTCCATCTGCGGCCAGGCCGGCTCCGACCCCGACATGGTCACCTGGCTCGTCGGGCACGGCATCAACAGCGTTTCCGCAAACATTGATGCGGTCCCCCGCATCCGTGAGGCCGTAGCGCGGAAAGAGCGGCAGATCCTCCTTGATGCGGCGAGAAGAAATGCGTGAAACTGGGTGCCCTGAGGAAGATCTTTTCTCCTTCCTCTCGTCAAAACGGCGGGAGGACATCGGCTACCGGAACATCCTGAGTTCGATGTGCACGCCACCCCACCCGGTCGCGGCACGGGCGCACGCGATCTTCCTCGAGACCAACCTCGGCGACCCCGGGCTCTTCCCCGGGACGGCCGCGCTCGAGGAACTCCTCGTTGAGCGGCTCGGCACCCTGATGCACCTCCCTGACGCCGGAGGCTACGCAACCTCCGGGGGAACCGAGTCCAACATCCAGGCGTTCCGGATCGCAAAGAAGCAGAAACCGGTGAAGTCCCCGAACGTGGTCGTCCCGGCCTCGAGCCACTTCTCGTTCATGAAGGCCTGCGACATCCTGGGGCTCGAAGCGCGGACGGTGCCGCTTGATAGCCAGTTCCGGATGGACGCGGAGGCACTTGACGGTCTCGTGGACAACAACACGGTCGCACTCGTCGGTGTCGTCGGGACGACGGAGTACGGCATGGTCGACCCCATCGCCCGCCTCTCCGAGGTTGCCGAAGACCGGGACGTCTTCCTGCACGTCGACGCCGCGTTCGGCGGGATGGTGGTCCCGTTCCTCGACCGCCCGGTCCCGTTCGACTTCCGGCTCCCCGGCGTCGACTCCATCTCCGTCGACCCCCACAAGATGGGGATGAGCACCATCCCGGCAGGCTGCCTCCTTACCCGGGACCCGGCGTGCTTCGCGTGCCTCAACGTCGATACCCCCTACCTGACGGTGAAGCGGGAGTGCACCCTCGCCGGCACCCGGCCGGGGGCGTCGGTGGCCGCGGCCGTCGCCGTCCTCGAGTACCTGGGAATGGACGGCATGCGGGCGGTGGTCGCCGGGTGCATGGAGAACGCCCGAAGGCTGATAGAAGGGATGGAGACGCTCGGCTGCCCGAGGGCGGTGACCCCGGACGTCAACGTGGCGACGTTCTCCTGCGACCGCGTGCCTGCCGGCTGGCGGGTCTCACGGACCCGGAACGGACACATGCGGATCGTCTGCATGCCTCACGTCACCCGCGACGTTATCGAGCAGTTCCTGAAAGATATAAGTGATATGCATGCTTGATCGCCTGATTCATTCGCTGGAAACCGCCCCGATCATGAAGCGGGGCGAATACAACTACTTCATCCACCCGATCACCGACGGGGTCCCGCTCCTCGAACCCGCGCTCCTCCGCGAGATCGGGTGCGCCATGGTGCGGAACCTCGATCTTGAGGACGTCGACAAGATCGTCGTCTGCGAGGCGATGGGCATCCACATCGGCGTCGCCTTCTCGATGATGACCGACATACCCCTCGTGGTCGTCCGGAAACGTCCCTACGGCCTCCCCGGAGAGGTCGCGGTGCACCAGGCCACGGGCTACTCGAAGGGCGAACTCTACTTAAACGGCGTCGCCGCAGGCGACCGGGTCGTGATCATAGACGACGTCTGCAGCACCGGGGGGACGCTCCGCGCCCTCATCAGCGCGATAGAGCAGACGGGCGCCGAGATTGCCGACATCTGCGTGGTCATCGGCCGGGGCGACGAGGATATCGGCCGGCCGCTCAAGACCCTGGTAAAGATCGAGGTCTCCGAGACGCAGGTGCGTGTCGTTGATACCTGTCTCTGACCTTATCGGGAGACTCCGCGAGCGCGGGGTGCGGAACGTCGCCCTTCAGTTCCCTGCCGGGCTTGCCCGGCAGGCGCCGGGGACGGCCGCCGCCCTCCGTGACGCGGGGTTCTCCGTGATCATCAGCGGCGATCCCTGCTACGGGGGCTGCGACCTCGCGCTCGATGCCCTCAGGTTCGCAGACGTCCTGGTGCACTTCGGGCACGCGCCGGTGGAGGAGCGAACCGATGTCATCTACGAACCGGTCCGGTTCGATTTTGATGCAACCGTGCTTGAACGAGTGCTCCCTCTTCTTACCGGCCGCCGCATCGGCCTCGTCACCACTGTCCAGCACGTCCACCTGCTCGGCGCGATGACGGCGTTCCTCCGCGAGCACGGCATCGAGGCAGTCGTCGCCCCCGGCGACGGCCGGACGCCGATCCCCGGGCAGGTGCTCGGGTGCAACTTCGCCGCCGCACGGGCCACGGGAGCGGACGAGATACTCTTCGTGGGGACGGGGGTCTTCCACCCCATCGGCATCCGGCTCGCGACCCGCTCAAGGGTGGTCGCGCTCGACCCCTACACCGGCGAGGCGCAGGAAGTGGACGCCGACCGCCTGGTCCGCCGCCGCGCCGCGGTGATGGAGAAAGCGCGGGACGCCGCGAACTATGGGATCATCGTCAGCACCAAGAGCGGGCAGCAGCGGATGGACCTCGCCCGGCGGCTCGCCGCCCTCTCCGACCGGGCGTTCCTTGTCGCGATGCGCGAAGTCTCGCCTGCTGAGATGCTCGACCTCGGGTTTGCTGCCTACGTGAACACCGCCTGCCCCCGGCTCGCCTACGACGACCAGATCCGGTTCCCCGTCCCGGTTCTGACCCCGCCGGAGTTCGAGATCCTCTGCGGGGCCCGGGACTGGGACGACTACACCATCGACGAGTACCTCGCGCCATGAACCTGCGGCAGCTTGAGATGCGGCTCGAACGCCTGGAGGGATTCGAGCGGCCGACGGCCCGGCTCGAACAGTACCAGACCCCGGCGCCGGTGGCGGCCCGGCTCCTCCACCATGCCGCGATGCAGGGCGCGATCGAGGGACGACGGGTTTGCGACCTCGGGTGCGGGACCGGCATCCTCGCCTGCGGCGCCGCCCTCCTCGGGGCGTCGGCCGTGACCGGGATAGACATCGATCCGGCCGCGATAGCCGTCGCCCGGAGAAACGCGGAACTGCTCGGCGTCACCGTCGAGTTCCTGGTCGCCGACGTCCGGGACCCCGATCTCGACCAGGCAGGTCTTGCCTGCGACACCGTCGTGATGAACCCGCCGTTCGGGGCGCAGAAAGCGCACGCCGACCGGCCATTCATCGATCTCGCGCTCGAACTCGCGAGCGTTATCTACGGCATTTTCAACGAGGGCTCGGCCCCGTTCGTCGCCGCCTACACGGAAGGCCGGGCAACGATTGAGGAGGTGATCCGGTGCGCGTTTCCCATGCGGCGGACGTTTGCGCATCACCGCAAAGACCGAGTAGATATCACGGTTGAGGTCATACGCTTGAGCGGGATCTGACAATCGTGACAGTTGATACCAAACCGGTCTGGGGGCTCTCCGCCGCCCACCTGGTGACCGACCTCTACTCACCCGTTCTCCCTGCAATCCTCCCGCTCCTCATCGCAGAGCAGGGCTATTCGTTCTTCCTCGCCGGGCTGATCGTCACGGTCTACAACCTCACGTCGTCGTTCGTGCAGCCGCTCGTCGGCTGGGTCTTCGATACCCGGGGGTTTGCCGTCCACGTCGGCACGAGCGTCGCCATAAGCGCAATATTCATCTCCATCGTCGGGTTGCTCGACAACTACTACATCGTACTCGCGTCCGTAGCCGTCGCGGCGCTCGGACACGCCTTCTTCCACCCGAGCGCGCTTGGCACCGTCAGTCGCCTGACCGGTGACGCAAACCGGGGCCGGATCACCTCCTACTTCGTCATCGGCGGCAACCTGGGCTACGCGGTCGGCCCCATCTGCGCGGGCGTCGCCGTCGGCCTCATGGGTCTTCCGGGCCTCGTCATCCTCGCCGTCCCCGGCCTTGTGATGGCGGTGGTGCTCAGGCGTATCCTGCCCGCCCCCGACCGCGATGCCGTCCCGGAGACACGCATCCCTGCCGCCAAACCCTCCTACCGGGCGGTCGCTCTCCTGGTCGCGGCATCGGGCCTGCGGGCCTGGGCGATCTTCGGCTCGGTCGCCTTCCTCCCCACGATCCTCACCATGCGGGGGTTCGATCTCGTGACCGCGAACATCCTGGTCTCGGGCACGCTCATCGCCGGGGTCGTGGGGCAGGTCGTCGGCGGCGTGCTCTCCGACCGCTACGGCCGCAAAGAGTACACGATCATCGGGCTCGTTACCGCCATCCCGCCGTTCGTCGTATTCCTCACGACCGGCGGTATTCTCTCGCTCGTTGCGCTGATGATCTTCGGGTTCATCCTCTGGTCGACCTTCGCCGTCACCGTCGCCATGGCCCACGAGATTGCCCCAGGCAACGTCGGGGTGGTCTCCGGCCTGATGCTCGGGCTCGCGGTCGGGGTAGGCGGGCTGGGGGTTTCGGTCACCGGCTGGATCGCTGATATGACCACGCTGACGCTTGGCCTCACAACGATCCCGCTCGCGATCGTCCTGGCCGTGCCGCTCTTCCTGGCCGTGCCCTATCCCTGGAAGTCTCTTGTCCGGGGCCGGCTCCCCTCCCGGGGATGACCCGCCCCATCCCTTAAGTACCGGAAGTGCTGATTCATCCCCGATGGTCACCCGGCTCCAGCGCTACCGCCAGATCGCGGACGTGCTGGTCAAGTATGGTTTTGGTATCCTCGTCGAAGAGGTCATTCCCGGGGCCGAACGGCTGCGGATATTCCGCAGGCCTCCCGAAGAGAAGCGATCGGTATACGAGCGCATCCGGCTTGCCATCGAGGAACTGGGGCCCACCTACATCAAGTTCGGCCAGATCATGAGCACCCGCCGGGAGCTCCTCCCGCCCCCACTCATCGAGGAACTGCAGAGGCTGCAGGACCGGGTTGCCCCGGTTCCGTTTGAGGAGATCCGGCCGGTGATCATGCGCTACTGCAAAAACCTCGAGGACTGTTTCGTCATCATCGAGGAGGAGCCGGTCGCGGCGGCCTCGCTCTCGCAGGTGCACCGGGCCGTAACGAAAGACGGCCGCACCGTCGCCCTCAAGGTGCAGCGGCCGGGGATCGTCGACCTGATCGAGACCGATCTCCTGATCCTGCAGTCGCTTGTCGTGCGGGCGGAGTCGATCTTCCCCGACCTGCGGGTCTACAACCTGCAGGGTATGGTGGACGAGTTCTCGGCCCAGATCCGGCGCGAACTGGATTTTACCCAGGACGGGATGAACGCGGAGCGCCTCAGGCGGAACCTCGGGGACGTCCCGTGTGTGAAGATTCCCGCCATCCACTGGAATTTCTCCGGCCCCTGCCTGCTCGCGATGGACTACGTCGAGGGGGTGCGGATCGACGACGTGGAGGCCATTCGGAGCCTTGGCCTCTTCCCCGAAGAGGTTGCGGATATCGGCTTCTCCGCCTACGTCAAACAGATCTTCATCGACGGGTTCTTCCACGGGGACCCTCACCCGGGCAACCTCCTGGTGACCGACCGGGGCGAGATCGTCTTCCTCGATTACGGCATCGTCGGCGTCCTCCGCCCGGAGCGAAGGCGCATCTTCGTCGATCTCCTCCTTGCCATGACCCGGACGAACGTGGCCGGGGTGATCACGGCGCTCGGGAAACTCGACGTGCGTATCAGCCCGGCGGACCTCGACGACGTAAAAGACGACCTCTACCTGGTCCTGCTGGACTACCGGGAGATGAAACTCGAGCGGGTGAACTTTGCAATCGCGATCCGGGGCCTGACCGACACCCTTCGCCGGTACCACATCCGGGTGCCGTCAACACTGATGCTGATGATGAAGGTGATCGTCATGGTGATGGACATCGGCACCCGGCTTGACCCGACGTTTAACTTCGACCAGAGGATCCGGCCGTACCTGCTGGAGATCGCCGCGCAGCAGCGACTCTCCCCGGATAACGTGACGGGTGCGGTGCGGTCCCTGGTTGACGCCGCGGAAGGCCTGCTTGCCATCCCCGGAAACGTGAACGAGACCTTAAAGACGCTCTCGGAGGGCACCGTCACGATCGAGCTCGAGAACCGTGATCTTACCGAGATCGTCAGTGTCATCGACCGGACGAGCGACAAGGTCATCGTCGCGCTGGTGGTCGCCGCGATCGTCGTGGGTTCGTCGCTGGTGCTCCGGATTGCCGATATCCCCGTCCCGGGGTACGTCTCGATCCTCGCAACACTGGGCTACGTGGTTGCGGTGATCGTCGGGTTCTACGCGGTCTACCGCGTCCTCAGGTACAGCCGTGGGCTGAGGAGGTAAGCGACGGGCCGTAAGGTGCGACGGACGGCACGTTCGGAGCTTGAGAAGCCGCCAGGTGCGATTGCTGACTGGCGAGAGCGAAGCGAGCGGTATGTACGAGGAAAAAGCCTGATGCACTGGACCGTGGGAGTATCGCCGTGGGGGAGGGGGAGACCCCCTCCCCTGCCCCCAATTCGCACCTTCGGTGCTCAAACTCCTGTCCTTCGGACAGTCGTTCCCCCCATGGCGATACCCCCTCGAAATCTGTTCCTGTGGCTTCGTGAGCGACTGGCCGGAGATGCAAGTTGCGCAGTACGGCTGCCGGGACGTAAAAAAAGTTATTCGCCCTTCTTGAAGAACAGCCGGCAGTGGCAGGCTCCCTGCTCCTCGATCTCTTTCTCGTGGTAGATGCAGGGGCAGATGATGATCCGGTCCTTCTCGGGGTCGCCGCTCCGGAGCCTGCAGGGGCAGTATGCCGCCCCGAACCGCTCCTTGTTCCGTGCCAGCCCGCGAAGGACGGCCGAGAGTTGTTTCTCGTCGACGTTCAGTATGTAGCCTTTCTCCTTCGCGTACTCCTTTGCTTCGGCGCGCGCCTCTTCGATCCCTTCTTCGGTCATGATAAAACTCCTATTGCGTGTGTCTCTGATGTCCGTGCTCTTCGATATGGGCTATCATCGAGTTAAAGATTTTGACACCGTCCTCCGAGCAGAGCACGGATTCGCTCGCCCGCTCGGGATGCGGCATCATCGCAAGCACGTTTCCGCCTTCCGAGAGGACGCCGATGATGTTCTCCGCCGAACCGTTCTTGTACCAGACCCGATCCGTATCCACCCCGCAGACATCCGCGAGGACGTGGTAGGCGTCCCGGTCACAGTTGCTGCCGCCGAACTGCACCGCCGCAAATCTCATGCCTCACTCGCCCTCAATCGTGTAGTCGTGGATGACCCCGGGTTTGCGAGGAGCCGTTCGCACATCTGTGCCGCCTTCTGCTCCGCCGTATCAAGTGTGATACGGAAAAGCCGCGCGGTGCGGCGGCTCTTAGTCGGGATCCTCAGGTTCGCGAGGGCGTGCTGGATGGCACACGCTTCGGGGTCCAGCATTCCTTCTTTGAGTCCGATGGTGATGGTTACGTCATGCTTCACACCGGCTCACCCCCAGGGCGGGGAGAGTATGCGCTTCGCGACGGCGGCGTAGGTCTCCATGACATCGCCCTTGCCGAAACGGTACACGTCTTTGTCGAGAGACACCCCGGTCTCTTTGTCCCAGAGACGCATCGAGTCCATGCTGATCTCGTCGCCGACGACGATCTCTCCATCATAGCGGCCGAACTCGAGTTTGAAATCGACCAGGGTGATGCCCCGCAGGTTGAGGTAGTCCGAGAGCACCTCGTTCACCGCGAGTGCCATGGCCTTGATCTGGTCGAGTTCTTCGGGCGTGGCAAGGTGCAGCGCGTAGATCAGGTCGTCGTTGAGCATCGGGTCATGGTGAGCGTCGCTCTTGTAGTCGATGATGATAACCGGCGGGTCGAGTGGCTCCCCCTCCCTGAACGGGTAGTTGCGCACGATGGATCCGGCCGCGACGTTTCTCACGATCACCTCAAGCGGGATCATCGTAAGACTCCGCACGGCAATGGTGCCGGGTTCGATCTCTCCAAGGAAGTGGGTCCGGATCCCGTGGTCTTCCAGGTACTTGAAGAGGAACGACGAAACCTCTGCGTTATGTCTCCCCTTGCCGCCCAGGGTATCTTTCTTCTCGCCGTCGAACGCCGTGATGTCGTCCCGGAACTTCATGATATATACTTCCGGGTCGTCGGTGCGGTAGACGGACTTAGCCTTCCCTGTGTAGAGGAGGTCAACCTGTTTCATGGCCAAATCTCCTGATAGGTGTTGTCGGGATAAATGATGAGGTTATGCACCTGAACCCCCGGCCGGTGTCGCAATCTTCTCCGTGAGCTGCTGGATCAGGGGTTCGAGCAGGGGGGAATACCAGCCCTTCTCGATGTACTGCGGGTAGATGCAGAGCCGCTCGCGGAGTTCCGCATCCCCGGCCACCCTCTTGAGCTCCTCGATCTGCGGCCAGGGGTGCTCCGGGTTGACGTAGTCGATGGTGAGCGGGGAGACCCCGCCGAGGTCGTTCACGCCGCACCCGACCAGGTGGGCCGCATCCGCGAGGTTCGGGGGAATCTGCACCGCCACGTCCGAGGGAAGGATTTCCCGGGCGAGGGAGATCGTCGCACATAGTTCTTCGGTGCCGGGTACCGGGAAGTCCTCCATCGGGGTCCCGGGCTTCGGGCAGAAGTTCTGCACGATCACCTCCTGGATGTGGCCATACCGTGCATGGAGGTTTCGGATGACCTCAAACGACTCCTCGCGGTCCTCTATCGTCTCCCCGATACCGACCAGGATGCCGGTCGTGAACGGGATGGAAAGTTTTCCGGCGTTCTCGATCATCTCTATCCGGACCACAGGGTCCTTTCCCGGAGAATCCCGGTGCGCGATGACGTCCGCGGTTGTCTCGAGCATCAGCCCCATGCTCGCGTTCACCTCACGGAACCGGTCGAGTTCCTCGTAGGAGAGGATGCCGGCGTTGGTGTGCGGCAGCAGATCCCGGTCGATAGCCGCAAGAGAGAGGTCGTAGAGGTAGTCGAGGAAATCCGCGTAGCCGAGCCGCCCGAGTATTTCGCTAAAACCCGGGACCGCGCCGGGCCGCTCTCCGAAGGTGAAGAGCGCTTCCGTGCAGCCGAGGGCTGCACTCGACTCCAGCGTCCGGATAACCTCGCCGGGAGGCATGATGCAACCCTCCCGCACCGGGGTGCGGAAACAGCAGTAGCCGCAACGGTTCTGGCAGACCGTTGTTAAGGGGAGGAATGCGTTCCTCGAAAAGGTGATCACGCGGCGGTGCATGGGTATATGTCGGCATCCCCGCACATGAACCTTAGGGCAGCGATGGGGTCTCACGCGACGACCGGCGCACAGACGGTAAGAACTCCCTTTCGCGTGAGTCAACAGGGTCGAGAACGAACGGAACCTCGTGTGAACAGTGCAGCGGTGCGTCCCTCTCCAGGGGTGTTCCACAGCACCTGCGTAAATGCCTGGTTCCCGGCGGAGAGATGCGATATGGCCGGGTGAGTAACTTTTAATTTAATCCGGGCCGGTCTATCCGCGGCATACTGGAAACGATGCCTTTTTGATACTACCCTGACAACGATCTCACAATGTACTTCCACGCGCTCATTCCCTTTAAGCCGGTGAACCCCAAGACGCGTCTCTCCTGCATCCTCAACCAGGAAGAGCGGGAGGCGTTCGCCCGGGTGATGCTTGAAGACGTGATCGCCGCCGTGCAGAAGTCCGGGTGCAGCGCCACCCTGCTCTGCACCCACCCCTTCAAACACGAGAACGCCCTCGTCGCCGTCCGGACGGAGCCATTGAACGATGCCATCAACTGGGCGCTCGGGCAGTTCCACTGTCCGGCGCTCATCATCATGGCCGACCTCCCCCTGGTGACTGCCGGGGATATCCAGCGGCTGATCCGCACCGAGAAGGATATGGCCATCGTACCGGGCCGGGGTGGCGGAACAAACATCATATTCCTCAAAAAGCCGCGGTGCTTCCACGCCGACTACTACGGCGCGAGTTTCCTTGACCACCTGCGGGTTACAGAAGAATGCGGCTTCTCTGTTGAGGTGATCGACTCGTTTCGAATGTCGACCGACGTCGACGAGAAGGAAGACCTGGTCGAGATTCTTATCCACGGAAAAGGGAGGAAGAGCAGGGAATACCTGGAGAACTCAGGATTTTCTATCGCCCTTGACGAGAAGGGACGGGTCCGCGTGCAGCGCGACCCCCATAAAGAGACACTCTGAAGCGTCGATCGTGGCGACCCCGGCGTAATCGCCGACGGGAAGCCCGATTCCCCGCACCACGGCCGCGGGAACGCACTCGCCCGCCTCCCCCATCACCAGTTCGGCGGCGGACGCGATGCAGTCCGCAACCGCCCGCTTTGTGACCTCGAGTTCCCGGCCGAAGAGATCTCTTTTCCCGCGCTCGTCGACCACCGAGGGGATGCCCGAACACCCGATCGCGACCCCGGAGCACCCGAGGCGCATCGCATGTGTCCGGGAATCGATGACGATGACGCCGACATCGGCCCCCGACCGCTCCGCGATCGCGGCGCGTATCCGCCCGGCGGACGCGTCCGGGTCGAGGGGCAGGAGGACGAGCGACCCCTCCGGGGCGTTCGAGGCGTCGATACCCGCGTTCGGGAGGAGGGTCCCATTCTTCATGCAGAGCAGGAACCCCGGGATGCCCCCGACGACCCGGTCGCTCTCCCGGAGCACCACCTCGACGTGGCGGGGGTCCATCTGGTATTCTTCAGCGAGCCGGAGGGCTTCTGCCGACGGCTCGACATCGGCAAGTCTCACGATCTGCCCTTCGGTG
This sequence comes from Methanomicrobiales archaeon HGW-Methanomicrobiales-6, assembly GCA_002839575.1. GTDB lineage: Archaea > Halobacteriota > Methanomicrobia > Methanomicrobiales > Methanoculleaceae > Methanoculleus > Methanoculleus nereidis. The sequence goes on from PGYH01000014.1 coordinate 36,232, forward strand.
GTGGCAAGGGCTGATTCCGCAACGACTACGACGTCGCCTGTCTCGAACCCCCGGAAGGCCGAGCGTTTGACGGACGCAAGAAGGTGCGCCGCGATGTCGTCGCCGGCCCGGAGCAGGGGGGTTGCAAGGCCGTATACCGAGAACGATGGTGTCGTCATGCTTCCCCCATCTTTGCATACACCCGCAGGAGGTCGGCGGTCTCAGCGACGTCGTGGCTCCGCACGATGGCTGCCCCCGCTGCAACAAGCATCGTCGTGAGCGCGAGCGTGCCCGCGAGCCGGTCTTCGGGCTGGCGGCCGAGCAGGTCGCCGAGGAACGTCTTCCTTGAGACCGCGACGAGCACCGGGCGGCCGAAGTCCAGGAACGAGCTAAAGTTCCTGCAGAGTTCCCAGTCGTCCTCGCTCGCCCACCCCGGCCCCCATCGTCCGATCGCAGGGTCGAGGACATACTCGTCGATCCCCAGACGTGCGCACCGGCTCACGACCATCCCGAGGGCTTTTTGGGTTGCGGCAAGGCCGACGGCGTCGCCGGGTTCCTTAAAACTCGCCATCGCGAAGACCGGGAGACCGGAATCAGCGACCGCCCGCGCGTAGCGCTCGTCGGCAAGCCCCGAGATATCGTTCACTGCATGAATATCGTGACGGAGACAGACCGCGAGCACCTCCGGGTGCCGGGTATCCACCGAGACCGTGATCCCGGTCCCGTCGAGTTCCGAGAGCGCTGCATCCACCCGTGCCGCTTCTTCGTCGACAGAAATGGGAGGAGAGCCCGGGGCTGTGCTCCGTGCCCCGAGGTCGATCATATCGGCGCCCGCATCGCGCATCGCAAGAGCCCGGTCATGGACCCGACCGGCCGGGATGTAGGAGTCCCGGTAAAACGACTCGGGACTGCAGTTGATGACACCCATCAGGCGAGCCGGAGCGCCGCCGCCTATCTGGAGATGGTTTACTGTACAGTGTTTCAGCATGTCCTCAACTTGGCCGCCCTGAAGGTGTTCTCCATCAGCGTCGCGATGGTCATGGGGCCGACGCCTCCGGGGACCGGGGTTATTGCTCCGGCACGGTCTTTCACCGCCTCGAAATCGACATCACCGCAGAGTTTGCCCTGGTCATCGTAGTTGATCCCGACATCGATGACCGTCGCGCCCTCCTTCACCATCTCCGGTCCGACAAACTTCGCTCTTCCGATGGCGCTGACCAGGATGTCGGCGTTTCGCATCTCAGCCTCGAGGTTCTTCGTCTTCGAGTGGCATATGGTGACGGTTGCGTCGGCGTTCAGGAGCAGGGCGGCCATGGGCCTGCCCACATCGATGCTCCGACCGACGACGACCGCCCGCTGCCCTTCGGTCGGGATTTTGTATTCCTCGAGGATCGTCATGATCCCCTGCGGGGTGCAGGGGGCAAAGACCGGGGTTCCGGCAAGCAGCCTGCCGAGGTTGTAGGGGTGGAACCCGTCCACGTCCTTATCCGGCGCGACCGCGTCGATGACACGGGTGGTATCGACCCCGGAAGGAAGCGGCAGCTGGACCAGGATGCCGTTGATGTCCGGGTCGTTATTGAGGCGCGCGACCGCTTCGAGTACCCGCTCGGTGGAGGCGTCCGCCGGGAGTTCGATCCCGACCGATCCGATCCCGACTCGCTCACATGCCCGGTGCTTCATGCGGACGTACATCTGCGATGCCGGGTCCTCGCCCACGATGACGGTTGCAAGGCGTGGGTAGAGCCCGGACTCGTCTATTCTCTCCTTGAGGAGCTCAAGCCTCTTCTCAGAGACCGCTTTGCCGTCGAGTATCATGCGACTTCAGGGTAGAGGGGGTACTTGCTCGCGAGGGCAATAACCTCTTCTCTCACTTCGGTGATCGCCTTCTTCGAGGTCTTATCCTTTGCAATATCCTTGATGACCCGGGCGATCCAGTAAGCGATCTGCTTCATCTCTTCCTCTTTCATGCCGCGCGAGGTGACGGCAGGCGTGCCGATGCGTAGCCCGCTCGTCACGAAGGGGCTGAGCTGTTCGCGGGGGATGGTGTTCTTGTTCACGGTGATCCCCGCCTCACCAAGCGCGACCTCGGCCGCAAGGCCTGTGAGGTGCTCGTGGTTTGCCGAGACCCCGGTCAGGTCGAGCAGGATAAGGTGGTTATCGGTGCCGCCGGAGACGAGGTCGAGCCCTTCCTGGCTGAGGACTTCGGCCATCGTCTGTGCGTTCCTGACGACCTGCCCGCAGTAGTCCTTATACGCGGGGGTCAGGGCTTCCTTGAAGCAGACCGCCTTTGCGGCGATGGTGTGCATAAGCGGACCGCCCTGCATGCCCGGGAAGATGGACTTGTCGATGGCGGCCGCGTCCTCCTTGCTGCACATGATGGCACCGCCGCGGGGGCCGCGCAGGGTCTTGTGCGTCGTCGTCGTCACGATATCGACGACCCCGACCGGGGAGTTGTGGTACCCGGTCGCGCAGAGTCCGGCGATATGGGCGATGTCGGCCATGCACCGCGCACCGACGGTATCGGCGACTTCCTGGAACGCCTTGAAATCGATCTCACGCGGGTAGGCGCTCGCACCGCAGACGATCATCTGCGGTTTCACGACCCGTGCCATCTCCTCGATTGCCGCGTAGTCGAGCGTCTCGGACTCGTGATCGACGCCGTAGTGGAAGATGGAATACCAGCGTCCGGTGATGTTGACCGGCGAACCGTGGGAGAGGTGGCCGCCCTGGGTGAGGCTCTGGCTCATGATCTTGTCCTTGTAGCCGAGGTAGGCGAAGTAGACTGCCTGGTTTGCCTGGCTCCCCGAATGCGGCTGGACGTTCGCGTGTTCGGCGCCGAAGAGTTCACACATCCGGTCGCGTGCCAGGTTCTCCACGACATCATGGAACTCGCAACCTCCGTAGTAGCGTTTACCGGGGTAGCCCTCGGCGTATTTATTGGTCATGATAGAACCCATCGCCTCGAGGACCGCAGTGCTCACGACGTTCTCGGAGGCGATCAATTCCAACCCATTGATCTGACGCAGGCGCTCTTTCTCGATGAGGCCCGCGACTTCTGGATCGAAGTTTGCCAGACTAGACATGCAGAAAAAGGTTACTCTGGTGAGGTAATATGCTTTCTTTTATACGTGTTCGTGTATGGCAGCTGCGGATACAGTACTATCGCGTTTTCTCTCAACTGCACTCCGGATACAATGTAATATTTCTTCATTTTGGGCAATCTATAGTAATATTATTACGTAATTATTATCAAGGATTACCTTGAGGGAGATAATGGCGCAAAAAGATGCGAGGATACGGTTTCTTGAGCGAGAACTTGCGGAGCGCGAGAAAGAGGTGGAGACGATGAAAGAGTATGTACAGCCGCCCGCGTCAGGGGCGGGAGACGAGCGCCTGAGGGACCTTGAGCGGAAGGTGCGGGAGCTTGAGGCCCTGGTGAAGGGCCTGACGGAAGAGGTCCTGGATATCAAGTCCATAGCGATGAAACTCTCTCGGGACGCGGAGGAGCGCCGGAAGAAGCCGGTGGTGGCCGCTGAGAAGAAGATCGAGACCACGCTCCAGGCAGAGCCCCGCGCCGCCGAGCCCGGGAGTTCCCCGCGTCCGGCAGAAAAGCAGCCGGACGCGCCGGAAGATGCGGAACTCGAGCTCATTATGCAGAACGACGGAACGCTGAAGCCGGAACCGAGGAGACCCTCGGAGTACATCGTCGCCAGCACCGGAACCCGGAGCGCCCCGGCAAAGGGGCGGGGGAAAGGCGGCAAGCCGTCTGAACGGAAACTCTTCGTCGAGCAGAAGAAGCGTTCGGTCGACGATGTCATACATGCTGATGAGGACGATACGGTCGACCTTGATCGATAGTAAAGGGAGTCTCGTCCTTGTACATTACGCAGCTTGAGATCGACAACTTCAAGTCTTTCGCGAGAAAGACGAAAATTCCTTTTTTTGAAGGATTCACTGTCGTCTCAGGCCCGAACGGATCCGGTAAGAGCAACATCATCGACAGCATTCTCTTTGTCCTGGCCCTCTCGGGTGCGCGGGGGCTGCGGGCTGAGAAGCTGACTGATCTGATCAACGTCAACTCCGGGAAGAACACCGCCGAGGTGACGGTCACGTTCTCGGACGGTACGACGATCCGGCGCCGGATCAAGCGGACGGCGACGGGCTACTATAGTTACAACTATCTCAACAACCGCCTCTGCAAGCAGAGCGACGTTATCGGGTTCCTTGCAAAGATTGGGATCAAGCCGGAAGGCTACAATGTTGTGATGCAGGGTGATATTACCCGCATCATGGAGATGAGCGATACCGAACGGCGGAAGATCATCGACGAGATAGCAGGTGTCGCCGAGTTCGACCACAAGCGCGAACAGGCGTTCTCGGAGCTTGAGGTGGTTCGGGAACGGCTCGAACGTGAGGAGATTCTCTTAAACGAACTCGTTGCGCGGCTAGATGCGCTCCAGCACGAGCGCGAGCAGGCGGTGGAGTACCGGCGGTGGCAGGACAAGCTGGAGCACCTCGGGCAATGCCGGGGGGCGGCGCTCGTTCGGAAGAAGGAACAGGAGATCGGCACCCTCCATGATCTCGCGCACGACCAGCAGGCAGCGCTCGAGCGCAACGCCGGCGAGGTTGAAGCTCTCGCAGCAAGCATCGAGGAGGCGCGCGGACGCCAGCAAGCCGTCGACGAGGAGATAAACCGCAAGAGCGGTCCCGAGTATCTCGAACTCGTCGGGAGGCTCGAAGAGGCGCGGGGCGCGATCAAACTCGGTGAGAAGACCATTGAGCGGCTGAAGGTCAGCCGTGATGAGAACCTCGAGGCGGTCCAACGTGTCTATATGGACAGCAAACGCGCCGAAGCGAAGGTTGAGGAGTGCGCGGGGCAGATCCGCAACCTCTCGATCGACCGCGCGAACCTCGCGATGGAACTCTCGGCGCAGCGCGATCAACTCGCGGCGGTCGAGGCGCGTATCGCAAGCGAGAGCAAAGAGGTCGAGGGGATAAAGGACCAGCTCTTCGAGAGGCTGCAGGACCTCGAGAGCAAAAAAGAGCTCCGGGCGAAGATCCTCCGTGAACAGGACATCTTCATCGAGAAGAGCCGGATGCGGACGTCGGAACGGGAACGCCTGGATGCGCGCATCCAGCAGGTCGAGGAGGAACTCGCGAACAAGCAAGCGCAGGTTGCGGACTACTCATCCTGCATGGCCGACTGCGAGGCGCAGAAGCGCCAGATCGAGCGCGGCCTTTCTGAGGCCGAAAGCACGCTCTTTGCGCGGCGGTCGGCTCTTGACCGGCTGAAGAAGGAGATCCGGGAGAACGAGCAGAGCCTGATGCGCCTTGAGGCGCAGCAGCAGGCGCACGGCGATGCCGGCGGGAAGGCGATGGATGTCGTCCTCGGCATGGAGGGTGTCCACGGCACCGTCGCGCAGCTCGGGCGGGCGCCGCCGGAGTATGCCACCGCGCTCGACGTGGCGGCGATGGGCCGGCTCAGGTGGGTGATCGTCGATACCGATGCGGTTGCATCCGATGCGATTCGCTACTTAAAAGAGAACCGACTCGGGCGGGTCACCTTCCTGCCGCTCAACAAACTCCGGCCGCCGATCCTCTCGCCGCTCGAGGCGGACCCGGGCATCGTCGGCTACGCGGTCGACCTCCTGGAGTTCGACCCGGCGTTCGACCGCGCGTTCCGGGTCGTCTTCGGCGCGGCGGTGGTGGTGGATACCCTCGAGCGGGCGCGGCGGCTGATGGGCCGCTACAAGATGGTCACCCTGGACGGGGACTTCGTCGAGAGGAGCGGCGCCATGACCGGCGGCTCTCAGGGAAAGAAGATCCGCGGGTTCGGGGTGGCGGTCGATGACGAGATCATGCGGGTCCGTGCGACGCTTGCCGGCCTCGAGGCGGAGGCGGGGGAGATCGAAGCATCCATCGGCCGCCTTGCCGTGGCTGCGGAGGCAAAACGGGCGGAGCGGAGCGCGGTCGACGAACAGGTTGCGCGCTACCGCATGCTGGTTGATGAGTTCCAGAAGCGCACCGAAGTGCTCGCGGGGGAACGACAGACCCTGGGAGAGGCCCTACAGGCCCTGCTCGAGAGCGCGCAGACGGGCGGCGAGGAACTTGCGCGGCTTGAGGCCGACCTGGAGCGGACCGCCGGCGAGATCACGCGACTCTCGGCGGAGGTCGACGGTCTCAAGAAGAAACTCGACGATACCGAGGTCCCTGCACTCACCGAGCAGTACGAGCAACTCCGTAAGGCGGTCGAGGATATCGAGCGCCGGCTCCGGAATAAGGACGCCGACATAACCGACGCCAAACGCGAGCGGCAGCACTTTGCGAACCGTATCGAGGAACTCGCTCTCGAACGGAGCCGCCTGGAGACGAAGAACCGGGAGATCGACGGTGAGATCACGGCTACAGGGGAACAGATCGAGGGCCAGCGCCGCCTGATCGGCGAGCTTGAAGCGCGCCAGAAGGAGTTCTCCAACGAACTTACTGGTCTGCACGAAGAGCGCGACCGGATCCTTGAGGAGATCCGGGTGCTGGACCAGCGCTCTCTCGAACTCTCGGCTGTGACGGAGCGCATCCGGATGCAGATCGATGCCCTCGATGAGCGGGAACGCTCGCTCTTAGCGGAACTCGCGGTGCTCCGGGAGCAGGCCGGTGACGTGGAGACGGATCTCGATCTCGATGTTATCGATGTCGGGATAGCGGAGGCCGAGCGGGCGTTGAAAAAGATCGGCGCGGTGAACATGCTCGCGATCGAGGAGTGTGACCGGGTCGCGGCACGCGTCGAGGAGAGGACCGAGAAGAAGGAGGTGCTCTCGCGGGAGCGGATGATGCTCCTTGAGCGGATCGAGAAGTACGAGAAGATGAAGTATGATGCCTTCATGACCGCTTTTACCGCGATCGATGAGAATTTCCGCGACATCTTCGCGCGCCTGACCGACGGGAGCGGGAAGCTGATCCTCGATAACGAGGATAACCCGTTCTCCGGTGGCATGACGTTTGCGGTTCAGCCGCGCGACAAGAAGGTCCATCTCCTCTCTTCGCTCTCTGGAGGCGAGAAGTCGCTTACCACGCTGGCGTTCATCTTCTCCATCCAGCAGTATATGCCCGCGCCGTTCTACGCCCTCGACGAAGTGGATATGTTTCTCGATGGGAGCAACGTCGGCCGGATTGCCGGCATGATGAACGAACTCTCGGGGAACGCGCAATCGATCATCGTCTCGCTCCGAAAACCCATGATCGAGCGCGCCGACCGCATCGTGGGCGTGACCATCCGTCCTGACAAGAGCACCTATGTGACCGGTGTGCAGAACAATGGATGAAGAGCCTGTCGAGATCCTGGCCGGCATGGCCGAGCGGGGAGAGGTCGATCCCTGGAACATCGATATCGTGGATGTGACGGACCGGTTCCTTGCCGAACTCGACCGGAGGAAGGAACTGGACCTGCGGGTCTCGGGGAGGACGCTCTTTTATGCTGCGTGCTTGCTGCGCCTGAAATCGGATTATCTCGATGGCTGGGATGGCGATGAGGATGAGGAGTCGTTCGCGGACGACGAAGATGAGCCGTTCGCGGATCTCGGGTTCGACTTCGAGTCGGCCGGCGATCTTGAGCCGATGGGCCGCCTGGAGCGGGAGATCCAGCGCCGCTTAGGAAGGAAGAGCCTGCGGAAACGCCCGCCGGTCACGCTCTACGAGCTCATCAAGCAGTTGAAGACGGCGGAGAAGGAGCAGCGCCGCAAGCAGCGCAGAAGGGTGTCTGTGCCGCGCGAGCCGGATCTCGATCTCAACGCCGAAGATGTGGTGGCGGTCGCGCACGATGAGGGATACCAGAAGGCAGTCTCGGTCGTGATGGACGCATTCCGGCAGGCCACTCGGAACGGGGATGTCCTGACGCTCGGGGACCTGTCCGGGGCTATGGGGCGGAGCCGCCGCGAGGTCTACATCCCGCTCCTGTTCCTGATGCTTGAGGGCAAACTCGCGCTCTGGCAGGATGAGTTCTTCGGCGAGATCTATATCAGCGACCGGATACCCGAGTGTGACATGGAAAAATCCTCCCAATGACGCGCCGTCGCCGGCCGGTGAGCGCAGGGGACTTTTATCTCGTAGATTTTGCTGTTTTATTGAAAACCCCGCTGAATCTGGAGTTAACGGCATTGCGCGCATGGCAATATCCTTGCGCTTCCGGTGCCTATTGTCGCTTGATGGATGAAAATTCGCAGCATTTTCCTGGTGGAATGCTGTTTTTTGTATGGAAGTGAGGTAAATGTATAAATACCCCTGGCGTCAACATGTAATAGTCAAGTTGGAAGCAAATTTCGTGCACAATCTCGCATTCCGATGCGGGATGGCCGACATTTCCAACGAATATGGGGGTCCAAGCCCTGTGCTTGGATCCGACGATGCAGGGAAATGTTTATATGACATTGATGACAACATTGTAAGGCTGTGTTGTCAGGGCGCCAGGCCGTGCAGCCCGGAACGGGTGGTCTGGTCTTGCGCCCCTTCAACCGTTGTGAGGACCCGGGTATTGGCCCGGGTCTGATGCGGGTGACAATGTTTATATGTCTGGAAGTTCAACATATATTCTCACGCGATGTATCTGTGCTCGTGTAATGCGGGCGTTCTGATACGATCGGGCCGGGGATGTATGATGGATTCCCTGCCTGGAACCTGGAGCGGGAACACAATGTTTATATGTGATGAATCACAAACATTAATTCCCGCACGGGTGAAACGGGGTGGCCAGAACTCGATGTTCTGACCGGGCGCTGTGTTCTGGGCCGGAAATTCCGAGTGAATTTCCGGAACGGGCCTGAAGCGGGAACATAATGTTTATATGTGGTGAATCACAAACATTAGTTCCTGCGCAGGTGGAGTGGTCCGGTCTGATTCGGGCCAAGTTTCCCTGTATTCAAAGGATATGAGGGTTCAAGGTTTTCGCCTTGAATCTGATGCAGGAAACAAATGTTTAAATAGTTAGGAAATAAACATTGTTTTCCTGTTGATGGAGAATCAACGTGACCGCCATTGTGCGGGTTGATTCTGACGTTGGCATTGGCAATGCGGAAATTTGTTCAGTAACCGCTAATTCCTCCCAAGTTTAGTAGTGTGCATTACTTCCAAACTCTGGTTGATCCTGCCAGAGGTCACTGCTATCGGGGTTCGATTAAGCCATGCGAGTCGAGAGGGTTCGGCCCTCGGCGT
>PGYH01000015.1 GCA_002839575.1 Methanomicrobiales archaeon HGW-Methanomicrobiales-6
CGCGGTCGTAGAGCCTGAACCGGGTGTAGCCCGAGACCCCGTAGTAGGAGTTCATGATCACCTTCAGGACGTTCTGCTGAAGGTCGTAGAGGACGTATTCCGGCGACCCAAAGGGGTACTGGTTGCGCAGGCGCTTGCGCTCGTCCCGCTCCTCGAGGAGCTCGGCGATGATGCTCCGTGTTAGCCCGTCCGGCTCCCGTGAGAACCGGATACCGTTCGGGGCCCGCAGTTCGCCGTCTGGGTCCTTCGTCTCGGGCGAGGCGTTGATCGTCATCATCGCCATCGGGTAGAGCGATTTCAGGTCGAGAACCACCACGTTCTCCCGGAGGCCCGTCGCTGGCTCAAAGACGGTCGCCCCCTCGAACTCGTCGCCTGCAGCGAGCCCTTTTGAGGGGAGGACGAACGTGCCTGACGCCTTCCGGAGAACGAAGATGTCGATGACGTTCGACGAGTTCAGCGTCCGATCGAGCGGGCACCCGACGTACCGGGCGATCTCGCGGTAGAACTCGATGATGTTGTTCTTTTTATCGATCCCGACGCAGAGCTCGACGTCGCGGTAGTTGTACTCCACGAGCCGCTTCGGGTCGGACCGCCAGAGGTCCGTGATCGTCCCGCTGTAGCGGACCTTCGTCACCCCGAGTTCCTCCCCGGCGATCGCATCGAGCCGGTAAGACTCCTTCTGCGCCTGGTGCATCTTCCGGTAGGCAGAAAGAAGGTCGAAGACCGCCCTCCCGCGGACGGCATTCCGTTCGGTCTGCCCCGGCAGGCGCGCGAGGTCCTCCGCCCGGAGGCCGAGTGTCGCCATCCGCTTCAGGATGTAGGGAATATCGAACTCCACAAAGTTCCAGCCCGAGAGGATATCCGGGTCGCGTTCTTTGACGTAATCGACGAGTCCCTTGAGCATTGAGACCTCGTCCGGGTACCGGATGACCCGGTGCCGCTCTTGGACGCAAAGATCGGGCGCGTCGCCCGCCGCCCCACCGGGCTGCCAGAGGAGGGTCGTATAATCGTCGTCGAACGAGTCCCAGCAGGTGACGCAGATGATCGGGTCGCGCTCGGGCTCGGGGAACCCCTCCTCGTCCACGCACTCGATATCCATGATGCAGGTCCGGGCCGGGGCCTTGATCTCGGTCGGCGTGAGTTCGCGACACTCGATCTCAAAGGCACCATCGGGCAATTCAACAGTACCGGCAGGCAACTCGACACCGGCGGTAAGGCCGCAGTCAATCATGAACCGGGTGGTAAACGGGATATCGGCCTCATAGTGCTGTTTAAAGTCATCGCGGACGGCACGGACGTCGCCAGGGCGCCGGGTGTAGAGCCGCCGGAGCGGGTCGCCGCGGATGGAGCGGTAGGTCGTATTCTCTTCGATACCGACGATCTCCTGCGGGAGGGATCTGCCGTTCACAAGATCGGCAGGCGCATAGAAGTAGGGCCGAAAGCCGGTCACCCTGACCTGGATGGCCTTCCCGGATGCGTCCCGACCGAAGATATAAACGACCGGAGTATCGGCACCGACGTTACCGTACTCCACTTGATGAATACCGACACGGATCTTCCCGAAGTCCTCCAGCGTTGCCGGAACGCTCATGCGGGACTCGAGCACCTGCTCAGACATCGAACCTCCTGCAGAGGCCCTGCACGAACGCTCCCGCCTCCGCCATCTTCGCGGACTCCCAGGGATCGAGGTCCCACTCCTCGATGCCGAGGATACCTTCGCGGCCGATCCGGGCCGGGACGCCGAGAGAACAGCCGGAGAGTCCGTATTCGCCGTCAAGCACACACGAACAGGGGAGCATCTGGCGCCGGTCGTCGAGGACGGCGCGGATCAGCATGGCGATATGGTATGCGGGGCCAAAGACCGTCCCGCCCTTGCCGCGGATCACCTCCATGCTCGCCCCCTGCATCCGGGAGAGGATAGTTTCGCGCTCATCAAGACTGAAATCCACACCAGTCTTCGAGAAAAGGGGTACCTGGTGCTCGCCGTGTTCCCCGAGCACCCAGGCGGGCCCCGTGTGCCCAGCTTCATCGAGATAGCGGGCAAAACGGGCGCTGTCAAGCTGACCGCCGAAACCGATGCACCGCTGCCGGTCGATATCCATCATCTTCCAGAGGCCGTAGTTGTTTGCGTCCATGGGATTCGTGACAGTAATGACTATCCCGGGGAACCCTCGCAGGAGCTCGCTGCAACGTTTCGCCACAGGGATGTTGGCCTCGAGGAGATCGGCCCGGGTCTTGATATCTGGTGTCCTCGGGGTGCCTGCCGCAAAGACGAAGATATCGGCATCCCGCATCGCCGCCGTTTTGGTGGAGACCGTGACATCGATACCCGTGTGCTGCAGGTCGAGCACCTGTGCCCGGAGGATGGGCTCGTATACGTCGTAGGCGACGATCTCGTCGACGAGACCGAGCGCGGCGGAGAGAAATGCCGTCTCGCCCCCCACCTTTCCTACACCTAAAATTGCGAGCGAGGTCATGGTATCGGTCCTATGTGAACAACGGTAAACATTACGTGGGAAGAAACTCTTGCTCGTACGGAGAATAACGATCCGGCAGGGAAAAGGGGCTTCTTACCTCTTCTGCACCGAAATCCGGGCTCCGGTGAGCGGAGCTCAACCATTCTTCATCAGTACACTTTGCGCGAGAGTATAATAATACCCTGCTCCTACCTTTTTTCAATGGTTGCGCTTTATCCAGGCCCTGCCGAGGTCGGGGGCATCCGGTTGAAGAACCATCTCCTGCTGGCGGCCGGCATCCTCGGAACCACCGGGGCGTCGCTCGCGCGTATCCTGCACAATGGTGCAGGCGGCGTGGTCACGAAATCCATCGGCCCGAGCCCGAAGGAGGGGCACCCGGGACCCTGCCTGATCGTCGTCGACGGTGGTATCATCAATGCCATGGGCCTGCCGAACCCTTCGGCCGCGTTTGTGGACGAACTGACCGCTCTCGCGGGCGAGCCGGTGATCGTCAGCATCTTCGGAGGGACACCAGAAGAGTTCCGAACGGTCGCCGGGTGGTTTGCCGGCACGGCCTCCGGGCTCGAGCTGAACCTCTCCTGCCCCCACGCGGAGGGCTACGGGGCGGCGATCGGGAGCGACCCGGCTCTCGTGGAGGAGTGCACGAGAGCGGTGGCCTCCCTCGGGGTCCCGACCTGGGTGAAACTCACACCGAACGTCGCCGATATCGGTGCGATCGGGGCGGCCGCCGAGCGCGGCGGGGCGGATGCGATCGTCGCGGTCAACACGGTGAAGGCGATGCGAATCTCGACGGCGCTCCGCCGGCCGGTGCTCGGGAACCGGTTCGGCGGGCTTTCCGGGAAGGCCATCTTTCCCGTCGCGGTCCGGTGCGTCTACGACCTCTACGAGGCGTGCTCCATCCCCATCGTCGGGTGCGGCGGGGGTCATCGACGACATCGGCATCTTTGCTGCGATCGCAAACGACCTCTACAGTCCGGACGGCATCGACGCACGCGAGATTGTGGGGTGCGCCCATGCATGAGCAGATGCCCGCAGGGGTCACGATAACGGAGATCGTGGAGGAGACGCCGTCGATCAGGACGTTCGTCTTCGACCGCGAGATTGCATCGCGACCGGGTCAGTTCGTGATGGTCTGGGTGCCGGGTGTCGACGAGATCCCGATGGCCCTCTCCTCCCCGTCCTCGATCACCGTCCTCGAGGTAGGGGACGCGACCGCCGCTCTCTTTGCGATGCACGAGGGCGACCGGATCGGGATCCGGGGACCCTACGGGAACGGCTTTACCGTCTCCGGGAGGGTGCTTGCCGTCGCCGGCGGCGTCGGGGCCTCGCCGTTGCTGCCGCTTGTCACGGCCGGGCAGGTGGACACCTTCCTTCTCGGCGCCCGGACGGCCTCAGAACTCCTCTTCGCCGACCGGATACGCGAGTCAGCAACGCTGATGGTCGCGACCGACGACGGCACCGCCGGCCACCACGGGTTCGTGACCCAGCTCTTATCAAGGGTAGATCTCGCCGACTTCAGCCACATCTGCGTCTGCGGGCCTGAGGTCATGATGGCGGCAGTGCTCGCCGTCCTCGACCGGAAAGGGTGTGCCGAGCGGGGACTCTTCTCCCTCCACCGCTACATGAAGTGCGGGGTCGGCCTCTGCGGCTCGTGCTGCACCGACCCGCACGGCCTGCGGATCTGCAGGGACGGACCCGTCTTCACCGGCGACGTCCTGCTCGATAGTGAGTTCGGGCACTACGCGCGCGACGCGAGCGGCAGCAGGCACCGGGTCTGATGCCCGCTCAAAAAAGGTTCAGGCGAGGAAATCTTCCTGGGGTTTAAAGAGGAGGGAGATGATGTTCTCCACCCACCCAAGCACCCGCGTGGTGATCGGAACCTCCTCGGCCCGGGCCCGGGTGTTCGTTTCCACCGATGGCTCCGTGCTTTCTTCCGCAAGGGACGGTTGGGCGGTCACGTCGCTCGCGGTCTGGTTCAGGGGTTCGATTTCGTCTAACATGGCGTCTATTGGCTCCTGGTTTCCGATCAGGTCTGGATCGTTTGTGAAGAGGCGGATGGACCGGTCGCCGTCACCGCTCCCTACAACGAGGAACGAGCCGTCGGGGGTCGCGGCAACGGATTCCGCACGGCCGCCGAGACCGATCTTCTGGACCTCGGCTCCTGTGCGGTCGAGGACGTAGATTGTCCTCCCGGACGCAGCGAAGATCCTCCTGGCCTCGTTCGTCAGGGCTGTCGCGGCGACGGAGTATTCCGTGGGGTATTTCCAGAGGTGCTCACCCTCCCCTGTGGAGAGGTAGACGCACCGATCGTACGATCCAGCTGCCACGAACCGCCCGTCAGGGGTTAGGGCAATCCCACTCACCAGTTTGCCGGTCCCGTAACTCCAGGATTCTCCCTCCCTGCTATTGAGGAGATAGACCCCCTGGTTATCACAGCCGATCGCGATCCTGCGGCCGTTCTCTGATATCGCGAGATCGTAGCTGTCGGTCCCCATATCGTAGTCCCAGAGTTGCTTTTTGTTACTATCAAAGATATAAACCGCTCCGTTGTCACAACCGGCGGCGACATACGCTCCGTTCGACGAAATATCCACGCTTCGGTAAACAAAAGTCGTCTTCTCGGTCCAGAGCAGGTCTCCATCCTCGTCGTAGAGATAGAGCTTGTCTGCAGCAACCCCTATCCGCGACCCTTCGGGCGATATCCCGACGCTGTTCACCCGTCCACCGACAGTGTCCCTCCAGAGGACGTTTCCCTGCCGGTCGAGAACGTATACTGCAGAGCCTGCAGAGGCAACGATCGCAGAACCGTCGTGAGTGACCGCTACGGAACTGACAGGACCATTGGCCCCCATTCCCCAGACCGGGACATACTCCCCCTCTTCTGCGGAGGCGACCCCGCACAGGGCAGCGATAAGACAGCAGAACAGAAGGAGCGGTGCCATAGTGCGGCCGGCTCGAGATATCCGGATCCTGCTGCCGGGACGCGCTGCCCGCGCAATCCCGGGAGCCGCCCGGATTCTGGTGATAGAATTGGATAAAGTCACTTCCCCCGATGACATCAGGCGCTGATTTCTCAGAGATAGCATATAAATGTTGTGGGGAACTTACCTGCCTCGTTCTCCGGGACGGTTCGCCAGTTCCTGCTCAACCCCGATCAGGGGCTCCATAGAACTGTCGGGGTTCCGGGGATACGTGTGGAACTTTTAGAGGAACCGGGGAAGCCCGGGCAGGAAATAGGTGAGGTCGACTCGCGATGGCCCGATGGACCGGAGAGTGTCAGGAAGACTCCTGTCCGGGCCCGGACGCATCGCCCCGGCCCCGTTCTGCCGAAGAGTCGATCGACTCCAGGTCTTCCAGATTGTTGATGTTCGTGAACGTCAGCAGGCCCGGATCAATCTCCCGGAGCTTTTCCACGCGCACGTAATGGGTATCAAGGCTCCGCACCATCGCCCGGAGTGAGAGTGACTCATGCTCCTCCAGGTAGCCGAGCAGTGCGCTTGTCCGGTAGACCGCGTGGAGTGGTTCGAGCATATCGGCATTCCAGCAGGGAATAGCGGCATCATACCCGATGGCGGCGTCGAAGAGCAGCCTGACCACCCCCGGGTGGATGCAGGGCATGTCACAGGCGGCAACAAAGACATACTCGCCGTGCACCGCGAGCGCCCCCGCGTGCAGGCCCCCGATGGGCCCGAGGTCCCTTCTGATATCCGGTATGCACTTAATGTCATCAAGATGGCCAAACCGTTCGCACTGCCCGGGATCACGTGCGACCACCACGATCTCATCCGCCACCTCCTTCAAGGTATCAATGAGGCGGTCGATGAAGGTTTTGCCCCGGAACGTAAAAAAATACTTCTCCCGCCCGCCGGCACGTCGTGCCGCTCCGCCAACAAGGACAACTGCAGATCGCATCCTCGCTCCCCGGCTGTCAGAGCCGCTCCCGGAATCGGATCAGTTCGACGATACAGGTGTTGTAAGGGGCTTCGATGCCGTGTTTCTGGGCAAGCGCCGTCACCGCACCATTCAGAAAATCAATCTCGGTTTTGCGCCCGAGGGCCAGGTCCTGGAGCATCGACGAGTGGTGGGCGGCCGTCGCCGGGAGTTGCTCGGCCCGGAGATACTCAAGGTAGGCCTCAGGCGTCTCCCAGGGGAGGGAGACAGCCTCGGCCTCCGCCACCCGGCAGGCCTCCCGAACGATCATGGTGACGATCGTCCAGGCATGGGGATCGGTGAGCGCACCGTAGGGAACATTCATGACGGCGCCGAGCGGGTTCAACGCGCAGTTGTAGAGGGTCTTACTCCAGATGTCCGTCCTGATGCTGCCGGTCGCCTCCGCACGGATACCGGCCTTCCGCATAAGGGCGGCGAGGTCTTCGACCGCGGCGTCCGTACCGGACGGGAACCGCCCGAGTTTCACGGGCGCCGCCTCCACGGAGACGTGGACCGATGCATCGCCCCGCCACTCGAACCCGGTGATGATCATCCCACCGATGACCCGGTCGGTGAACCGCGCGATGATCTCCTCGTTTCCGATACCGTTCTGGAGACTCACCACCTCGCGCCCCCCAATGACGTCGGCGAACTGGCGGCAGATCGCCTCCGTGCCGGTGGACTTTGCGGCGACGATGTAGTAGTCGGCGTCCCGCCACGCGTCGGGGAGATCCTCGGAGCAACTGAACCGGCATGTGCCCTCTCCCCATATGCCGGTCATCAGAAAACCCCGTTTCCGTACCGCATCCGCGTGCCGCGTCCTCGCTACGGCATGAACGTCCGCAACGCGGGACAACTTTGCGGCAACGGTCAGCCCGACCGCCCCGGCACCCAGGACCACGATCTTCATTTCAATATTACTATGGCGGAGTTACCTGTTAATTCCTCTCTTTTCCGGCGTGCAAACATCTCCCCGCCGTTCCATGGCAAGCAGGGCCTCTTTGATCGCGAGATCGGGGGAGAACCCGCCCATGCCGGTCTTCGCGACGACCCGGTGGCAGGGCACCACGATCGGGGTCGGGTTTCGGGCCATCGCCGCCCCGACCGCCCGGGGCGCGGTTCCGACCATCCGGGCAACCTCACCGTAGGTGACGGTCTCACCGCAGGGGATTGCCCGGACCGCACGGTAAATCCCGGCAAAGGTCGAGTCGCCCTCGGTCGCGACGCTCCGGAGGGAGACGAGGTCCGCCGGCCGGCCGGCACAGTAGCGCAGGATCTCTTCCGGCACCGACCCTGCGATGCTCTCACGCGCGAACCGCACCCGGTAGACGAGGTCGTCCTGCCATGCGACGTGGACGTGCCAGAGGCCAAACCGGCACGACCCGGTCAGAATCGCCATTTTTCAGCCTCCTTTTTGAAAGCATCTACGGTGCATGCCGTCATCTCCTCCTGCATCCACGGCGGCAGCCCCGCATGAACCCGGCGCTCCAGGAACCTCTTCTCCCCGAGGATGAGCATACCCCTGTCCTCGGGCGTCCGGAGCACCCGGCCGAGCGCCTGCAGGGCGCGGTTGACCGCCGGGAGGGTGTAACTGATGAACTCCCCCTCCTCACCGAACTTCATCCGGAAGTAGTCGATCACCATCTTCCGGACACGGTTGAACGGCGCGAGCGGGAGGCCGATGACGAGCGCACCCGAAAGCATCTCGCCGCGGTAGTCCAGGCCCTCGCTCCACTTGCCGCCGCAGACCGCAAAGAGGATGCCCGAGCGGCCGGTTCCCGGGAGGGCCATGAACTCCCGGAGCATCGTGGCCGAGGCTGTGGCATCCTTGGACTCGATATAGATCTGCTTTTTACGGATGCGGGGTGCGCACCGCTCCGCAAAGGTGTTCAGGAGGTCGTAGGAGGGGAAATAGACCGCAAGGTTTCCCGGGAGGCGGGCAAACGTGGTGATGTAGTCCTCGGTCCGTGCGAGGTTCTCTCTGTCCCGGCGCATCGAGTAGGCGGTGGTGATGTCGTTTGCGCAGAAGATGCGGCGGTTCTCCGGGGGGAAGGAGTTCGGGAGCGACATCGCCGTGACGGGAAGGTCGCCGAAGTAGTAGCGGCGGTAACTCTCGATGGGGGAGAGCGTCCCCGAGATCAAAACGCAGCAGGCGTGCGCCCGGGCGATGTCCTGGAGCTTGGTGCTCGGGTCGATGTTTCGGACCTCGAGTGCCACAGCCCCGTCCTCCTCTTTGCGGTAGACCGTGAGGTACGCCGGGTCGGCGGCGGAGCGGAAGATCCGGTAGAAGAACTCGGTCAGCCGCTCGATTGCGCTCTCCCGGAACTCGCCCGCCTGCATATTCTTCTCGCGAATCCCCTCGCTGATCTTGAGGAGGTCGTCCACGATCTCCTCCACGCTCCGGTAGAGCGTGCCGGACAGGATCATCTTCTGAAAGACCGGCGGCTCGAAGAAGTCCTCCGTCTCATAAGAGCCCTTGAGCGCCTCCATGAACCGGGTGATCTGCGGCAGGATCTGGACTATGGCGTCCGCCTGCGGCGATCGCCGCCGTCCGGAGAGTTCGTGACCGGCCTGCACGATGTCGCGCTCCTCGATCGTCACGCTCTCGATGCTCTGGACGACGTCCCCGCAGTTATGAGCCTCGTCGATGAGCAGCATGGCGTCGTGCCCCTCGATCCCAAGCGACTGGTAGAGCTGTTCCCGGATGGCGTCGTCGAAGAGGTGGTAGAAGTTCACGAGCACCACGTCGGCGTCCCGGGCAGCATGCATCATCGTATCATAAGGGCAGATATCGCCGCAGAACCCGGCAAGTTGATCGGGCCAGATCACCTCGGTGCTCACCCGCTCGGCCCGGACACGCAGGGCCGCCGACGGGATCATCTTCAGTCCTCCGTCCTCGGGCTCCACGAACGATTTGCCGTGGATGAAATAAGGGCAGATGAGCGGGTGCTCCGGGTCCATCTTGCGGATCTGCTGCTTTATCTGGCGATCGTTCGCCGGGACGAGCGAGCCCTTCTGCGCCCGCTCCCGCATCAGCGCCGTCGAGAAAGACTTGACGCCCTCGCACCGCCGGTAGATATCGCCCTCGCCGCCGAGCGGGCACATGCTGGACTTGCCGATGAGGTAGGCGAACTTGAGGTTGCCGCGCTTCTTCCGGATGAGCTCGAGCTCGCGCATGAACGTGGCGAGCTGGCTGATGGTCCGGACGGCGACGAGCACTTTCCGGCCCCGGCTCTCCGCGAGGAGCGCGGAGACCACGCTCGACTTGCCGCTCCCGGTCGGCGCATCGATCATGGCGATGCCGCCGTCGCGTGCGATGGAGGCGGCCGCTTCAAGCATCTCCCGCTGATGGGGCCGGTACTCCCGGTACGGGAACCAGTCGTCGAGGCTA
This sequence comes from Methanomicrobiales archaeon HGW-Methanomicrobiales-6, assembly GCA_002839575.1. Taxonomy (GTDB): domain Archaea; phylum Halobacteriota; class Methanomicrobia; order Methanomicrobiales; family Methanoculleaceae; genus Methanoculleus; species Methanoculleus nereidis. The sequence goes on from PGYH01000015.1 coordinate 9,799, forward strand.
TCCATTGCATACAGTTCGACGGCTGACATCAATGTAGTTTGGGTGCCCGGGGCGAAAGTGAACGGTGGCGGTACTGCCCGAACGGCGGAAGGAAAGGAGAGCGGAGACCGGGACGCCCTTGCGGAAGTATTATATATTAGCCCGCTTACCGCTCGCCGGTGAGACTGTATGTCACTCAAGGCTGAGGTCATTGAAAAGGTATCGGCTCTTCTCGCGGCTGCATTCGGCCTGATCGCCGCTCTCGCATGGAACGGAGCCATTCAGGAACTTTTCGCGGAGATTTTTGGAGATCAGAGCTCGCTTGTCGCCATGTTCGTGTATGCCATCGTCGTGACGATCATAGCGGTGATCGCGGTCATCCTGATCGGCCGCGCCGCAGCGAAGGCGAAGAGAGAGGATGAGATAGCGGCAACAAGAAGGTGAAACCGGAAAATCTCCTCATTTTCGATAAAATCCTCCTGAACCTGCCGGAAATCCTATGAGCCTGCACGACGACCAGAGGCGGGTGACGGGTGGAGCGACTCCCCGCTCACGACCGGTCACCGTCACGGTCATTGATTACGATGAGTCCCGCCTCGAAGAGCGAACGTATACGCTGCCGGAGCTCCGGCTCCCGGCTCGTCGTCCGGCGGTCATCTGGATCGACGTCGACGGCGTCCACGATACCGGGGCGATCCAGGCGGTCGGGGACGCCGTCGGGATTCACCCCCTGACCCTGGAGGACATCGCAAACACCAGCCAGCGGCCGAAGATCGAGGACTATCGCGATTATCTTTACGTTGCAGTCCGAATGCTCGCTCCCGGCGACGGCGAGTTCCGTAGCGAGCAGGTCAGCCTTGTGCTCGGGAGAGGCTACGTCGTATCCTTCCAGGAACAGCCGGGCGACGTCTTCGAGCGTATCCGGGAGCGCCTGCGTGCGGGAGCCGGGCGGCTCCGAAGCGCCGGGCCGGACTACCTCTTCTACGCCCTGCTGGACGCGATCGTCGACGGTTACTTCTCTGTGATCGAGGTCTTCGGGGAGCGTATCGAAGTGGTCGAGGAGGAGGTGGTGGCGGACCCCGATCGCGGGACACTGCAGGCGATATATGCCTTAAAACGATCCCTGATAGCACTCCGGCGCTCGGTCTGGCCGCTCCGCGAAGCGGTTGCACAACTTGAACGGGGCGAATCGCCCCTGATCGGGGAACAGACGCTCGTCTACTTCCGGGATGTCTACGACCACACCATAGAGGTCGCCGAGACCGTGGAGACCTACCGGGATACGATGTCCGGAACCCTCGACGTCTACCTCTCGAGCCAGAGCAGCCGGATGAACGAGATCATGAAGGTCCTCACCGTCATCGCCACAATCTTCATCCCGCTCACCTTCATCGCCGGGGTCTACGGCATGAACTTTGCATACATGCCGGAGATCAGCCATCCCTGGGGCTACCCCCTGGCCCTCGCCTCGATGGCAGCCGTCGCGGCTGCGATGCTCGTCTACTTCAGGAAGAGAAACTGGATCTGAACCGCGGCCGGCACCCCTCCCGCCCGTAACCAGGATATCATTATATCCCGCTGCGTCGAAGTCCGCGCCATCCTGCTGTGAGGAGAAGTAGGCCGCGTGCGCCGGCGGCAGCAGGGCGAGGGGTATGCAGGCGGACCGACGAAACCCGGAGAGGCAGGAAGAGAGACGGGCGACGCTGAGGACCGTCGCCGTCATCGTGATCTCCGGCACCGCCACGGCCCTGTTCCTGCTTGCGGCACTCGCCTACCCCGACATTTACCTCGAACGTGTCTTCTACACGGCCCTTACGATCAGCCTCGTCTACCTCTTCTTCTTCATCGTCGAATCCCTCACCCTCCGGCGCATCAAGGACGAGCGGGAGCGCTACTCGTTTCGGAGAACGGTATCCATCTTAAAGATCGTCGTCATCAGCGTCATCCTCCTCCGGGTCTGGATCGATACGAATTATATCTTCGTCGCCTACGGTATCGTCGGTGCCGGGATCGCCGTCGCGCTCCAGGACCTCTTCAAGAACTTCGTCGGCGGGATCCTGATCATCGTCTCGCGCACCTACCAGGTTGGCGACCGTATCGAGATCAGCGAGACGATAGGCGACGTGATCGATATCGGGATCCTCGAAACGAAGATCCTGGAGATCCACGCCCGCGACGTGAAGGGGGATCAGGCAACGGGCAGGATCGCCGTCGTCCCGAACGGTGCCGTCCTGTCATCAAGGGTCTTCAACTACACGATGGATCACACCTTCGTCTGGGACGAGATCTCCATCCCCATCACCTACGGGTCGGACTGGCGGCGGGCGGTCTCCCTCTTTCTCGATATCGTTCGCCGGGAGACGGCGGCGACGTCCGGACGGGCCGAGCAGGAGATCGAGAGGATCGGCATGCGTTACTACCTGCCGAGGAGAGAGGTGGAGCCGTCCGTCTACCTGACCCTCACCGACAACTGGATCGACTTTTCTATCCGGTACGTGACCGATGTCCGGAGGAAGCGGGCCACGAAGGACGACCTCTCCCGCAAACTCCTCGAGGCGGTCGAAGCGGCCGACGGTATCACCATCGCGACCGAGAACATCATCGTCTACGACGGCGGGCCGGTCGAAGATACATGATCGGCCCGACAGTGATGTTTTATACCATGGGATGAATGCCCCCCTCCCGGGGATGGTATCCGTGGCCCCTGCCGGGCGGCTCGCCGGGTGATTTGCCGGGACCGGCAAGGCGTATCCGCCTCTCCCCCGGGGAGCAGGGAGTCGGGAGGTGGTGATGCGGCCGGAAAAAACCTGTGGGATACTCTCGATCCGGGTGATCGACTACACGGAGGATCGCATCGAGGAGCACGAGTGCATCGAACTCACCGAGGCATGGTCGTGGATCGGCCGGGAGACGGTCACCTGGATCGACGTCGTCGGGGTGCCGGAGCGCGACGAACTCGTGATCCTCGGCAGGCAGGCGGGGATCCACCCGCTCACGATGGGGGATATCACGGCCCCGGACCAGCGGCCGAAGGTGGAGGAGTTCGGGAGCTACGTCGCCGTCATCGCGAGGATGCTCTCGGAGAGAGACGGCAGAGTCACAAGCGAGCAGGTCAGCCTGATCTTCGGGGAGAACTACGTCATAACGTTCCGCGAGCAGCCCTTCCAGGTCTTCGAACAGGTCCGGGAGCGGCTCAGGAACGAGCTGAGTGTCCTCCGGGGATCGGGGCCGGATTTTCTCGTCTACACGCTCCTCGACGCCATGGTGAGTGTCTACCTCGCCATCCTCGACGCGGTCGACGACCGGGTGGAAGACCTCCAGGGCAGGGTTCTGGCTGCCGCGGACCCGCTTGCCTTAAAACAGATCTACGAACTCAAGGAAGATCTCCTGACCATCCGGAGAGCGGCCGTCCCGGCACGCGAGGTTCTCGGGGCGCTTGCAAGCCGGGAGTTGAGCCTTGTCCGGAAGGAGACGATCCCGTACTTCCGGGATATATACGACCGGTGCATCCAGGCGGCAGAGGTCGCGGAGTATACCAGGGATACCCTCTCCGGCGTGATGGATCTCCATACCTCGAACCAGAACAACAGGCTCGCCGAGATCACAACGATCCTCACCATCGTCGCGAGCATCTTCATTCCTTTAAGCTTCATCACCGGGTTTTACGGGATGAATCTCAGGGACATACCGCTCGAAGACTCGCCGCTCGGGTATCCGTTCGTCCTCCTCCTCATGGTAGGCGTCGCGTTCGCGATGCTCCTTTACTTCAGGAAGAAAGAGTGGATATGACGGCGAGCCCTGCGGCGCGGGGAGAGGGGCGGCAACCCCCTTTTTGTAGCGAGAATGCCAACACTTCTCTATTATGGCAATCCATCCCATCGACTACCGGTACGGCACCCCGGAAATGCGTGCCGTCTGGAGTGAGGAGAACCGCTTCCGGGCTATCGTCACGGCCGAAGTGGCGCTGGCTCGTGCCGAGGCGGCACACGGGATGATCCCCCGCGAGGATGCGGAGACGATCGCGACACGCGCGCCGGAAGCGCGCCTCGAGCGGGCGAAGGAGATCGAGGCCGAGATCAACCACGACATGATGGCGATCGTCAAGGCCGTCACCGAGGTCTGCGGCGACGCGGGCAGGTGGATTCACTACGGCGCGACCTCGAACGACATCCTGGATACGGCGACCGCCCTGCAGGTCCGCGAGAGCCTCATGCTCATCGAGGAGAAACTCGGCAAACTCCTCTGCGTGCTTCTCGCCCGGAGCGCCGAGACGAAGACCCTCGTCTGCGCCGGCCGCACCCACGGGCAGATCGGTGTGCCCACCACCTACGGGCTGCGGTTCGCGATCTGGGCGAGCGAGGTCTCCCGCCACATTGAACGGCTCCGCCAGATGCGACCCCGGGTCGTCGTCGGGCAGCTCACCGGAGCGGTAGGCACCCAGGCGGCGCTCGGGGATGCCGGTATCGAGATCCAGGAGACGATGATGGAGTTCCTCGGAATCCGGCCGGTAGACGTCTCGAACCAGCTCGTCTCCCGGGACCGCTACGCGGAATACTTCATGCTCCTTGCAAACATCGCGACGACGCTGGACAAGATCGGCCTTGAACTCCGGCTGATGCAGCGCTCCGAGATCGGGGAACTCGCGGAGGCGTTCGGGAAGAAGCAGGTGGGCTCGAGCACGATGCCTCACAAGAGAAACCCGATCAAGAGCGAGCAGGTCTGCGGCCTTGCCCGGATCGTGCGCTCCGCGGTCGAACCGGCACTGCAGAACAACGTCCTCTGGGACGAGCGCGACCTGACGAACTCCTCCCCCGAGCGGGCCCTCTTCCCCGAGGCGTCGGTACTGACCGATCACATCCTCAACGTGATGATCAGCGTGATGGATGGCCTTGAGTTCAATAAGGCAAACATCCGGAAGAACCTGATGCTGCTCAGGGGCGTGAACCTCGCCGAGTCGGTGATGATCGACCTCACCCGGCGGGGCATGAGCCGGCAGGAGGCCCACGAGGCGATGCGGACGGCGAGCATGCAGGCCCTTGCCGAGGACCGCGACCTCGCCGAGGTGCTCGGTGAGCGGCCCGAGGTCACGGCGTTCGTCACCCGCGAGGAACTCAACGCTCTCCTCGACCCGGACGCCTACATCGGGACGGCCGTCCGGCAGGTGGAGCGGCTGATCGAGAAACTCACGCCGCTCTGCCGGTGAAACGTTTTTGGGCGGGGTGCGCCGCCGCATCCCGCCCGTTCGCCGGCAACGGTGAACGTCATCACGGTAATAACCCCGTTCCTTCACCATACTTTTTTACCAACGCGGCACAGGGTGGCGTTATCTCACCGGTGTGAACGATGACCGCTTCTGCACGAGGACAGTGGTTGGGCGAAACGGAAGGAGTCGCTCAGAACTCTTCCGCGATGCCGTAACCGTAGGACCGCAGTACCTCGCTCCCCGGCATGCCGGACAGTGCCCCGGGGACCAACCGATACAAGAAAAACCAGATCCCTTGAACCTCTTCCGCGCCTGCTCCCGACGAACACAACTCCCAGGCACGACGGTTCACCGGACGTGCACCTGACGATGCTCGATGGACGCTCCCTGAGGGGCATCCTGATCCTGAGGATTCACACCTCTCCGGGGCGACCGTTGAAGATACACTCGGCGAGATATGGTCGAGCGTGGTGGCGCTGATCCTCTAGCCCGTCGTCGTCTTTGCCGTCGCATACACACGGTTCATGCGGACGGATATCCGATGATAGACGGGCGCGCACATTCGCTCCCGGGGAAGGGCTGCATCGGAAGCAAGCTGATTATTCCGCCGGGTTTCGGTATTTGGGGGAGGTATGCAGGATTCTTACCGGGGTATGCACTCATACCCGCGATCCGGGGATCGAGGTACATTTCCACTGGTGATCGGCCGTACTGCCGGGAGATGGAACAACGAGGGCATGTCAGGAGAAGGAGACGGCCCGGGTACAGCCACGACAGTTCGATGCTTGTCACAGAAAAGGTATATGGGGGAACGTTGACGCTTTGAACGGTGACACCGTGTACGGTATCCCGCGGGGGCCGGGAACCCCGATTGCCGTCGTATCCCGGCCCCAAAAAGCGTGCCCGGAGGGCAATAGGGGTTCCAGGGGATAGCCGTTGCGGTTCCGTGTTCCTCCAGGCACTGTTACGGAATTTCGAGTGACATAGTATTGCAATGGGAAAGAAATGTGCCGAAATATATCCATGAGACGCACAGGAGAGGCCTGTATGAACCGAAAAACGATATTTATCGTCCTGCTGCTGATCGCGTCCGCTCTCCCGGCAGCGGCTGCACCCGCCGTCCAGCTAACAAACGATTCGGCATTCAATTCGTATCCTTTCTGGTCGCCGGACGGTGCCAGGATCGCCTTCGTCTCATCCGACGGAGTCCATGCCGGTATCCGGGTGATGGAGCGCGACGGCCAAAACCCGGTACCGGTAACGGACGACCGTTCGTGGAATCTCTTCACCGAGTTCGATCCCTGGTCGCCGGACGGGGAGAAACTCCTCTTCCTCTCCGACGACGGAGGAGGGCTCGACCTCTGGACGATGAACCCGGATGGGACCGGGAAGGTGCGCCTGACCGAAAGCGGCTGCATCGTCCCCATTCCGGGGCTATCCGGCTACGGGGCGGACTGGAGCGCCGATGGGAGGCGGATCGTCTATACCTCCTGCCTCTTCGATGATGCAGCCATCCAGGAAGTGAACCTCTCGGCCATCCGCACGGAAGCGGACATCTGGATCATGGACGCGGACGGGGGTAACAAGAAGCAGCTGACGACCGGCGGAGATGCGCGCCTGCCCCTGTGGCAGCCACAGGGAGACAGGATCGCATACCTCGCAGACAGATCCGGGAACCGGGAGATCTGGACCATGCAGAGCAACGGAACGGGCAAGACACAGGTGACGTTCAGCGAGGGGAGCGTATCCGGGTATTCCTGGTCCCCGGACGGTGCCAGGATCGCCTACGTCGTCGCGTCACCGCCGGGGACATTGCCGGAGTTCTCTCTCTGGGTTATCGATAGCGACGGATCGGGTTCGGAGCAATTGACAACCGGAAACTGGGACACATCACCGGTCTGGTCGCCGGACGGTACCAGGATCGCCTTCCGGTCGGAATCGCGGGACCGGGCGCTCTGGGTGATGAAGAGCGACGGATCGGACCTCGCACCCCTCGGTCCTGATAATCCGGCATACATGATGCACCAGTGGTCTCCCGACGGCAGAACGATCGTCGTGAGCGATGGAAACGACCTGTCTGCAATCCCGCTCGAAGATCCGGCGGCACCCGCATCGCCGGGATTTGAGGTAGTTTCTGCAGCGGGTGCACTGCTTCTCACGGTATGTCTGCTCAGACTGCGAAAACAGAAATGAGGGAAAAACGGGAACGTGCCACACGAAGACGATTACCAGTGGAGCGCGACGCGTTAACGAGTAGCGCACCTGACGGTGCTCGAGCTCCGTTTCTGCCGAAACGTCGCTTATCGCCATCGCCGTCTTCACGCCGCTCACTCCTTCTCCCGTGCTCCCCGCAGTGCTTTTACATCCCCCACGGTCACCACGCGAACCGCACCGCCCTGGACGTCGCCTCCGGCATCGCCCATCCGGTCCTCGATCCAGCCCTCCATCTCCAGGTACGCCGCCCGCAACCCTTCGAGAACATCCGGATCGGCATCCCAGAGGCCGCGTTCGTGCGCTTCAAGCAGCCGTCTCCCGATCTCCTCCAGCGCCCAGGGATTCTCGTGGGAGCAGACGTTCGCGAGCGGAAACGGCGTGGGGGGACGCTTTCGCTCGATACGTCGGTGGAGACGATGAAGATCAACCTGACTTCCCAATCACCGCCCACGATCGAAATCGTGGTCAATACAGGCCTCCCGGTTCCGCTGAACACGCCACTCTGGGAGGCGTGCAACGAGACGCTGCACGAGACAAGGATATATGCCGATGTCGTTAACTGCACGTCCTCCTCCGGAGACGGCCGGGTGACGCTCACCTTTGCCGAGGGCCACGCGCCCGAGGTGACGCTGCGTCTGGCCAGGATCACCGTATCCGCCCGGGGGTGACAGATTCAGGTTTAAACCCTCCGAACCGCCCGCATCTCGCGCCGACCGGTGTACGCACATTTATAATTTAACAGTGCAAACACTGACACAGATCCGTTTTTTGAGGGGGCCGGAGACCCCGGTCTCCTCATGGCAATAACCTGCCGGACTAGAGGATACGTCAACCATGAACCTGAAGGGCTGGATAGAACGTGACGGAGTGCGCCTCACCCCCGCCGATGTGGAGCAGCTGCTCGAAGTGGGACCGGAGGCACTCAATGGGTGCGGCGGCGAGTTCCTGCTCACCTACGGTGACTGCACCGCACGCGACGCCTTCGGGATCATGCCCGGCCCGGTCCCGCCCGGGACCATCTGTTGCGATGGACGGGAGGTTGCCCGGGTAGCACCCGATCCGGCGCCCTGCACGCTTGAGGAGGCGATCGTCACCGCGGTCAGCCTCCGGAGCGACGAGGGCGCGGTAGCGTTCTCCGGCGGCGTGGACTCTGCTCTCGTCGCCCACCTCGCCCGCCTCCCCTGCGTGGTCGTGGGGCTCCGCGGGTCGCACGACGTCAGGCGGGCCGCCGCAGCCGCCCGGATGATGGAACTCGACCTCGAGATCGTCACGCCGGCAGAGGAAGAGGTCGCGGAGGCACTCGCCCGGGTCGTCCGGGTCATCCCCGACCCGACGAACCCCCTCGAGGCCTCGATCGCGACGACCCTCTCCTTTGTCGCCGCGTGGGCAAAAGAGCGCGGCCATACCCGGATCCTCGCCGGGCAGGGGGCGGATGAGCTCTTCGGCGGCTACGCCCGCTACCTCACCTCCCCCGACCTCGCGGCGGAGCTCGAACGGGACTTCGCCAACCTCGGACGCCAGGGAACGCGGGATCAGGCGGTGGCGGCGCTTCACGGGGCATACTTCTCGATGCCCTACCTCGACGTCCGGGTGGTGCGCGCCGCCCGGGCGATCCCGGCCAGGGAGAAGGTGCGCGGGGGGGTGAGAAAGCACCCCCTGCGGGTGGTCGCAGAACGCCACATTCCCGCCGAAGTCGCCCGGGCCGAGAAGAAAGCGATGCAATACGGGAGCGGGATCTGGAGATCGATGCAACGGCTCGCACGTGACAATGGTTATAAAAAGTCGGTACAAGGGTACTTAACGGAGATCAGTAGGGCGGAACATGATTACTGAGAGCGATATTGAACATATAGCAGAACTTGCGGATATCGGCATATCGAAAGACGAAGTGCCGGAGTTCACCACCCAGTTCAACGCAATCCTGGACTACTTCGAGGTTCTCGACACCGTCGAGGGAGAAAGCGCCCCGGACGCCGGGGCTGTGAACGTCTTCCGGGACGACGAGCCGCGGCCCGGCCTCTCGCAGGAAGAGGCACTCGCGAACGCAGGGTCGACCGAGAACGGGTTCATCAAGGCGCCGAGGGTGATGTGAGTGGCGGGAACCCTCGAATTCTCGCCGGACGACCGGTACAACGCCTTCATCACCACCTGCAGCACAGCGCCGTTCACCGACGGGGCGCTCGCCGGCACCGCCATCGCGGTCAAGGACAATATATCCACGGCAGGGATACAGACCACCTGCGGGTCGAAGATCCTCAAAGGCTACGTCCCGCCGTATGACGCTTACGTCGTGGAACTCCTCCGGCAGGCTGGAGCCGCGATCGTCGGCAAGACCAACATGGACGAGTTCGGGATGGGCACCACCACCGAGACGAGCGCGTTCGGCCCCACCCAAAACCCAGCGGACCCGTCAAGGGTGCCCGGCGGTTCGTCCGGAGGGAGCGCCGCCGCCGTCGCCGCGGGCCTCGTCCCGATGGCGCTCGGCACCGATACCGGCGGCTCGATCCGGTGCCCCGCGGCGTTCTGCGGGATTGTGGGGCTCAAACCCACCTACGGCCGGGTCTCCCGCTACGGCCTCATCGCCTACGCAAACTCCCTCGAACAGATCGGGCCGATGGCACGGACGGTGGAGGACGTTTCAAGGCTGATGTCGGTGATCGCGTGGTACGACCCCCGCGACTCGACGATGCTCGACCGTCCGTATGACCACCGTCCCACGGCCGAGATCAAAGGGCTCCGGGTCGGGATACCGGAGGAGTACTTCGGCGAAGGCGTCGACCCCCGTGTCGCGGAGAGCGTCCGCGACGCCATCGGGGTCCTCGAAGGGCTCGGGGCCGAGACCGTCCCGGTGAGCATCCCCGGCATGCGTCACGCGCTCGCGGCCTACTACGTCATCTGCACGAGCGAAGCCTCCTCGAACCTCGCGAGGTTCGACGGCGTCCGCTACGGCCCGGCAGTCGACACCAGGAAATCCTGGCACGAGGCCTACCAGGACCTGCGGCAGGAGATGTTCGGCACCGAGGTCCGGCGCCGGATCATGCTCGGCACCTTCGCCCTCTCGGCGGGCTACGCCGGCCGGTACTACGCGAAAGCGCAGGTAGCCCGCCGGAATATCAAAGAGGACTTCGAGCGGGCGTTTTGCGACGCCGATATCATCGCCGGCCCGACGATGCCGACGACGGCCTTCCGCCTCGGCGAGAAGTCCGACCCGCTCTCGATGTACCTCTCCGACATCCTCACGGTGCCGGCAAACCTCGCCGGCATCCCGGCGATATCCGTCCCGTGCGGCAAGGTAGACGGCCTCCCCGTGGGCCTCCAGTTGATGGGAAGGCAGTTTGAGGACGAGCGCGTCGTCGACGCCGCCTATGCCTACGAACAGGAGGTGAGGGCATGAAGACGATCGTCGGGCTCGAGATCCACGTCCAGCTCTCGACCGCGACAAAGCTCTTCTGCGGATGCTCGACGGACTACCGCGACGACGAGCCGAACACCCACTGCTGTCCGGTCTGTCTCGCCCTGCCCGGCGCGCTCCCGCGCCTGAACAGAAAGGCGGTCGAGTACGGCCTGAAGGTGGCAAAAGCCCTCGATATGAAAGTCCTGGAAGAGTCGGAGTTCGCCCGGAAGAACTACTTCTACCCCGACCTCCCGAAGGCCTACCAGATCACGCAGTACGACAAACCGCTCGCGGTCGAAGGGACGGTCGAGATCGAGGACGACGAGGGGCACGAGAAGATCGTCCGTATCACCCGGGTGCATCTCGAAGAGGACCCGGGGAGACTCGTCCACGTCGCGGGCGGCTCGAAGTACTCGCTCGTCGACTACAACCGATCGGGTATCCCGCTTCTTGAGATCGTCACCGAACCGGACATGCGCTCTCCGCAGGAAGCACGCCGGTTCCTGAACAAACTCCGGACGATCCTCGAGTACCTCGGCGTCTTCGACGGCGAGCGGGAGGGCGGTCTCCGTGTGGATGCAAACATATCCCTCGAGGGGTCAGAGCGGGTCGAGGTCAAGAACATCTCCTCCTACAAAGGCGTCGAGAAGGCCCTCACCTTCGAGGTGACCCGGCAGAAGAACCTGCTCCGACGCGGCCAGAGGGTGGCGAGAGAGACCCGGCACTTTATGGAAGGGCGCGGGATCACCACCTCCTCACGGAGCAAGGAGGAGGAGCACGACTACCGCTACTTCCCCGAGCCCGATCTCCGGCCGCTCCGGGTCGCGGACCGGGTCGCGACGATCGAACTCCCCGAGCTTCCCGTCGCCCGTAAGAACCGGTTCATGGCGCAGTACGGCATATCGCTCAATCACGCCCGGACGCTGACCGGCGACCCGAAACTCGCCGACTTCTACGAGGCGGTCGCCCACATCGACCCGGTTCTCGCCGCCACCTGGGTTGCCGACACGCTGCTCGGGGAGCTCAACTACCGCGACATGAGCATCGCTGCCGTCCCGGCCGACCGCATCGCGGAACTCCTCGCGCTTCTGCGGACGGAGACGATCACCGATACGGCCGGCGTCCAGGTTCTGCGGGAGATGCTCGATGCCTGCGCAGCCGGCAAGCCCTGCGAGCCTCCCGCCATGATCGTGGAGCGCGAGGGGCTCGCCAGGGCCACGGGAGACGAGTTCACGCAGGTCGTCGAGAAGGTGGTCGCCGCGAACCCGCAGGCGGTGGAGGACTACCGGGGCGGCAAGAAAGGCGCCCTGAACTTCCTCGTGGGGCAGGTGATGAAAGAGACCCGCGGACGGGCGGACCCGCGGGAACTCGGCCGCATCGTATCCGGGTATATTGACACAGGTGGGGTGTAATCCACAGTGCATCTGATCATCGCAGAGAAGAACATCTCGGCAAATCGTATCGCGCAGATCCTCGCCGGTAACGAGAAAGTGAGAGCAAAGAAGGACGGAAGCGTATCCACGTATTCCTTCGACACGAAGACGGTGGTCGGCCTCAAAGGGCACGTGGTGGAGGTGGACTTCGAGCCCGGCTATACCAACTGGCGGAGCGAGACCCACACGCCGCGAACCCTCATCGACGCAGGCATCGTCAAGAAGCCGACCGAGAAGAAGATCGTCAACCTCATCCAGAAACTCTCGAGGAAAGCGGATCTCGTCACCATCGCCACCGATTATGATACCGAGGGAGAACTGATCGGAAAGGAGGCCTACGAACTCGTCCGTGCGGTGAACCCCGGCGTCAGGATCAACCGTGCCCGGTTCTCCGCGATAACCCCGGCGGAGATCCGCACCGCGTTTGAGAACCTGACCGACCTCGACTTCGACCTCGCGGCTGCCGGCGAGGCCCGCCAGACGGTCGACCTGATGTGGGGGGCGGCCCTGACCCGGTTCATCAGCCTCGCGGCACGCCGGGGCGGTAAGAACATCCTCTCCGTCGGGCGGGTGCAGAGCCCGACGCTCGCCATGATCGTCGAGCGGGAGCGCGAGATCGAGAGTTTCGTCCCCCAGACCTACTGGATGCTCTCGCTTGAGACCGAGAAAGACGGCGTAACGATCGAGGCGCGGCATACCGCCGGGCGGTTCACCGACCACGAAGCAGCCCTCGCCGCGGAAGCGGGGACAAAGGAGCCGCTCGTCGTCACGGACGTGAAAGAGGGGCAGAAGAACGACCGGGCGCCGACGCCGTTCGACACCACGACCTTCATTGTCGCGGCGAGCCGCCTGGGCCTCTCGGCGGCGAACGCGATGCGGCTTGCCGAAGACCTCTACATGAACGGGTACATCTCCTACCCGAGAACCGACAACACGGTCTACCCGAAGTCGCTGAACCTGAACGCGATCCTCAATACCCTCAAAGGAGGAGGGTTCGATAAGGACGTCGCCTGGGTGCAGCAGAACCGGCGGCCCGTCCCGACCCGGGGCAAGAAGGAGAGCACCGACCATCCGCCGATTCACCCGACGGGCTCCGCGACCCGCGAGGCCCTCGGGCAGGACCGGTGGAAGGTCTACGAACTCGTTGTGCGGCGGTTCCTCGCGACCCTCTCCCCCGACGCGAAGTGGGCGACCACAAGGTGCACCTTCGACGCGTCCGGCGAGCCCTACAAGGCCACGGGCGGCAGGCTCCTCTATGCCGGGTGGCGCCGGATCTACCCCTACTCGGAGGCAAAGGAGAACATCCTCCCGGTGCTCGCCCCGGGTGAGAGGCTGCCGATCAGGAACGTGAACCTCGAGGAGAAGGAGACGCAGCCGCCGGCGCGCTACTCCCAGAGCCGGCTCATCCAGGTAATGGAGGAACTCGGCCTTGGCACGAAGAGCACCCGGCATGAGGTGATCGGCAAACTCGTCTCCCGGCGCTATGTGGAGGGGAGCCCGCTCCGCCCGACGCTCGTCGGGAGAGCCGTCATCGACGCGCTCGACAACCACGCCGAGACAATCACGGAGCCGGAGATGACCCGGACGCTCGAGGAGCACATGCAGTTCATCAAGCAGAGCCAGCGCTCCCGCGACGACGTCGTCACCGAGTCCCGCGAGATGCTGCATAAGGTCTTCGACAAACTCGAGGCGCACAGGTCGGAGATCGGCACGGAGATCATGGAGCAGACCGCCGAGGAGCATACCGTCGGCCCCTGCCCTGCCTGCGGCCACGATCTCCGGATCCGGCACATCGGCATCTCCCAGTTCATTGGCTGCACCGGCTACCCCGAGTGCCGGTTCAATATCAGCCTGCCCGGCAGCACCTGGGGCAAGGCAATCCGGGTCGAAGCGACATGCCCGGAGCACAACCTCTCCCACGTCCGCCTGATCCGGAAAGGCGCACGGCCGTGGGACATCGGCTGCCCGCTCTGCAGCCACATCGCCTCGAACGTCGAGGCGCTCCGGATGATGCCCTCGATGACCGACGACCTCATGCGGCGCCTGCATGCGCACCATATCTACACGGTCTCCGAGATCGCGGGCATGCAGCCTGAAGATCTTGCGAAAGCCGTCGACGTCGGCACAAAAGAGGCCGTAGAGCTCGGAAGAGAGGCAGAGGATGCGCTCGAGGTTCTCCGCCGCCGTTCGGAACTCAGGAAATTCGTCCGGAAGATCGTGCCCCCGAGGAAGGGCCGGAGCCACGCGAAGATCATACGGAATCTTCTCGAGCAGGGGATCGGGGATATCCACGCGCTCTCGCTGGCCGATTCCGCGGCCCTCAAGAAGGCCGGCATCCCGGAGGCTGCCGGAACCGAACTCCTGGACGCAGCACGCGGGCTCTGCAACGAGCGCTCCCTCCGGGAGGCCGGGGTTCCCGCGGTCAGCCTGAAGAAGTATCAGGCAGGGGGCGTCGCGACCCCCGACGATTTCTGTTATCTCCCCATCCCTTACCTTGCAAGCAAAACCGGCATTAATCCGGAAACCGTACATAAACATGTGGATATGGTCTGCAAGCACCTCGGGCGCCCAACTCCGCAGAAAATCTCGAAAACAATGTTTGAGCGCGGGCGAAAAGAACTCCTGGAGATCCCCGGACTCGGCGAGGCGACCGTGGAGAGGCTCTACCTTGCAGGCATCTACGACGCCGCAACGCTCCGTGTTGCCGACCCGAAGGAGGTCTCCTCCATCACCGGCATCCAGAAGGCCAGACTCCACGACTATATCGGCCACCTGAAGTGACACCATGCACGCGAACTGGAAGACCTGGGCACATGTAACGAAGCTTGACCCCGATAAACACCTCCCGCAGGAAGCCGTCGAAGAGATCGCGACGAGCGGGACCGACGCCCTGATGCTCTCAGGCACCCTGAACGTGACGCGGGAGAACCTCCAGGAACTCCTGGATCTGGTCTCCACCTACGGGCTGCCGCTGGTGGTGGAACCGGCGAGCCCCGACTGCGCCAACTTCGATGGGGGAATCGACCACCTTTTCGTGCCGAGCGTGATGAATACAAACGACGTCCGCTGGATCGTCGGGAAGCACTACACCTGGCTCCGCCAGGGAAGCAGCGTCGACTGGGAGATTGTGGTGCCCGAGGCCTACATCGTCCTCAACCCGAACTCGGCCGTCGGCCGGGTGACGGGGGCGGACTGCACCCTCTCGGCCGAAGATGTGGCTGCGTTCGCACAGGTCGCGGACCGTTACTTCCGGTTCCCGATCGTCTACATAGAATACAGCGGGACCTACGGGGATCCCGCAATTGTGCAGGCGGCGTCCGAGGCGGTCGAGCGCGCCACCCTCTACTACGGCGGCGGGATCCGTTCGGCCGAGCAGGCGGCGGAGATGGGCCGCATCGCCGACACGATCGTCGTCGGGAACGCGGTCTATGAGGAAGGGATCGACGTGCTCCGGGCAACGGTTCGGGCGGTACAGTGAGGCATGCCTGAAGTCTCGATTGTCCTGGTCGAACCCCTCTACGACGGGAACGTTGGGTTTACCGCCCGGGTGATGAAGAAC
>PGYH01000016.1:0-19092 GCA_002839575.1 Methanomicrobiales archaeon HGW-Methanomicrobiales-6
GAACCGGCCTACCCGCCGTTCCTCTGGGTCAACGCGAAGAACGCCGCGGCCGGGCTCGGCACAGCACACGCCGACGTCGCGAAAGAGTCGCTCGTCGACTGGGACCCCGAATACATCTTCATCGACGTCGGCACGATCCAGATGGAGAACGACGGGGCGATCGGAGAACTGAAGACCGACCCCGCGCTCCAGGGGCTCTCAGCCTCGAAGGAAGGCCGGGTTTACGGTGTTTTGCCGTACAACTTCTACAACACGAACTACGGGACCGTGCTCGCCGACGCCTACTTCATCGGCAAGACCCTCTACCCCGACCGGTTCACCGACATCGACCCCGAGGAGAAGGCGGACGAGATCTACACCTTCTTTGTCGGGAAACCGGTCTTCTCCGACCTGAACAGTCAGTACAGGAACCTCGGGTTTGGGGAGATCCCGCTGTAACCCGGGATCGAACAGGCCCGGTGGAAGTGGAAAGGAACCATGCGTGCAGCAGGTACGAACCCACTTCCTCTCTCCTCTCGGCCTGTGCAGCCGGAGCCCGGGCATGGCGTCCTCCTCCCACGCTCCTGGCATGCGAACCAGAGGGGTCTGCCATACCCGGGGGCGTTGCACCGGTTCGGCCGATTATCAGCGCAGGTATTACGAATCAGAATTGAGTCATACCGGATAGGTGACGATTCGATAACTATAATAAACAGTGTTACTATTACTGGTATTAGTATGCCACCGTTCCGATATAGAGGAGGCCTCGCGGCTGCGGTGCTCGCGGCCCTCGTTCTTGCCATGCTCGCCGCCGGGTGCACCGGCACCGGAACCGTCCTGGACGGCGCCGGCGAGACCGTCACGATCACCGACGGGTTCGGTCGGTCGGTCGCCGTCCCGGCGCCGCCGGAGAGCGTCGTATGCTCGGGTTCCGGATGCCTCCGCTACCTCGTCTACCTGCAGAGCCAGGACCTCGTCATCGGCGTCGACGACCAGGAGAAGAAGGATCAACCCATGGAAGGCCGTCCTTACGCCCTCGCCTACGGGGCGCAGTTCAAAGATCTCCCCCTGATCGGTGAGTTCCGCGGCAAGGATGACCCGGAGAAGATCCTCGGCATCGGGCCCCAGATCATCTTCAAGACCGGCTCCACCGGAACGGCGTACAGCACCAGCGGTCCCGAGGCCGACAAACTCCAGGAGAGGACCGGCATCCCGGTCGTGGCGTTCCCCTACGGCTCGCTCCGGAACGACGCCGAAAAGGCCGAGATGTACGCCGGGCTCCGCACGATGGGCGAGGTTCTCGAGAAAGAAGACCGGGCCGAAGAGGTGATCGCCTACATCGAAGCGACGATTGCCGACCTTGAAGCCAGGACCGCCGACATCCCCAAGAGCGAGCGGAAGACGGCCTACATCGGCGGCGTCTCTTCGGCGGGCGCCCACGGCATCATCTCCACCGAACCGGCTTATCCACCCTTCCTCTGGGTGAATGCAAAGAACGCCGCGACCGGCCTCGGTGTAGCCCATGCCGACGTCGCGAAAGAGGCGCTCGTCGACTGGGATCCCGGGTACATCTTCGTCGACCTCGGGACGACCCAGCTGGAGAACGACGGGGCGATCGGGGAACTGAAGAGCGACCCCGCGCTCCAGGGGCTCTCCGCCGCGAAGGAAGGCCGGGTCTACGGTGTTCTCCCGTACAACTTCTACAGCGTGAACTACGAGACCATCCTTGCCGACGCCTACTTCATCGGCAAGACCCTCTACCCCGACCGGTTCGCCGACATCGACCCCGAGGAGAAGGCCGACGAGATCTACACCTTCTTCGTCGGGAAACCGGTCTTCGGCGATCACAACAACGAGTACAGGAACCTCGGCTTTAAGGAGATCACCCTCTGATGCCGGGCTCGAGCAGGAGGAGATAACGAGATGCACTTTGCGGACGGGGCCATCCCCGCCGACTACATGGGCTACGTGCGGCGAAAGCACCTCTGGATACTCGGAGGAGTGGTCGTCCTCTTTCTCCTCCTGATCGTATCCATATCGGTCGGCGCGGTGAGCATCCCCCCGTACGAGGTCTTCCTATCCATAGTGAACGGTATTGTCGACAGGGTAATCCTGCTCCTCAACCCCGGCACCGTTCTCAACCCCTCCAGCACCGACCGGATCGTCTGGAACATCCGCCTCCCGCAGGCGCTTGCCGCGATCGTCGCCGGGATCGGGCTCTCGGTGGCCGGGGTCGCCATGCAGTCGATCCTTCGTAACCCGCTCGGCTCGCCGTTCACGCTCGGCATCTCGAACGCCGGCGCCTTCGGTGCGGCCGTCTCGGTCATCGTCCTCGGCACCGGGCAGATGCAGTCGACGGTCGCCGACGCCGTCGTCCTCAACAATCCCTACGTGACGACGCTGATGGCGTTCATCTTCTGCCTCCTCGCCACCGCGGTGATCCTCCTGATCTCCCGACTGCGGGGGGCCTCCCCCGAGGTGATGGTGCTCGCCGGCGTCGCCCTCTCCTCGCTCTTCACGGCGGGGACGATGTTTCTCCAGTACTTCGCCGACGACACCCAGCTCGCCGCCGTCGTCTTCTGGACGTTCGGCGACGTCGGCCGGGCCAGCTGGCAGGAACTCGGGATCATGGCCTTCGTGACCGCGGCGGCCTCGCTCTACTTCATCGCGAACCGCTGGAACTACAACGCGATCGACGCCGGCGACGAGACCGCGAAGGGTCTCGGCGTCAGCGTCGAGGCGATCCGGGATATCGGGATGGTCGTCGCGGCGCTCGTATCCGCCGTAATCGTCTCGTTCCTCGGGGTCATCGGCTTCGTGGGACTCGTCTGCCCGCACATGGTGAGGAGGCTCATCGGCGACGACCAGCGCTTCCTGATCCCGGGCTCCTGCGTCATGGGCGGGATCCTCCTTCTCGCCTCGGACACGGTCGCCCGGGTCATCGTGGCCCCCTACATCCTCCCGGTCGCCGTGCTCACGGCATTCCTGGGCGCACCGGTCTTCATCTACCTGCTCTTACGGGGGTACCGGCGATGATCCTCGACGTCGACGGCGTGGCGTTCAATTACCGGAGCGCTTCGGTCATCCGGGATATCACGTTCGACCTTCGACCGCACCAGGTTCTCGCGATCCTGGGCCCAAACGGTGTCGGGAAGACGACGCTCTTGAAGTGCATGAACACCATCCTGCGGCCGAAGGCCGGGTCCGTCCTCATCGAGGGGGCGGATCTCCTCACCGCGGATCGGATGGAGATCGCCCGGAAGGTCGGCTACGTTCCGCAACGGTGCGAAGCCGGCCGGATGACCGTCTTCGACGCCGTTCTTCTCGGCCGCCGGCCGCATATCGGATGGGACGTGACGGAGGTGGATATCCGGATCGTCGAGGCGGCGATCCGGATGCTCAGCCTCGAGGACCTGAAACTGCGCTACATCGACGAGATGAGCGGCGGAGAACTCCAGAAGGTGAGCATCGCGAGAGCGCTCGTGCAGGAGCCCCGGGTGCTGCTCCTCGACGAACCGACGAGCAGCCTCGACCTCAAGAACCAGCTCGAGATCCTCGGGATCGTCAGGCAGGTGACGACGGAGCACAACGTTGCCGCGGTGATGACGATGCACGACCTGAACATGGCGCTCCGCTACGCCGACCGGTTCATCCTCCTAAAAGACGGTGTCATCCACGCCGCAGGGGGCCCCGACGTGGTGACGCCGGAGACCATCGAGGCGGTCTACGGCGTTCCCGTGACGGTCGAGCGGTACAACGGGTACCGCTTCGTCGTGCCCCTGGAACCGGAGAGCGCCTGAGAGCCCGGGAAGCCCTCCGGGCTCCTGAAGAGTAACATATAAGCCCTCCTTCGCCGATATGCCCGACCGGGGACATATCGTGCTCGAGACGCTCGTCGGGATCACTGCAACGGTCCTTGGGATATTCGGGGCGCTCTTCATCGTCTACGGAGCGGTGATCGCGATCGTCGAGATTCTGGCGCGGGAGATGCGCATCAGGGCGATCAGTTACCGTGACATCCGTTGGGTCTTCACCACGCGCATCCTGATCGGCCTCGAGTTCTTCGTTGCCGCCGACGTCATCAAGACAATCCTCGAACCGACGCTCCAGGACCTGACCGTCCTCGGAGCGCTCGTCGCGATCAGGACGGTCGTGAGTTACTTCCTCGGGAAGGAGGTGAGTGAACTCCCGGAGGAGAGAAAAATGTGAGTGTACCGGGATTTCGCGGTCACTTGCCCTTCCGGTTCGAGAGTGCCTTCAGGTGCTCGTGCGCCCCCTCGACGACCCTTCGGGAGTTCGCGAAGGTGATCGTCTGCAGCGCCCTGTCGTGCGGGAGCCACTGGTAGTCGATATGCTCGTCCGAGAGCGTCACCTCTTCCTCCGGGGTCTCGATCAGGTAGTAGACGACCTCCTTGTAGACCGTGTGTGCCCGGCGCTGGAAGAAGTAGTGGACCTCCTCGCGGAATCCGGGGACGAACGTGGCCCGGGTGATCCCGGTCTCCTCCTCTAGTTCGCGGAGCACCGTTTCCTCCTCGCTCTCGCCGCGTATGCCGTGCCCTTTCACCAGATCCCAGTGTCCAGCCCCGTACTGCAGGATGAGGTACTGGGGATCCGTGTCCCGTCGGACGACAACCGCCCCGCATGATCGCTCTTTTGCCATGGCCCTTCAGTTCTGTGTCTCAGATCCTCCCATATCTGTGATTTCGCGCCCGATGGTCCGGAAATCCTCTTCCAGCGCTTCCCGGTATGTCGGGTTATAGAGCGCGGCGGCGGGGTGGAGAGTGGGGATGAGGCGGACCGGGTGGCCGAAGAGGAGACCCGGGTAGATCGTCCCCCGGATCTCCGTGATCCGGTCGAACTCGACCGGCAGGAAGGAGAGGATATACCTGCTCGAGTGCCGGCCCAGCATCACGATCACCTTCGGCCTGATGATCCGGATCTGCTCCTCAAGATACGGGGTGCAGGCCCGGATCTCCTCGTCCCGGGGGTCGCGATTCCCGGGCGGCCGGTGCTTGACAATGTTTGCGATGAAGACGTCGTCACGGGTTAGACCGATCCCCGCGAGGAGGCCTTCGAGGAGTTTCCCTGCCCGGCCGACGAACGGCCTCCCGGTGAGGTCTTCCTGCTTCCCCGGCGCTTCGCCGATGAGCATGAGGTCAGCCCCGGCGGCCCCCTCTCCCGGAACCGCATGGTGGGTATTCTCCCAGAGAGGGCACTTCCGGCATTCGCCGATGACCGCCGCAAGGTTTTCGATCGCCACCTCTCTCCCCGCATCCTCTACCATGCCCACACTATTGACGATAACTCGTATAACCTTCTTATGCATTGTGATCTGGCGCCGGGCCTTATCTTGCCCACGACGGATCGGCCTGCGAGGAGGGGGGAGGCGGACAGCCCTGCGGCCAGTCCGCTACTCAAAATTAATACCCCCGAAGGTGAACACTATATAGAATTTCCCGGCGAGCGTGCGGCCCGGCCTCACCGGAACAGCGCCGAACAGGGATTTCCGGCCAGGTCTCGAACTGCAGGATGAATGGAGCGATTTACACAATGAGCGATATGGAACATTTCTGTTTTGATACGGCAAAGATCGATAAAATACAGGAACTGCGCGAACGCGGGGTGACGATCTACCCCTACACCTTCGACCGCAGGGAGACCGTCACCGAAATCAAGGAGCGGTTCTCCGCAATCGAGCACGATAAGAGCGAGGAGGAGGTCAGCACCGCGGGGCGGGTCTACGTCGTCCGCCAGCACGGCAAGACGATCTTCGCCGATATCGGAGACTCCGGGGGCCGGATCCAGCTCTACCTCCGGAAAAACGACCTCGGCGAGGAGCAGTTCGAGCTTTTCAAGCAGTACGTCGATGCCGGCGACATCATCGGTGTCGTCGGCCACGTCTTCCGGACGAAGATGGGCGAGATCACCGTCTGGGTCGACCGGTTCGAACTCCTGACGAAATCGGTCTGCCCGCTTCCCGAGAAGTTCCACGGGCTCAAGAACGTCGAGACCCGTTACCGGCAGCGCTACCTCGACCTGATCATGAACGAGGAGAGCCGCGAGACCTTCCGGACGCGGAGCAGGATCATCTCCCTCCTGCGACAGTTCCTCTTCGAGCGGGACTACCTGGAGTTCGAGACGCCCACCCTGCAGCCGATCTACGGCGGCGCGAACGCCCGGCCGTTCACTACCCACCACAACGCCCTCGACCAGAAACTCTACCTCCGGATCGCGCCGGAACTCTACCTCAAGCGCCTGGTCGTCGGCGGGTTCGATAAGGTCTTCGAGATCGCGAAGAACTTCAGGAACGAGGATATCGACACCAACCACAACCCCGAGTTCACGATGGTGGAGGTCTACGAGGCCTACCGCGACTACAACGACATGATGGACCTCACCGAGGAGATTCTCGGGCATCTCGCGGAGAAGGTGCTCAGGACGACCGCCTGCTCGTTTGCCGGGCACGACCTGGACTTCTCCCGGCCCTGGCGCCGCCTCACCATGGAGGAGGCGGTGCGCGAGTACGCCGGGATCGATATCGGGGCCATGAGCCTCGAAGAACTCCGTGCGTTCGGCCTCAAACACTGCGTCGAGGGCTGCGAGAGCGCCACGACCCGGGGCGAGTACCTGGTGCTCTTCTTCGAGCACTTCGGCGAGAAGCACCTCATCCAGCCGACGTTCGTCTACGACTTCCCCATCGAGAACTCGCCGCTTGCAAAGAAGCACCGGGAGAAGGAAGGGTTCACGGAGCGGTTCGAGCTCTTCATCGCCGGGATGGAGATGGCGAACGGCTTCTCGGAGTTAAACGACCCCCTCGACCAGAAGGCCCGGCTCGAACTGCAGGACGCGAAGCGCCGGAAGGGCGATCTCGAGGCGCAGATGATCGACTACGACTTCATCAACGCGCTCGGCTACGGGATGCCCCCGACGGGCGGCGTGGGCATCGGGATCGACCGCCTGGTGATGCTCCTCACCGGCAAGGACTCGATCAAGGAGGTGCTCCTCTTCCCGCAGATGAAGAGCGCTGTGCCCGGGCAGAACGGGGATGGAGCGGAAGAGGGCGGCGGGGAAGAGTGATCCCCCACAATTTTTTGTCATGAACGGACAGAACAGGGCCGCCATCAAACCCGGGATGACGGTGGACATCGTGCTCAAACGTGACCAGCGGACCGGCAAGCGCACCCGGGGCGTCGTTGCCGAGATCCTGACCAACTCGTCCTTCCACCCGCACGGGATCAAGGTCCGGCTCCGCGACGGGCAGGTCGGGCGGGTGCAGGAGATCATCGGATAACATCAGGCGGCCTTCCGGAGAGTGAACCGGATGGCCGTCCCCTCCTCCGGCCGACCCTCTACCCGGTCGTCCACCCAGATCCGGCCGCCGTAACGTTCGATAAGCATCCGGCAGATGTAGAGGCCAAGACCTCCACCGCTCTTTCTGCCGTCCCCACTGCCGAGGCGGGTAAACAGGCGTTGCTTCACCTCGTCGGCGATACCCGGCCCGGTATCCTCGACCGAGACGAGTACCTCCTCGCCACGCTCCTCGACACGGATAGTGACCTCGACCGCCGGCCCGCCGAACTTCGCCGCGTTGCCGATGAGGTTTGTGAAGATCTCGGAGATGAGATCATCGCCGATCACCCGTGCGGGCGTCCCCGTGTAGGTGACCCGCACATCAGGGTAGTGCTCGAGCTCCACCCGGATGACCGGGTCGAGAGCGACCGGCCGGAGAACGGCAGCCTCTTCCTGGATCTGCCTGATGGTAGTGACGTTCCTGATGATCTCGGTGCTCTTTTTGAGACTCTTCTGTAACTTCTCGGTGTAACTCCTCTGTTCCCCCACGAGCTCTTCCGTGAGAAGGGCCGTATAGAGGGTGGCGGTATTGATGGCGTTCTTGATATCGTGCGTCATGATGTCGAGGTAGAGGTTGGCCTTCTCGGTCGACTCCTGCAGTTCCGCCGTGCGCTCTTCGACCTGCTCTTCCAGGTGCCCGCTGTACTCCCGGATCGTCTCTTCCGAATCCCGGAGGCTTTTCATACCCGCTTTAAGGGTCGCTACCATTGTATTGATGCTCCGCTCGAGTTTCATGACCTCACGCGTTGCCGAGACCCGGATCGTGTGGTCGAGATCCCCCTGCGCGATGACGTCGATGTCATCGATGATCTCCTTGATGGGGCGCGTGAGACGGCGGGCTACAAGGAAGATCATCCCGCCGCAGAGGACGATGGCGAGAACCGCAACGGCAGCACGGTAGGAGAGCATCCGGTCGAGCTGGCTCTGCACGAGCCCTGTATCGTAGGTCATCTCGACGACAACGCTCGGATCCGACGGGTAATCCGGGTCTTTCAGGTCGATGAAGAGGTAGCGGATCTGTTTTTCGTGCTCTGCATCCTCAACCTCGTAGTCAGTTCGGCCGGGGATGATCGTCCCGGTGATGAGCGCCTGTGTTCGCGCATCCGCGCGACCGTCCTCCTCCCCGACAGGGTTGCCGAAGATATCATAAACACGGATCGAATCGAGATAGGGGTTCAAGGAGACGAACTCCTGTGTGCTTTCCCGTGAACGTAACCGGTTCCGTTCTTCCACGAACGCGTCCGGCACGAGCCCGAGTTCAAGCAGGTAGCGGTGATCCGGCGTGGGCATATAGGCGTACTTCCGCACCTGTCCGGTTTCGGGCTCGTAAACCACGCGGTCGGGCGAGAAATCGTCTCCAAGGCGCATCCGCGTGATCTCGTCGTAGAAACCCGGGACATTCCTGAAATCGAGGCCCTGATCAGGGAGATAGGTGGTGTACTCGATGACGCCTGACGCGTTGATGACATAGAGATCCATCGAACTCCCGAGCCGTTCTTTGAGCGCTAACAGGTCCATCTTCGATGGGTCCCCACCCGCTCGTTCGTACTCCTGGAGAAAAAGCAAAAACCCGTTCAGCATTCTCTCGTTTAAGGAATCGTCAAAGAGTTTGAGGCCGGTATCCACGTCCACGATCGATTCCCTGACGCTCTTTTCGGTGACACTTTGCAGGGTATCGAAGTCCGAGGCCATCCTCTCTTCTGCCAGCATGATGTCGTGGACCGAAAGGAGGGCGATGGCAGGGATAACGATGAGAAGGATGGCTATGATAAGAGTAGACGTAAACGGCCGGTCTTCTGGACCGGGTATGCGGTTGCTCTTCATAGGTCGTTATCATGCAGCGGACGGGGCACGCGATTGAACGGCCGGCGGATGCACGCCCGTCGTACCATCTGTACCGGATCGTGCTCACTCCAGAGAACAGGAGTTTTCATCTTGGCGGTCACTAATGGATGTCTCTCCACCTTAATCTTCGCGATCAGGGAGGGATCTCCGGGAGCGATGAGGCAGGGCGGACGAGGAGCTACGGGCGACCACCACATCTCAGGCGCCTTTCGGAGCGTAAACAGGATACGTAAATTATGTGTTCTTCTTCGACATGAAAAAAGCCATGCAGGACAAACGTGATCCAAAAGATGGGGCGCCGCCTCCACCCTCCACGGGCACAGGGGACCTTCCCGCTCATGCCCCGCGGAGATAAATTTCATCCGTTTGCTCTGGAAAAATCTGCAGGACATACTCTCCTGCAAACCCGCGTTGAGGAAAAGGAGTTACGCAACGGTGGGCCCGGGGCAAAAAAAGGAGATTACCGGGGCCGGATCGCGGTCCCAGATCGTATCGTGGGGCGGTACGGTGATCTCACATCATCGGGGGCATGCCCATGCCGCCCATACCGCCGCCCATGCCGCCACCCATAGCAGCCATCTCCTCAGGAGAGGGGCCGGCGGACTTGGACGAGGCAATGACATCGTCGATCCGGAGGATCATGACGGCTGCCTCGGCGGCGCTTGCGATTGCCTGGGTCTTCACCCGCAGGGGCTCGACGACGCCGGTCTCGAGCATGTCGCCGGATACGGCGTTGAAGACGTCAAGGCCCATGTACGTTGCATTCTTGCCACCCTTCTCGTGGGAGGCGCGGAGAGCGACGAGCATGTCGATCGGGTCGAGGCCTGCGTTCTCGGCAAGCGTCCTCGGGATGATCTCGAGCGCATTTGCAAACGCCTCGATGGCGAGCTGGGCACGGCCGCCGACACTCGCGGCGTACTCACGAAGCCGGAGCGAGAGCTCGATCTCGGGCGCGCCGCCGCCGGCGACGAACTTCTTGTCCTCGACGGCAACGCTGACGACCCGGAGCGCGTCCTCGAGTGCACGGTCGAGTTCGTCGACGACGTGCTCGGTGCCGCCGCGGATGATGATCGAGACCGCCTTCGGGTTCTCGCACTCGGTGACGAAGATCATCTCTTCGCCGGAGACCTTCCTCTCCTCAACGCTGCCCGCCTTACCGAGTTCCTCGGGGGCGATGGCATCGATGGAGCTGACGACGGCCGCACCGGTGGCGCGGGCGAGTTTCTCCATGTCGCTCTTCTTGACGCGGCGCACGGAGAAGATACCGGCCTTGGCGAGATAGTGCTGGGCGATGTCGTCGATGCCCTTCTGGCAGAAGAGGACGTTTGCACCGCTCGCAACAATCTTGTCGACGATGCCCTTGATCATCCGCTCCTCTTCGTCGAGGAACATCTGAAGCTGGTCGGGGCTCGTGATACTGATCTCGGCGTCGACCTCGGTCTTCTTGAACTCGACGGCGGCGTTCAGGAGCAGGATCTTCGCGTCCTTGACGGCACGGGGCATTGCCGGGTGCACACGCTCCTTGTCGATGATCATGCCTTCGATGATCTCTGAGTCATCGGTGGACCCGCCGACCTTCTTCTCGACCTTCACAAACTCGGTGTCGACGTTGCCGTCGGCATCGGCGACCATCGTGATCGCCTTGACGACGAGCTCAGTGAGTTTCTCCTTTGCAGCCTCGGCGCCCTTGCCGGTCATGGCGGTGTCGGCAATCTTCCTGAGCATTGCCATGTCATCGGGCTTGACGTCGATGGCGATCTCGTCGAGGATGTCCTGTGCCTTATCGGCGGCCATGCGGTAGCCGTGGGCGATGACCGTGGGGTGCACATCCTGGTCGAGGAGATCCTCCGCACGCTTCAGGAGTTCGCCCGCGATCACCACTGCGGTCGTGGTGCCGTCGCCGACCTCGTCGTCCTGGGTCTTGGCGATCTCGACCATCATCTTCGCAGCCGGGTGCTCGATGTCCATCTCTTTCAAGATGGTCACACCGTCGTTCGTGATGACGACGTCGCCGATGGTGTCGACGAGCATCTTGTCCATGCCCTTGGGCCCAAGCGTCGTCCTTACAGCGCCTGCGACGGCCTTTGCGGCAGCGATGTTGCCTGACTGTGCGTCACGGCCACGGGTACGCTGGCTACCCTCTTTCAGAATAAAGATTGGTTGTCCTCCAAGACTTGACATAGGTATCACCGTTGTTAAGCGATAGAAAGGTAGGTTTGTGGTTCTATATAAAGTTATTCACTCATTTATCATATCTATCAGTTCCGAGCCGTCTTCGAGGGTGTGGAGATGCTCTTCGCCGATAAGGAGGGTTGTGCCGATTTTTTTCTGCTTTTTGTAATCCGTGACGACGCACATGGCAAACGTCTTCGTGATCTGGGATATGTTGCCAATGAGCGAAGCGCGCTTTACGACCTTCTGGGAGGTACCGTATGCCGTCAGGATTGTATGCTTGTCAAAGAGCGCCAGCGCCTGGAACGGGGCCTGCCGCATCGCGTGGATTTCCATCCCCATGCGTTCGAGATCGATGAGAATATCGCCGGTCTTAGATTCCAGAGACTTCTCGGGCTCCGGGGAGCGGTGGCCGATGAGCTCGATCGTCTCGACGAGCGGAGCGTTGAAGAGTTCCTCGAGTTTGATGGCGACATCGAGCGTGGTACCCATCCCGCTCTCATACTTGCTGATCGTCCGGCGGGAGACACCGAGGTGCGATGCGAGGTCCCCGAGTGACATCTGAGAGCGCTCACGCACCTCCCGCAGGAGGTCACCATTGATCTTCACGTAAAGGCCCCCGGGGGAGGCGTAGACCATCGGCGAGAGCCCCTCCACGAAGTAGTCGTAAAGTGTCTCGGGGCTGAGGGCAAAGAGCCCGTAGCGGATGTAGACGACGCCGCGCTCGAGATCTGCGTCGCGCGCCCGCTCCCCGACGATGAGAGGGGTTGCTTCCAGGTACCGGGCGATCAGGTTGAGGTCCCAGGCAATGTCGGCGCTCACGCTGTCGATGTGAGAAGCGACTTTAATGATGACGAGGCTGTCGCCTTTCTTCGCGATAAGGTCGAAACTCCGTGGACGGATGTTGCATCGCTCCGAGACATCGAAATTCGCCAGGAGCATGATGCTGATGACCATCTGAGGAAGGCGATCCTGCGACATAACCCGTAAGAATCGATATAGCCGGAGAATAATATAAACTATCGGGTATGTGGATCGGGATCGATGATACGGATTCTCCTGGCGGGATGTGCACCACCTATATCGGGGCGGTTCTGGTGCGGCGGCTCGTGCAGGCGGGGCTTCGCATCGTCGACGCCCGTCTGGTCCGGTTGAATCCGAACGTCATCCACAAGACCCGGGGGAACGCGGCGATCTCTATCGAGGCCGATGGCGATCCGGAGACGGCGTTCGCGCTCGCTACCGCGTGCGTGGAGGAACTCGCGCAGTTCGACGACAAAAAGACCAATCCGGGCGTGGCGGTCTCCGAAATCCATCCGCCGCTGGACTTTTACTACGCGGCGCTTCGGGACTACTGCACCGTGGACGAGGCCGTCGGGGTGCTTGAGGCAGTGGGGGCCCGTTACCGGGGCTACAAGAACCGGCGCGGGCTCATCGGCGCAACAGCGGCGATTTCAAGCGTTTTTCCCAACCAGACCTACGAGTTGCTCGCCTACCGGAAGCGGGAGATGTGGGGCACCCCCCGGCAGGTGGATACAGCGAGTCTCTTTCGCGCCGAGGAAGTGACCTACCCCCACACCTGGGACACGGTCGACCGGGAGAACGGCGTGGTGGTCGGGGTACCTCATACGCCCGACCCCGTCCTCTTCGGCATCCGGGGGGAGAGCCCGGCGTGGGTGAAGGAGGCGCGTTCATACGTGCGCTCGGAGGAGCCTGCCTGCGAGCAGGTCTACACCACCAACCAGGGAACCGACGCTCACCTGGTGCCGGGATCGGTCGCGACGCTCCGGGAGGGGCGGTCGTACCTGGTGCGGGGCACGGTCGCACAGGCCGCGGCCACCGGGCCCGGCGGCCACGTCTCGTTTCTCCTGAAAGATTGCGGCGTCGATCTCCGCTGTATGGCCTACGAGCCGACCAAGGGGTTCCGGGCCATCGTGAGGGCGCTCGTCCCGGGCGACGTGGTGGCCACGGCCGGGAGTTACAAAGGAGGGAGCCTGAACCTTGAGAAACTCGGGGTCGCCCGCCTCGCTGACGTGGTCCGGATCCGCCCACCGGTCTGCCCGGCCTGCGCAAAGCGGATGACGAGCGCCGGGACGGGAAAGGGCTACAAGTGCCGGGTCTGTGGGGCTCGCAGCCGCGAGCCCGAGGTCAAGGTGCTGGAGCGCCGGATCCAGCCCGGGTGGTACGAGGTGCCCCCTACTGCTCGCCGGCATCTTGCGCGCCCGCTGGTGCGCGGTGTCCCGGCGTGGGAAGAGGTCGTGCTTCAATCCAGCCAGGGATGTGATGCACCCCCTATCACGTAAACCAAATGAACTTTACAAAAAAAGATTTATAACGTTTGGGTGTTAACTTATCCCCTGGTGATCCCGTGCCGACTATCTGCGGCGAAAGTATGCGTGCCCTGACCCCTCCGTCCGCGACGGTGCCACCCTGGCAGACGGGGTTTTACGGCAGGCTGTACGAGTTCGCGGCCGAGTATGCACGGAACGAAGACGAAGGCAGCCTTCTGGATGCCTTTCCGTTTCCGGCCCGAAAGTCCACTCTCTAAAGAGATGGTCCGGGTATACCGGACTCCGACACGGTGGGACGAGTGGGATCATCCCGTGTCGAATAACCAATCATCCCCTGTCTGGCAGCGGGGACCCGACCGCCGGGCCCCGCAACATTATGGCATTTTTTAACAGAGCACCCCTTTCGCCCGGCGGGCACTCCCCGGCAGCCTCACGAAAAGACGATCCCTTATCGTGCATGAATGCCAATACCTCGTACAGAAGCTGGTGTAACGGTATCATGACCTTCAAGTACGGGGACGCGGTTCAGCAGGCACGGGTGCACCCCAGGATGACGGTCGGCGAACTCGTCGACGAACTCGGGAAAGCCGGAGCCTACAACGGGGGATCGCTGTGGCAGGCGGTCAACATCTACGAGCGGATGCTCCGCGACGAGAAAGCACTGAAGTTCTTCGGCCTCTCGGGCGCGATGGTGCCCGGCGGGATGGGGGGGATCGTCGCCGACCTCATCAAGAGAGGGCATATCGACGTGCTCGTCTCAACGGGGGCGAACCTCACCCACGACGTCATCGAGGCGATCGGCTGCCACCACTACCATGGGGCCTCCGACGTCTCCGATGCCGAACTCTGCGAGGAGGGGGTCAACCGGATCTACGACATCTTCCTCCCGAACGAGGCGTTCATCCGGTTCGAGGAGTTCCTGCAGGATGTCTACTCATCCCTCCCCGAAGGCTCGACGGTCTCGATCTCCGATCTTCTTGACCGGATCGGCAGCCAGCTTGACTCGGGGATCCTCTCCGCAGCGGCAAAGGCCGGGGTGCCGGTCTATTGCCCGGCCATCCAGGACTCGATGATCGGGCTGCAGTACTGGCTCTTTTCTCAGACGCACAACGTCACGGTCAGCGCGTTCGACGATATGCCCGGGCTCCTTGACCGGTGCTTTGAGGCCGAACGGGCCGGCACCATCCTCGTCGGCGGCGGCGTCCCGAAGAACTACATCCTGCAGAGCAAACTGATGACCGAGACCGGGTTTGACTACGCGGTGCAGCTCACCGGCGACCGGCCGGACCTCGGCGGCCTCTCGGGGGCGACGCTCGACGAGGCCCGGTCGTGGGGCAAACTCACCGGAGAGGCCACCGCCGTGACCGTCTACGGCGACGCGACCATCAACCTGCCGCTCCTCGTTGCGGCGACCCTTGAGAGGCTGGAGGGATGACCGAACTTGTCCTCTCTCTCGACGTGCTCGACCGGAAACAGGCGGTGAGCATCGCGGAGTCCTGCGCGCCCTTCATCGACGCGATCAAGATCGGCTACCCCCTGGTCCTCTCGACAGGCCTCTCGATCGTCGAGGATCTCGCCGATCTCGCCCTCCCGCTCATCGCCGACTTCAAGGTCGCGGACATCCCGAACACCAATCGCCTCATCTGCGAGGCGGTCTTTGCCGCCGGGTTCGACGCCGTGATCGCCCACGGGTTCGTGGGACCCGATGCCGCAAGGACCTGCGTCGAGGTGGCGCACAACCACAGCGGGGCGGCGTACATCGTCGCCGAGATGAGCCATCCGGGGGCGACCGAGTTCTTCCACGGCGGCGTGGCCGAAAGCATTGCGGAACTTGCCGTCACCTGCCGGGCCGACGGCATCATCGCTCCAGCCACCCGTCCGGAGCGGATCAGCCGGCTCCGGGAGATCGTTGGCAGCAAGGCGATCTACTCCCCAGGCGTGGGGGCGCAGGGCGGCGACCTCGATACAGTGGCCCGGCTGGTCGACGGGGTCATCGTGGGAAGGAGCATTTATGAGGCGGAAAACCCGGCGGCCGAAGCCGAGCGCTTCTCCCGCATCCGCCGGTGATGAGTTCTCCGTTCCGATCCCCATCGAGGGAGATGACGAACCCTATGAGTGTTCTGAGGCGGATGCGGGTTGTCCCGCATCTAAAGGGATATATATTCCCCTGCAGATATTGGTATCATGAACTGGAGCCCCGAACAACTTAAACTGGCGGAGAAATACCGGAGTCTCGACGAAATCCCCGTAAGTGAGCGGCGGTACAAGTGCCACACCTGCCACTTCGTCGTTGACGAGACCCCCTGTCCCCACTGCGGCGAAGCGTCGCTCGAGCTCATGTGCCCGCTCGACCATTGTGACTGTCACCACGAAATCGTCGAGAGCATCGAGTACTGCCCGCTCTGCGGCAAGGCCGTCTGCCCGGAGTGCGGGAGCCACGATGTCATGCAGATCAGCAGGGTCACCGGGTACCTCCAGGACGTTGCGGGATGGAACGCCGGCAAGCAACAGGAACTGAAAGACCGGACCCGTTATTCCGTCGTATGAGATATTTTGTCAGGGACAACACTCTTTCCCTTCGCGGCCGGTTCAGGGCGGCGAGCACCGGCGTCAACGGCGGTATCGGCGATGCCACGACGGTCTTAAACCACACGGTGCCGCACGACTTCGAGGGCGATCCGGCGCGCCACCTCGAACTTCTCACCGCCCGGCACGGCATCTTCCGGGATTACTTCGGGCTCATGACGGCGGTCGATATGCGCCACCTCTGCGTGCTCCAGTACGACTTCGTTACGGTCTTCATCACCGCCGGGGTGACCAACCCGACAGCATCCCCCACCACCCCGCACACCATCAACATCATCGTCTACAGCCGGGAGGGGATGGTTGATTCGGCGCTCCTTGAAACGATCGTCACCGTAACGGGGGCGAAGGCCCAGGCGCTTCACGACCTCGGTTACGACTTCCCGGGGACCACCACCGATGCGGTCGCCGTCGCCTGCGACCGCGACGCAAAACCTGCACACACCTATGCGGGAACCCTGACCGAAGTCGGCAGCAGGGTTCACGCGGCTGTCCTCCGTGGCCTCCCGGAGGCCCTCGCGCGGCAGCAGGGCAAGGTCATGCGGAGCGAGCCGTCGTTCTTCATCTACAGCCGCTACGGTGGGGACCACTGGGTGGAGTGGCAGAAGGAGAACTGCCCCTACTACCCCTGCCATTTCCCGGGGCAGCGCTGCGACTACTGCTACTGCCCCTGCTACCCCTGTGCCGACGAGGAGCTCGGTGAATGGGTTGAGAGTTCTAACGGCAGCAGAATCTGGGGGTGTGCCGGCTGTACGCTCCTGCACGTCCCGGAGATTGCAGATTATATGAAAAGAAATCCGGAGACCGCTCTCACCGAGCTCAAACGCCTCCGGGACCAATTATAATCGTGTCTTAAGCCTCGGCAACGTCGAGAGCAGAGAGCATCTCTTCGAGAGGGATACCGTGCGCCTGGGCGGCTTCCCGGATCGTCTCGTTGTTTGCGATGGCGCAGCCAAGGCAACCCATACCGAACCGGAAGAGTACCTGTGCCGATTCGGGCTTCTCCCGAAGGAGTTCCGCGATTGTACTGTCCGCAGTCAATGCCATGCAGCTGATGTTGTCCTTGCCCCTATATATACATTTAAGGATCGGGTGCAGGGATGCGCTGATTCGGCCGCCGGCCCTAAAACGACGTGTCCGCCAGCTTCTGCGGGTGCAGGCAACCCGGCCGGACCGATAGAATCCCCCGGCGAGGAAACATCTTCCTGTCGGCGGGACATATACGCAGTAGGATGGCCGATACAGGTCCCAGATACTGCGTTTTTTGCAGACCGGGGCCATCGGAAGGCGTTCACAGGGGAACCCGTGATCACTTTCACATCGCGGGCCGAGTCTTAATACCCTGATGAGGTGAAGTACAGACTGGAGATGTAAGTATGAACCTATCAGAGGTAACAGAGAGAATCTCCCGGAAACTTGAAGCAAAAGGCGCACAGCCCGATCGGCAGAAGATCGAATCACGCCTCCGCCGTCTCGCCGAGGAGTTCGGCGTCAACATCGACGAGGCCGAACGCACGGTGACGGCCGATCTCGCCCGCGAGTATAACGTCACCGGTGTCGGGAACACCTCCACCGAGCTCCGCACGATACACGAGATCGTTCCCGGCGAGTGGGTGACGATCGAGGGAAAGATCGTTGCTCTGACCCCGCCCGTCTCGCCCTCGATCGCGCAGACAGGGATCATCGCCGACTCGAGCGGCGCCATCCGTTTTGTTGCCTGGGCCCGGGGAAACCCCCCTGCGATGGAATACGGCCACTGGTACCGCATCGAGTCCGCGGTCGTCGACGAGTACAAAGGCGCACCGAACCTGAAGATCCACTCGGGCACCACCATCTCCCGGATGGAGAATGATACCCCGCTCCTTCCCTCGATCACGCCTATCGCCGAGCTGAAGCCCGGTGTCGGAAGCGTGCGGGCCAAGTTCATCCAGGAATGGGAAGCCTCCCACGACCGGATGCTCCAGACGGGGCTCCTCGGCGACGAAACCGGCACCATCAAGTTCGTTATCTGGAAGGAAGACGGAGCCGGCTCCTCCGGAACCGGCCCGGCGGCTCCAGAGGAGACGCGGGGTAAAGATCGACTGGAACTCGATGCCGTCTACAACATCTTCTACGCCACCGTCGACGAGTACAACGGCAGGCTCTCCCTCGCCCTGAACACCGCGATGTACATCACCGACGAGGGTGATATTGAGGTCGGGCGAACCGAGACCGAGATCCGAGGGGCTCTCGTCCACGTCGCTCCGGGCTCGGGCCTGATCAAGCGCTGCCCGGTCGAAGGCTGCAACCGGACACTCTCCCGGCAGAACTACTGCCCGGTGCACGAGATCCAGCCCGAGTTCCGCTACGACCTCCGCATAAAAGCGGTTCTGGACGACGGTATACGTGCCAGGAACGTCCTGATGCAGCGCGAGATCGTCGAACCCCTCGCCGGGATCACCCTTGATGAGGCAGTTGGGATCGCCGAGACGAACCCGCTTGGCATGGATGAGATATTCTATCGTATCAGGAACGCGGTGCTCGGACGCTACTACACCTGCAGCGGGAACGAGTTCGGCGGCAGGCTGCTCGTCAACTCCTGCACCCCGATCACATTTGAGCCCACGGAACTGGCTGCGTTGCTGAACCGCGCCGGGGGTGAGCCGGCATGAAGCCCCAGAGCGCGTTCGAGCGTGAACCGGCACGAAGGGTCTTTGCATCCGAGCTCCGCGAGACCCGCTACCAGTTCAAGGACGGCGAGGACGAGAAGAGCCCGACCTACGTCATCCTCCCGAGCGGGATCCGGAGCAACCGGATCTTCATCGTCGGAACCCTCACGGAGAAGCAGCGGCAGGGCGACCAGAACATCTTCTACCGCGGAAGGGTGGTCGAC
>PGYH01000016.1:19140-32218 GCA_002839575.1 Methanomicrobiales archaeon HGW-Methanomicrobiales-6
GCGTTCGTCGCCGTCGTCGGCAAGCCGAACCTCTACACGACCCAGGACGGGAACTGCCTGGTCTCGGTTCGCGTGGAGTCGATCGCGGTCGTGGACCGCGAGACCCGCGACCTCTGGGTGCTGGATACCGCCCGCGAGACCCTGGACCGGCTGGATGCGTTCGGCACCACCGACGACTCCCGGAAGGCCCAGGAAGAGTACGGGACCCAGCCCGATGTCTACAAAAAGATCGTCTACGACGCTCTTTCCCAGGTGCAGCTGTAGAGGCTCTACCTCCGAAACTCTTTTTTTGACGGGACAGCGGCACCGATTCGCGAACTTCGGGTTTCTCAAGCTCCGGATATCCCATCCGTTGCTCCTCGCGTGAGACCTCGTTTACGCCTCTGCCGTCAACTCACAAAAAGACGCGACGTGCGACTAGCCGAAGGGCAGGAGCCTGAGCACCGCAGGTGCGAAGGACGCGAGATCCAGTGTCCGGGGTATCGCTAACTCTTCATTTGGTGTTGCGCGAGACCGCATCGTTTGATACCGGACGCCAGATCTGGCGAAGTACCAAGGCCGCATTGCTCGACGTCAAACTGAGACCCCTATCCTGTTTTACAGATAACCCTGACCCTCTCCGACTCATCGTATTGAACGAACTCATCGAGCGCCTCCGCCCCAATAGCAGCCTCGGCAGCACTGATGGTGACCTTCGCGATCTTGACAAAAACCTCAGGATACCGCTCGTAGAATCGCTCGGCGACAACCCGGCGCCTCCTGCTGACCTGCGTTGCTATAGCATACGTCTCATTCTCCTGGACACCCGACTCGCGTGCTCTCGCGAGCAATTCCTTGTGCAGTTTTTCAGCAAGACGAAGCTCTTCACGCAAATCCCGGATATACCCCTGCAACGTGTAGGCCTCTTCGAGGAGGGCATCGTCGGGGGTCTCGTCAGACGAGGCAGGAGTCTGATCCGCGGCAGCCGTGTGCTTTGGCGACAGAGCCCCTCCCGGCGCCGCCAGCTCGTGATCATCACCAGACAATGCCGTTGAATCTCCATCATCAGGGTTCAGGCTCATACCGGACCCATCGTCCGGATGCTGCCGGCTCCGATAACCTCGGACTGCAGAGGTGATAGCCTCACCGAACTGCTGCAATTTTGCATCGCCCACACCAGGGATGGACGCAAATTCCTCAAGGGTCTCTGGATATCGACGGGCGATCTCCTTGAGGGTTCTATCGTGGAACACCATATAGGGAGGGATCTCCAGATCCTCTGCAAGGCCCTTCCGAACGCTCCGTAGGTCTTCAAAGAGGGCGGTATCAAAGGGTCTCTCGCTCCGGTCCGTCTTCCCTCTGTTGCGGGCTTGCAAACCATTCGGTCTACTGAGCCGGACACCCTCATCGCCAGACAGGATGGCCCGACTGCGCTCGTTCAGAGTGACAACCGGGTACTGATCGGAACTCTGATCCAGATAGCCGTTCGCTATGAGTTGACGCATGAACGAGCGCCACTGCTCGTTCGAGTACTCACTCCCTGAGTTGAATACAGACAGATCTTGATGCCCTCTCGCCAGTACGTTCTTGCTCCGTGAACCGGCGAGAACACCTGCAATGTGCGTTATGCCAAATTTTCCCGGCAGTTGTGAGATGCAGTTCACGATCTTCGCAGCAATCTCCCGACCGTCGATGAACTCATCCGGCAACATGCAGACATCGCAGGCCCGGCATGGCACCTCGGTGAAGGTCTCACCGAAATATCTGAGCAGATGTTGCCTGCGACACCGGGTGGTCTCACAGAACGCAATCATATCGTTGAGTTTCCGCACAGCGAGCGAGTGATACCCTGGCTCCGGGTGGTTCAAACAATCTCCCTCAATAAAACGCAGACATCTTTGCCGGTCACCACGACTATAGAACAGGATGCAGTCGCTCTCTTCACCATCTCGGCCTGCACGTCCGGTTTCCTGTGCATACGCTTCCAGATCCCTCGGCATATCGTAGTGGATGACAAACCGCACGTCAGGCTTGTCGATACCCATCCCAAAAGCATTGGTTGCGCAGACCACGTCGATCTCATCTCTAATAAACAGTTCCTGCACCCTATTGCGGAAATTACCCGGCAGATCCGCATGGTAGGGCTGAACACGGATACCATCTTCCTGTAACTTCTGTGCGACCTCTTCCGTGCGCTTCTTGCTTGAGAAGTAGATGATTCCCGACCTGCTCGGGTTGCTCCTCAGGTAGTCAAGGAGTTGAGGATATGCACCCTTTTTGTCGGTAACAGTATACTGCAGATTTTTTCGATTGAAACTTCCGATATATATTGCCGGATTTATAAGGTTGAGCTGCCTCTGGATATCCTGCTGAACCTCCGGAACGGCAGTTGCCGTCAGGGCAATCATAGGGACATCCGGAAACATCTCCTTCAAGATACGCAACTGGCGATATTCCGGCCTGAAATCATGGCCCCACTCAGAGATACAGTGAGCTTCGTCGACGGCAAAGAGCGTCACGTTCAACTTGCGCAGGGTAGTCAGGAACCGTGTCTGCACTACCTTCTCCGGCGACACGTAGAGCAGGCGAAGCCGCCCCGCTTCAAGGTCCGCAAGGGTTCTAACCACGGCATCATAGGGGAGTGAACTGTTCAGGGTCACTGCAGGAACGCCTTGTGTCACCAGCGAGTCGACCTGATCCTTCATAAGAGAGATCAGGGGTGAGATCACGACCGTCAGCCCTCCGGTTACGAGAGGAGGGATCTGGTAGCAGAGGGATTTACCCCCACCGGTCGCAATGACGGCAAGAACATCCCTCTTCTCAAGGATATTGTTGATAATCTCTTCCTGATATGGTAAAAAAGTCGAATATCCATAGTATCGCTCAAGCGCTGTGTGAAGAGACTCCATCCAGACAGGAAGTTCGATCTACGTCGATATGGCTCTTTTGAATTCATCCCGATAGTTGACTGCGTGCGATCCGGCGGTGAATATTCATCCTGCGCGATGATACCACATAATTGACCGGTAAAGATGGTATCTCCATGTTTGTAGTACGGCTTCGTTGTCACCTGGATCGAGTCACGGGTATCGGAGAGATACAACGATCAGGAGTAGCCGGGACAAAAGAATTTCCAGAAGGGATCACTCCTCCGGCTCCTGCCGGGCCCCTTTCCACTCCCCTTTCAGTTCAGGGTAGTCCGCGAGGATCTTGCTGACCGTGCTCCTGCTGACATCAAACATCCTGCAGATCTGGCTGATGCTCGTCCCGGCCTGCCGCACCGTGAGGAGAGCCTCGACCTGGCCCTCGTTCAGCGCCCTCGGCCTCCCGATGGGCCGCCCGTCCTCTTTCTTTGTCTTCTTCGAGATGACCGGGGCGGCTTTCCGGGCGCTCTCCCGGTACTGGTCCATGTACGCGACGAAGTTGCCGACCGCCTCTCTCCTCTGATCCGGGTCGTCCCGAAACCCGAAAAAGTCATTGTTCACGCAGTAGATCGTGTATTTGTCGTTTAAGGCTTTGAGGGTGGCGAGCCCGGCGTCCAGATCGCTGGCAAGACCGGCGAAATCGTAGATGATAATATCAGGGCAGTTATTGGCGGCACAGTAGTCCAGCAACTCCGTAAAGCCCTTCCGCTTCTCCGGGGGAGTTGCATTCGCCCGATGATCATGAAAGATTTCGACAATTTGAAACCGGTATTTACAATAACTCTCGACTTCACTCTTCTGTGCTGCGAAATCCCCCTTCTTTCTTGTATTCAAGTATGCCACAGCATCTTTTTTCATCCGTCTATGATGCCGTACAATCATATATATTGTTTTTGAAAACACACGAGCAGCGTCGTTTCGCGGCATGCCGGGGGATCCCACGCACATTTCTGTTCTCCGCCGACGATGTATAAAAAAGCCTTCCTGAAGTATATCAGGAGGCGATCCTGCGGGCCTGTGGCCGTAAAAAAGATATGTATTATTCTTTCAGTCTCTGCGACTGCCACCGGTTCAAAACGTCTTTTCCCTCAATGAAGACGAGCCCGTGCTTCTTCGCATACTCCATCGCGTCCTCTTTTTGGAGGGCAAGCCCCGTCTCGTCGTCCAGCATCTCGCAAATCGTGACGGCCGGGGTGATATCGGCCATGGCAGCAAGCGCGATCGAGAGCTCGGTCTGCCCTCGCCGGTCGTCAAGCAGCCGGTCGGCAGCCCGGAGGAGTGCCATATGGCCGGGCGTCCGGAAGTGCGCTGCAAAGTCGTACCCACCGCCGTTAAGCGACTTTCTCACCTCATCTGCGATGGCGGTGACCGTCAGGGCCCGGTCCCGGTCCGTAACCCCGGTATAGGTCTCGCGGTGGTTCACCCAGAGGGAGAACGACGAGTGATTCTTCGGGTCGTAGGGCACTTCGCCATCCTTCTCGACAAGGCTGCAGGCACGCAGGACATCGTGTGCAAACGGCAGACCGAGCCTCTTTGCGGCTTCCGGGTGCACTGCCGTGCAGATCAGCCCGCCGCCGTCTTTGCGCATCTGCCGGATGTGGGCGGGCGTGACCGCGTCCGACCGGATTGCAAAATCCGTCTCGCGTTCGCGGTTGTCAAAGTCGTATAACAGGACGAATTCGCCCCTCGCGAGGGCCTGTATGGCTGCATCAATCATGGGTAATCTCCACCTCAATCGTATCGTTATCGTTCAGGTTCAGGGCTTTGCGGAGTTCGCATCCGGCGATGACCTCGACGATGTCCTCCGGGTAGTGGGTGCGGGATGGAACGACTATCCCGCACCTATAGCCCCTGATCCGGCATGGGAGCACTCTTGCGCCTCCGAACGTCCGCTCATCAGCAGTAAATCCCGGAATATCGATCCACCCGGCATGGTCGAGCTGCTTGCGGATCTGGATGCTCGTCGCATCGAGCCTGATGTTCAGGGTTCCGGGGAAGGGTTCAAAACCAAGAGACGCGCCGAACTGCTCCTTGTAGTGGGGAATGCTCATGTAGTAGCGTCCTTCCCCGAGCCCGCTGATAACGGTCCCGGCCAGGGTATACTGCCTACGTTCAGGGTTGAATATCCGGACATAATCTGCATACTCCCGCTTTAGCGCCTGCTCACCCTCCCGGGTGATGGCGACGTACTGGCCGTCGGACTTCATCGACCGTACGACGAACTGCTGCCGCTCGAGCGCGATCAGCCGCCGTGAGGCGGTCTGGGGGCTGATGCCCAGAACATTTCCGAGCGACTGCGATGAGAGCCAGATCGGCCCCCGGCACCCGCCAAGCAGGGCGATCGTCTTCAAGGACTGCAGGTCTTCCGCTTCAACCATTGTATCAGAATTGAGATGCATACTATATACGGGTTGCGCAACGATCCTGCAGAGGAGATCTTCGTGAAATGTCGAAGTGCCATACGCTAATTTTTTAAGTCGGAGTGTTAACAGTACCTGCATGAAATCCGGAGTGCGGCATCAGCTTGCCGAGAAAATGGCAGGAGAGATCACACTCTCGGACTCACCGGGACAGGCCCTCAAGAAGTGGCGGCAGAGTTTCAACATCCCCCAGGGGCTGCTCGCCGAGCGTCTTGAGGTCTCTCCCTCAGTTATCAGCGATTACGAAAGTGGACGGCGAAAGAGTCCAGGTACCGCCATCGTCGGCAAGATCGTTGATACGATCCTCTCGATCGACGAGGACAACGGCGGCCAATTCATCAACAAATTTGCAAAAATTCTGTACAGTGAGTTCGACGAAGACGTCATCTACGACATCCACGAGTATGCATCCCCCGTGGGCCTCTCCGACTTTGCCGGAGTCATCGATGCCACGACCATCTGCGGTCCGATGGACCAGGCTATCTACGGGTATACGGTGATAAACAGCCTCAATGCGATCCTCCAGCTCTCTTCGAGCGAGTTCAACCGTATTTACGGCTGGAGCACGGAACGTGCCCTCATCTTCACCGAAGTCTCAACCGGGAAATCCCCCATGGTAGCTATCCGGGTCACGCCGTTCAAGCCCCGTTGTGTGGTTCTGCAGGGCATCAGCCCGGAGCAGGTTCACCCACTGATCCCGGGACTTGCGGAGCGTGATCGGATCAGCGTGCTCTGCACACAGATGGATGTCGAGACGATCATCAGTTCACTACGAGGAAAGTCATGGTAGGCATTTATTCATATGGCGTCTACATCCCGCGATACCGGATAAGAGTCCCGGAGATCGCGCGAGTCTGGGGCGCCAACGCAGACGACATTACCCGGGGACTCGGGGTCTTTGAGAAGTCCGTCCCCGATCTCGATGAGGATACCGCAACGATCGCCGTCGAGGCGGCACGCGCCGCCCTCCTGCGGAGAACCGTTGAGCCTGACGCTATCGGCGCCATCTACGTGGGAAGCGAATCGCACCCCTACGCGGTCAAGCCCACGGCCTGCACGGTCGGCGAGGCGATCGGGGCGACCCCGAACATGACCGCCGCAGACTACGAGTTCGCGTGCAAGGCGGGAACGGCAGGCATCCAGACCTGCATGGGCATGGTCAAGAGCGGGATGATCCCGTTCGGGATCGCCATCGGTGCGGACGTGGCGCAGGGCGCTCCAGGCGATGCGCTCGAGTACACGGCAGCGGCCGGCGGGGCTGCGTTCGTCATCGGCGACGAGAACGTCATCGCCGAGATCAACCACACCTGCTCCTACACCACCGACACGCCCGACTTCTGGCGGCGCGAAGGGCAGAACTACCCCCGCCGACTACGATTACGCCGTCTTCCACCAGCCCAACGCGAAGTTCCCGCAGCGGGTGGCGAAGATGCTCGGGTTCACGGCTGAGCAGATTGAACCCGGCCTCGTCGTCCCGAAGCTCGGCAACACCTACTCGGGGGCATCGATGATCGGGCTTGCGGCTACGCTCGATGCGGCGAAGCCGGGTGACCGGATCTTCGTCACCTCGTTCGGGTCGGGAGCGGGGAGCGACGCCTTCGACATCACGGTGACCGATGCCATCGACTCCGGTGAGTTCAACCGCTCGGCGGCGCCGAGCGTGGAGAAACTCCTCGCAAATCCGACCTACCTCGACTATGCACTGTATGCCAAACACAAAGGAAAGATCGTGATGCAGAAATGAGAGACGTAGCAGTAATCGGAGTCGGATGCACGGAGTTCGGGGAGCACTGGGGAACCTCGTTCCGCGACCTCTTCGTCAAGGCCGGGGCGCTGGCGCTCGAGGATGCCGGTGTCACCGGCGAGAGGATCGACGCTCTCTACGTCGGGAACATGAGCGCCGGGCGGTTCGTCGAGCAGGAACACATCGGTGCCCTGATCGCGGATTACGCCGGTCTTGCGACGAACAACACTCCCTCGACCCGTGTGGAGGCGGCCTGCGCATCCGGCGGGCTTGCCTTCCGGCAGGCGGTCATCGCGGTCGCGAGCGGCATGGAGGATATCGTCGTCGCGGCGGGCGTCGAGAAGATGACCGACGTCGGGACCGGGGCGAGCGTGGACATGCTCGCGAGCGCCGCTGACCGCGAGTGGGAAGGGTTCGCCGGGGCGACCTTCCCCGGGCTGTATGCGATGATCGCAAATGACTACATGCACCGCTACCCCCTCACCCGGGAGCAGCTTGCACAGGTCGCGGTGAAGAACCACGAGAACGGGGCAAAGAACCCGATCGCCCAGTTCAGGAACCGAATCACGGTCGACACTGTCCTGAACTCTTCGCTCGTGGCTGACCCCCTGCGGCTCTTCGACTGCTCGCCGATCACCGACGGTGCGGCGGCAGTCGTGGTGGTGCCGCTCGAGCGTGCCCGCGAGTTCACCGATTCGCCGGTACGGGTGCTTGCAAGCGCCCAGGCGAGCGACACCATCGCACTCCACGACCGGCGGGACATCTCCACCCTGGACGCCTCGGTCGCCGCAGGCAAACGGGCGTTCGCCCAGGCGCGCCTCACCCACAAGGACATCGACATGCTGGAGGTCCACGACTGCTTCACGATCGCAGAGATCTGCGCGATCGAGGACCTCGGGTTCTGCAAGAAGGGCGAAGCGGGAAGACTCACCGCGGACGGGGCAACCGCCCTCGACGGGGAGATCCCGGTGAACACGAGCGGCGGCCTGAAGGCCTGCGGCCACCCGGTCGGTGCGACCGGGATCAAGCAGATCTACGAGATCGTCAGTCAGCTCCGCGGCGAGGCCGCCGGTCGGCAGGTGGACGCTGAGATCGGTATGGCGCA
Organism: Methanomicrobiales archaeon HGW-Methanomicrobiales-6; assembly: GCA_002839575.1. GTDB lineage: Archaea > Halobacteriota > Methanomicrobia > Methanomicrobiales > Methanoculleaceae > Methanoculleus > Methanoculleus nereidis. Next base: position 27,313 of record PGYH01000016.1, read on the forward strand.
TAACGTCGGCGGCACCGGCGCGACGGTCGTCGTGCACATCCTGGGGGCCTGAAAATGTCAGTATCACGGTTCTGGAGAAAAATTCCGCAGCGCTACAACCTCGTCGGGACGCAATGCACGACCTGCGGGCGGCACTTCTTCCCGCCCCGGTCGCTCTGTCCCGACTGCCGGCGGAGCGGCAACATAGTCGACCATAAGTACACCGGCGAGGGAACGGTCGTTACTTACACGGTCATTCGGTCGGCAAGTGACCAGTTCGAGCATACCACCCCCTACGCCCTCGCGGTCGTGGAGCTCGACGAGGGGCCGCGGCTCACCACCCAGATCGCCTGTCCCATCGAGGATGTTGCGATCGGGATGCGGGTCAAAAGCGTCTTCCGCCGGGTGGCGGCGGACGGCGAGAGCGGCACCATCCACTACGGCACGAAGTTCGTGCCGGTGGAGTAATTCCAACCATTTCGGACTGACAGGAGATCTCCCGCGCAAAACGCGGGATTGAACCACGCTCTATACTCTTTTTTTGTCAGCCGGGGATGGAAATACCCGGCCGACAAAAGGCAAGGTGTTCAATAACTGGAGATGCGAGGGCTGCACTCCTCAGACCCCTTTCTCCACAGTGATATCATACACCGCGTGCCACCTCCCCGGTGAGTAGGTCCTGACCTGCCGCTCGGCGACCTCGCCTTTCGTGACCGCACGGATCAGGGGGAGGTACTCCCCCTCCTGCTCCTCAAGCGCGTAGAGGTGGATCGTCCCGCCGTCCCGGCAGAGAGCGGCCGCCGCCGGGAGGAACTCCGGCGCGGCGAGGGGGAGGTTCATGACGACGCGGTCAAAAGGGGGAAAGCCGAGCCGGGGGAGGTGGGCAGCGTCCGCGAGCATCGGGATGACGTTTCCGATGCGGTTGAGCGCGATGTTCTCGATCAGGAGGTGGACCGCGGCGGGGTTGAGGTCCGCGGCAACGACAAGGGCGGCCCGGCGGGCGAGGGTGATCGCGAACGGCCCGACGCCGGCAAACATATCGAGCACCCGCTCCCCCTCCTCCATCGCCCCGAGAACCCGCTGCCGCTCGGTCGAGAGGCGGGCGGAGAAGTAGGCAAGGGAGAGGTCGACGTCGAAGGAGTGGCCGTATTCCATCACCCGGGTGCGGGTCGAGGGGATCCCGGCGAGGACGGCGAACCGGCGGGTGCGGTACTCCCCCTCGACGGCGGTCTCGGGGAAGAGCACGGTCTCGAGGGACCGGCGGGAGGCGAGCAGCCGCTCCGCGCCTTCCGGGTTGTTCTCCTGCATGATGGCAATCCCGCCGACGAGCTCGTGGCGGGGGAGGTCGAGGCGTTCCGGCACCGCCTCGAACTCGCACCGCACAGCGCCCGGGACCTCCTCTGTCACCGGGAAGAGGATGGCGCCCCCCTCCGGGCGCGGGCGGAACCGACGGTCGAGGAGCCTCTCCTCGAGCAGCCGGCGCCGCGTCTCTTCAGCCTCTCGTCTCGGCACCGCAAGGCACCACTGTTCTTCTCCCACAATGACCACCAGCCATCTTTAGGTATGCGTTCTCATACTTATTCATGGATGAGTATATCGGGAGACTGAAAGACGGATCTCTCAAACTCTACGCCCTCGAGAAGGAGCTCCCCCCCGAGGAGGCCGTCCGGGTGCGCCGGGCATTCGTCGAGAGAGAGACCGGCACCGCCCTCCCGAAGGTCGGGTCGTTCACTATCGGGATCGACCGGGTCGTGAAGCGCAACATCGAGAACATGATCGGCACCGTCCAGGTGCCGCTCGGTGTCGCAGGGCCGCTCCGGGTGAGCGGCGAGTATGCCTGCGGGTCGTACTACCTCCCGCTGGCGACGACCGAGGGGGCGCTCGTCGCCTCGGTGAACCGCGGGTGCTCCCTCATCACCCGGGCTGGGGGTGCGGACGTGCGGATCATGCGGGACGGGATGACCCGGGCGCCGGTCTTTGCCGCCCGTGACGTCCCGCACGCCCGTGATGTGGCCGCCTGGGTGGAGGGGCACGCCGCCGAGATCCGGGAGGCTGCGCAGAGCACCACGAAACACGGTGAGTTTCTCGACGCCGCCACTTACGTTGCCGGTACAAGCGTCTTCGTCCGGCTCGAGTTCGACACCAAGGACGCCATGGGGATGAACATGGTGACGATCGCGAGCCAGAAGGTGGGCGAGCTCATCGAGCGGGAGACCGGCGCCCGGCTCGTCGCCACGTCCGGGAATATGTGCACAGACAAGAAACCGGCGGCGATCAACCTGGTCCGGGGCCGGGGGAAGACCGTGGCCGCGGGGGTGCACCTGACCGACGCGATGATCGCCGACCTCTTGAAGACAGACGCGGAGACGCTCACGGAGGTCAACTACAGGAAGAACCTGGTGGGCTCGGCGCGGGCGGCCTCGTTCGGGTTCAACGCCCACGCGGCAAACGTCGTCGCCGCGATGTTCATCGCCTGCGGGCAGGACCCCGCCCACGTCGTTGAGGGGAGCACCGCGATCACCACCGTCGACCGGGTGGACGGCGGGGTCTACGTCTCGGTCACTCTCCCGTCGCTTCCCGTCGGGACGGTCGGCGGCGGCACGGGGATCGACACCCAGCACGAGTGCCTCGCGATGCTTGGCGTCGCCGGGGGCGGGGACCCGCCGGGAACCCACGCAAAGGCGTTTGCGGAGATCGTCGCCGCCGGGGTCCTCGCCGGCGAACTCTCCCTCCTCGGCGCCCTCGCGGCCCAGCACCTTGCCCGGGCTCACCAGGAGCACGGCCGGGGGTAAAACAGGGAGGGCCAGCCCGGCACCCCTTGCCGCTGCCGTGGTGCCGGGAACAAAGCCCACGATAACATTTAAGGCGCGACATCAATGAAACTTCTACTGGCATGAACCCAGGAGCCGATATCTATACCCTTCTCATCCAGAAGCGGGATGAGATCCTATCTCTCGCGCACCGGAGGGGAGCCAGAAACGTGCGGGTGTTCGGATCCGTGGCACGAAACGAAGCCAGGGAAGACAGTGATATCGACCTCCTGATCGATCTCGATCCCGACCGGAGTCTCCTTGACGTGGGCGGTCTTGCGATGGATCTCTCGCTCCTGCTTGGTCGTTCGGTTGATGTTGTGACCGAAGCGGGACTTCGGGAGCGTATCCGTTCACGGGTCTTACAGGAAGCGCGGCCCCTATGAGAGACGATCGCGAACGGCTGCTGGATATTATCGAAGTTATCAACGGATTGAGCGAGTGGCAGCTCAGGGCCGCGAGTACTTCTCCAATGACGAGATGGCACAAGTATGGGTGATCCACCACCTTCAGATTATCGGAGAAGCCGTACGAGGGATCTCTTCAGAGTTCAGGGCCGAAAACCCGGATATCCCATGGTCGGATATCATCGGGATGAGGAACGTCCTTATCCACCACTATTTCGGGATCGACCGCGATGCAGTCTGGAACGTGGTCAAACGCGATCTCCCGGACCTGAAAAACCAGATCCTGTCCCGGGTCGGGGAATAGGGGGCGCCTGGAGCGGTGGTGAGCTGCTCCGGGTCTACGATCCGTCGCGATTCACGCCTGTGGTGCTCCCGCTCCGGCTCGAAGCCAAACGGCTTCTAAAACTCCGGAAATTGTCCGTCACGCCGTTCCGGCAGTCGCACCCTTCGGCCCATCGCGAGTCGAAAACGCTTCGCGTTTTCTCCCGCTCCTGCCGTTCCGGCAGTCGCGCACTAGAACCTGAACCACTTCATCATAACCAGGGCATCTTCCTCGTTCGCGTAGTACGCGGTGACCTGGAAGACCTCACGGTAGCCGAGGCGGTGGTAGAACTCCTGCGCCCCGGTGTTCGTCACCCGGACCTCGAGCTGGACGGCGCTCGCGCCGAGGATGGCATACTCCCGCTCCAGGCGGCGGATGAGGTTCCGCCCGATCCCCCGGCGCCGGTACCCGGGGGCGACCGCGAGGTTCATAATATGCCCGTAAACCTCTTCCCCGGTGTCCTCAACGCCCCCTGCAACGAAGCCGGCCACGTCACCGTTGTTCTTCGCCACGAAGAAGGTCTCCGGGTAGTAGGCGAGCGATTCCTGGAGCGTCCTCTCATCCCAGGGGTCAGCAAACGCCACCCTTTCGACGGCAACGATCTCCGGAATGTCTGCGGGCTGTGCCCGGCGAATGGTAAGTTGAAGCGGCATCATACTGGCCTCTCCCTCATGGAGTGCCTTACCTAATATAGTGTCAGGAGACAAAATAGTAGGCACATACGAGTGGCGGTAATTATGGTTCAGATCTATCGTTTTGCGGCAGTCCGTCCGGGGCGGCGGTACTCCGAAAAAATTCCCTCCGTGCCCTACGATGTGGTGACGGCGGAAGAGGCCCGGGAGTGCATCGAGAAGAACACCATGAGTTTCCTGCGGGTCAGCAGGCCGGATGCCGAACTCCCCGACGTCCCCCCGAACGACGACCGGGTCTACCAGCGGTCGCGGGAGGTCTTCGACGGGATGCTCGCAGACGGCCTGATGGAGCGTGACCCCGAGCCCGGGATGTACGTCTACCGGGCGGTCCAGGACGGTGAGGAGTTCATCGGGCTGGTCTGCTGCGTGGGGACAGAAGACTACGAGGATCGGACGATCCGGCGGCACGAACTCACCCGTTACGACAAGGAGGAAGACCGGACCCGGCACATCGACGTCGTCGGCGCGAACACCGGGCTTGTCTTCCTGCTCTACCGCGACCCGGGCGAGATCTTCTCCCACATCCGCTCCCTCATCGACGGCGTGCAGCCCGACGGGAGCACCACGACCGCCCAGGGAGTGCTCCACCAGGTCTACCGGGTCGCCGACGAGGCCACCCTCGCCCGCCTCGAGGGGCTTTTTGCGGCGGTGCCGGAGACCTACATCGCGGACGGACACCACCGAGCCAAATCGGCG
>PGYH01000016.1:32229-54292 GCA_002839575.1 Methanomicrobiales archaeon HGW-Methanomicrobiales-6
CCTCTTCGCCCACGACCGCGTCCGCATCCACGGTTACAGCAGGCTTGTCACCGACCTCGGCGACTACACCCTCCCGCGGCTCATCGATGCGCTCTTAACGGCGGGCTGGACCGTCCGCCCCTACGGGAAGGTCGACGCTGCCGGTTACCAGATCCAGCCGCTCGCGGCCCGGGATGCGCCGGTGCACGTCATGCACTTCTACCTGGAAGGAACCTGGTACGAGGTCTCCCGGCCGGTCGCGGACCCCGACGACCTGATCGGGTCGCTCGACGTCTCGGTTCTCCAGAAAGACGTCCTCGAAGGGATGTTCGGGATCTCCGACCCCCGGGGCGATCCCCGGCTCCATTACATGGGCGGGGCACAACCCCTCAGCGGGCTCGAGCAGCTCGTGGACGCCGGCAAATACGCCCTCGCGGTAGCGATGCAGCCGGTGAGTGTCGAGACAGTGCTCGCAATCGCCAATATGGACGGGGTCATGCCCCCAAAGTCCACCTGGTTCGAGCCGAAACTCCTCTCGGGGCTCGTCGTCCACACGATCGACTGAAAAATCCATAGCATCACCTTTAACTCTTTTTCTGCCCGATCACCTCTTATGATCACGATTGCTCTCCCCAAGGGAAGCCTTGAGGCGCAGACGCTCCAGCTCTTCAAGGAGGCGGACCTCGAGGTCAGGCGGACCGACCGCGATTACAACCCCCGGATCAATGATCCCCGGATCGGGAAGGTGAAGATCCTCCGGCCGCAGGAGATCCCGCTCTACGTTCAGATGGGCTACTTTGATCTCGGGATATCGGGGCTCGACTGGGTGCAGGAGAGCGGCGCCGACGTTGTGGAGGTTGCAAACCTCTCATACAGCAAGACCGGCGACGGTAACGTGAAGATCGTGGTTGCTGTCCACCACGACGAGCCGATCGAGAATGCCGTTGCCATCCGTCCGGGCAGCCGGGTGACAACCGAATATCCCCGGATCACGGAGCGGTTCTTTGCGGACCTCGGGATCCCGGTCAGGCTCTTCCCTTCCTACGGAGCCTCGGAGGCGAAGGTTCCCGACCTCATGGATGTCGTCGTCGACCTCACCGAGACCGGGAGCACACTCAAGAAGAACGGGTTAAAGATCGTCGGGCAGATCATGGAGTCGCACACGGCGCTCCTTGCAAACCACGAATCTCTCCAGGACCCGGAGAAGCGCCGGGAGATCGATGAGATCACGACTCTTCTCCTCGGGGTGATCGAGGCCCGCCACCAGGTGCTCCTGACAATGAACGTGCCCTCGACCGCGCTCGACCGCGTCATCGAGGTCCTCCCCGCGATGAAGAAGCCCACCGTCAGCAGGCTGCACGGCATCGATTACTTCAGCATCCAGACAGTGGTCCAGAAAGGGCTCGTCAACGCCCTTATTCCACCGCTCAAGGCCGCGGGTGCCGAAGACATCCTCGAGATACCGATAACGAAAATCGTGCGGTGAGAGGGGCCCTCACCAGCGCCGGGAGTATTCCCCCGAGCAGGCATAGCAGAGGAACTTCCCGTCCTCGACCCTGACCCGGGACTCGGCGGTCATCTCACCGCATTTTGCGCACGGCACCGACGAAAAGATCCGTGCCCGCTCCGGGATCTCGACCTCGACATCCTGGATCGTGAAGAGGACTTCTGCAGGCGCCTCCAGGATAGCGTCGACGACCCGGTGGACCCGCTCGTGGAACTCAGCCTGCTCCTCTTCGGTTGCCACCCGCTGCATCACCCGTGCCCGGAGCGGCGCAAGGTCGGGGTCAAGCGAGTTGACATCGAACGACGGGTTTGCCGCCACACGGACCGCGGCCCCGGTCCGGCGGTTGATGAACGTGAACGCATGCTTGCCATGATCCTTGAAGAGGAGGTTCCCTTTTCCGGCGGTGCAGCCCGTCAGAACCTGAATGGCGTCGACACCGCAGGCGTCGGTCTCGGTGATCGTGACAAGTTCCTCGTCCTCTGAGCGGCCGGAACAAAGCCTTGAAAGGGCGATCTCTGCGGCCCGGTAGCCCGTCGCGAGGCCGGGACAGATGTGGCCGTGGAAGACGGCCGCTTCGGCGAACCGCTCATGTGCTTCTTTGGATCTCCCGGAGGGTGTGGTGCTACACATATGTTTACCTTGCGTGAGATATTGTTACGAACTGGCGGATATATGTTACGATGACGGGCCGGGACCTGCGGCCCTGATCCCGGAGCATATAAGGGCCGGCCAGCTTCGGCGGGCGAGCCGGCACGCCGCAAGAAATATTTTTGCCGCATGTAATTGGCACGTTTCCATTATCCTCTTGTAACGGCAGATCTTTGAAGATGCAGGAGAGATGGTTATTTATATGGCTTCGTGTATAATGACTGCTTTACATGAGAGTTCCCGGGGGCGTCCTGGCCCTGTTTGCCGCAATCTGTATTATCTGCACGACGTGTGGGTGTCTCGGTGCGTCCTCGCATCCGTCGGGCGGTGGCATCACCCCCGTCGACCTGCCGGAGTCGCCGGAGGCCTGCACCCTCGCCGGAGCTCTCGCGGAACTGGACCTGCTTGGGGCCGAAGGCGGCCTGAACGTCACCGGCACATCGGTGCACCAGGTGCTCGGGACCGGTGTGAGCCTCGACGGCCGGGCTACCTCCTGGGCCCTCGGTCTTGAGGACGGCGATGAGGTACGATGGCTCACGTTCGGTGCTCTGGGCTGGAGAGAGATCACGCTTCGCGCTCCGTTGCCGACGGAGGAGGTGAATATCACCGGCGTCCTCTCCCCGGAGGAACTCCTTCGCGACCAGGAGGGGGTGCTCCGGCCGGTGATGACGAGCCTCGGTGCGGATACGGTTGACATCTCGCTCGCCGAAGGGGTCTATACCGTCACCGTCCGTTCGGATGCCGGAATGGAGACCTTCGTGTTCCGGGCGGATACCGGGGAGGTGATTGTATAAGGCAGGCTACCGACGACGCGGCGATGTCGCTTGACTTCCTCGCGGGGTTCACGATCTTTATGCTCGCCCTGATCATGGTGGTGAGCATGGTGCCGGGGCTCCTTGCGGGCCTCGAGAGCAGCGGCATCGACTATGACGCGGTCGCCTATCGAACGGGGGTGATCCTGGTGGAGGATCCCGGCTGGCCGGTCTACCCCCCCTGGGAGATGAACGATCTGGCTCACAAGGGCGAGATCGAGCGCATAGGGCTTGCGGTCTCGAAGGAGACCCCGAATATCCTCCTCTCGACGAAGGTTAAGAAGTTCTTTGAGGAGGGGTTCTTCGACCAGAGCGACTACCGTAATAAAGCAATCTTCGGCGACATTCCCTACTCCTACAACATCTCGCTCAATATTTCGCACCCGGATGGGAGTTACGAGCTCAAGCGGACCGGCGATCCCCTCCCTCCCGGCTACGGCTACATCCGCCGGGTGGTGAAGATCAAAGAGCCGGCGGTGGCGGTGATTGGTTCTGACAGCAGGTACAATGATACCACACTCAACTCTTCAATCCTCCGGACGTTCACCGTCCAGCTCAACTTCAATGAACTGCTGGACCCGGAGCGAGGTCCGGCCTACCGGATCGACCCGAGAACTGAGCCGGTGAACGTGACGATCACGGATTTTGGCGCGTATCTTCCCGCGAATGACGAAGCAACGCTCCAGAGCGTGACATTCTGGAAGATGGATCCGACGAGACCGATACCGCAGTTTACCCGCATCCCGTTCTCATATGATACAGAGGACTCAGATCTCTACATCCTCCTCCTTGACGAGGAATCCTGCAACCTCAAACCGGAGAAAGAGGTCGCCAATACCATCTCGCTGGTGCTGAAACCAGCGGCCACCTCGCTCTTCACCCTGGACCAGAACAGCATCCTGGATATCCGGTTTGTCTTCGATGACAGCCCTGATCCTCAGCGGACCACGCTAAACGGCACCTACCTGTACGACTACGATAACGTCCCCCTCTCTCCTCTGAAGCCCGGTGTCCTGGAGGTGGCGATATGGTGAACGATTCGGGGCAACTCTACACGATGGAGGGGGTCGCGGCCGGGGTCATCATGCTGCTCACCGCGTACATCGTCATCAGCACGACGAGCATCTACACCCCGGGGGATACCCACATCCCGGATATGCAACTCGAGCAGCTCGGGAGCGACGTGCTCGCGATGATGGATACGCCGGATAGGGAGGGGGGTACAAGCCAGCTGGTCGGGTTTGTCAAGAATGGAACCGAAACTTGCGGGGGTAATGATCTCCGAAACGAGTTCCTCACCAACTGTAAGATGCGGGCCGGAGATGAAGACACTAAACTCAGGGCGCAGGTCTACCTCTCCTACAGGAGAACGGATGGCACCGTAAACACAACCCCGCTCTCTTTGCCGGATCCAGAGTTCACCGGGCGTGAGAACGCGGTACGGGTGACGCGGTGGGTGCAACTGGACGGGATTCTCCCCGGTATTCCAGATATAGAGCATTCTTCCCGCCCAAGGGCTGTCCTCGTGGAGGTGCTGCTATGGCGTGCATGAATGAAGATGGGCAATGGATCGTGCTGATGGGCCTTCTGACCGCTCTGGGGCTGTTCTTCCTCGCATTAATCATCAACCAGTCGGCGCTCGTCGGGCAGACGACCGCGGAGGGGGTGCTCGAGTTCCCGAAAAACGATATCAGGGACCTGCGATCGGAGATTTTTGATGTCTACGACAGTTACGGGACTCTTCATGCTCAAGGACGCCTGGGCGATGTAGAGGAAGATATCATCAGAATATCACTCGAGCGAAAGAACGCCGTGGTGCATTTCGGGAACGATACGCCACAGGACGTCTCCGGGCGCGACCTGCACCCGGTGACCATCCACTACAACAACGGGGTGACGGAGTACGATGAGATCGTGTATTACTGAACCGGTGGACGAGGAGGGCGTCACGAGGCTCATGGAGTACGTCATCATCAGCGGCGTGCTGCTCGTGCTGATGATCGTCATGATGTTCACCGTTAACGCCGTCTTCATGGAGGGGCCGGCGGACAAACTCCGCTATCATGCCTTCGTGGACATCGGGAACGGGGTGAGCACCCGGATTGTGGACCTCTACGTGATCGCCCCCGGCAACGGGACAATAGAGACGAAATTCGATATCCCCGACGATGTAGCCGGGAAGGGCTACTTTGTCGACGTGGGGATGACGGGAGCGAGCCAGGCGATCCTGGTGCAGGGCGGCAGCATCCAGAGCCGGATCGCCATTGCCGGTATCGGGGCGACGAAGGGTGTTTCCGGCAACACCACCGGCGCGGGATGGAACATTATCCAGTATGATTCAAAAGGGTTTTAGGAGAGAGAACCGTGAAGATGAATGAACGGGCGGTCTCCGAGGCGATCGGGTTCATCCTGATCCTCGGGATCGTCATCAGCGGCATCGGCCTGGTTACGCTCTACGGCTATCCGGTGCTCCTGAAGGAGCAGAGCAACACCGACGTGAAGAACATGGAGCGGGCGATGATCGTCATCCAGAATGACATGAAGAGCCTCTGCTTCAAGAACGTGCCCTACAAGGAGACGTCGCTCCAGGTGAGCGGGGGGACGCTCGAGGTGGTCAACTCCACCAGCTACGGGAGTTCGATCAACATCTCAAACAGCACCGATTTCTGGGACTACTCACTTGGCGCCCTGATCTACCGCTCCGACCGGGGCAACGAGGTGATCTCCCTTGAGAACGGCGCGGTGATGACGCGCCAGGAAGGGTCAGCGGGTTCGGCGATGCTTGCCGAGCCGCGGTGGTTCTACGACGACTCCACGGGTACGTTCGTCGTCTACATCATGAACATCACCACCGAGACGCTGATGGCGAAGTCCGGTATGACGACGGTGAGGATGAGCCTGGAGAATGCGACCACGCATCCGCCGTTGCTAAACCCAACCGCGATAACAGTGAAGTACGAAACCGATCCGTCGGGTGACTACTACTCGACGGCGTGGGAGAACTACCTGACCGGCAGCTCGCTCGGGATGGATAAAACCGCAATCCCCAACGAATACAAGTGGAAGATCACCGACAACCCCGTCAATAAACTTGTCATAAAAGAGTACGAGATCAAGATTCACGATATCTAACTTTTTTGAACACGGCAACTCAATTCTGCTGCCTTTGCCCGTGCAGGGCAGGAAGGTGTGGTATAAAGGGGGATATCAGAGATACCGGTTCTTCCGGAGCCACTCCACCTGGGGTCTCGTGTAGCGGTAGACGATATCGCACTTCTCATCCTGGAAACTCCAGGGGACAACGACCAGAACGTCTCCTTCCCGAATCCAGACCTTCTTCTTGATCTTACCCTTGATCCGCCCGGTTCGCGTCACCCCGTCGAAGCAGCGGATCTTGATATGATTTGCGCCCAGCATCAGTTCGGCGCTTGCGAACATCTCCCGGTTCTTCTTGTTCGGCAGGCGCACGCGGATAATCTCCTCTCCCGCTTCTCCTTCTTTGGACGCGGGTTTGCGCTTCGCAGGATCTGTCAGTTCATCAACCCCATGCTCCAGAGTATTTGGTCTTTTGTGTGTCCAATTTATACAACTGCTAGCTTATCAAATATTCTCCCGGAGGCTTGATGGCGACCGCTACAGGCGGCGGCCCGGTCCCGGTGAATTGTGACGCCGCCCGGATGATGCCCCTGATGATCACCCGGCCTACCGGAGAGCAGCACCGGGATGGTTATGTATGTTGCCGGGACAATCTACCCAGCGTACCATGACATGCCCGGGCCCGTCCCGCGGGATCTACGTCGCCTACTTCATCCAGGGGCTCATCCTCCTCGCCGCAGCCTTCAGCCTCACGGCAGGCGAGTACTTCCTCGCCCTCTCGGCGGGTGTCGCCTTCCTCCTGACGATGACGCCGTCTCTCATGACGCGGAACCTGCGCTTCTGCCTGCCCTGGGGGGTCAACCTCCTCGTCACCATCTCGTTGTACCTCCACCTCATGGGCCACGTCGGGGAATACTACATCCTCTTCGCACCTTACTACGACAAGCTGACCCACCTCATCTCCTCGAGCACCGTCGCGGTCATCGCCTTCTTCCTCGCGGTCCTCGCCGAGCACCAGGGGGAGATCCGGCTGACGAGGGGAGCGATCGTCGTATTCATCCTGCTCTCTACGCTCGCGGCAGGGGCGGTATGGGAGATTTACGAATTTGTGGTCGACCAGATCTTCGATCTGGGCCTCCAGCACGGGAACGCTGACACCATGATAGACCTCATCGTGGACCTCATCGGGGCGGCCATCGTCGCTGCCTTCGCCGCCATCGCCCTCGCGAGGGCAGATAGACATCGATTTGTCCGGTTCTTTGCTGACCCGTCCTCCGGCACGGAGCCGGCCGATGTTGTTGCCGATCCGGTTGATCCGGCCCGCAGCCGCTAACTCACCTCGAACCGATCCAGCGGATCGTATTTATATTTTGAAGATTGAATAAAATGCAGTGATCCTGAAGACCCCAAGTACGTGGCATATGGCGTTATTCATGCTTATCATGCTCCCTACCATGACTGGCTACATGGCCTGGGAAGCGCGGGCGGTCGAGGTGACCGTTCTCTCGATCGACGGGGCACCCGAAGGCATCATCTATATCACCGACCCCCATGTCAGGGCATCCAACATCGACCACGTCCAGGAGGTGATTCGCGAGGTCAACCGCCTGAACCCCTCGCTCGTCCTGATCGGCGGCGACTTCGTCACGGGCAAGGAAGAGGACTTCGCCTCTCAGGAGGTATGGAGCTCGCTCAACGCACCAGCCTACGCCGTGCTCGGGAACCATGACTACCGGGTGGGGATCGACGGCCCGACGGGCATCGAGAGGACGCTTGCCACCTCGACGTCGACCGTGGTCGCCGCCGGCGCCTACGACACCTCCGCCTTAAACGACGGTTCCGCCGACACTGCGTTCGCCGACGATCTCACCGCAGCGCTGGAGGAGAATGGGGTACACGTCCTCAGAAACGAATTCGTCCGCATCCCCATCGGGGATGAAGAGATCGTCATCGTCGGGATCGACGACGGGTGGGCAGGGATGGCGAATCCGCCTGAGGTTCCAGCAACGGACGCATTCACTGTCTACCTCATCCACGAACCCTCGTGCCGGGCAGACTGGGACGCCGATCTCATCCTCGCCGGCCATACCCACGGCGGCCAGTTCCTCTTCCCGGTCGTCAAACAGTTAAACGACTTCGGCGTTATCGAGCTTGCAGGCATGTTCGACTCGGACGGGAGGACACCAACCTACATATCTCGCGGGGTCTGCAGCGCGAGTTTCGCAGGAGTAGATCTCCGGTTCAACTGCCGGCCCGAAATTGTCCTGATTAACCCAACCGAAGAACAGCTCCAGACTATCGGTGGGTCTGCCTGAAGAGCACTCACGGTTCCAGGATAGCACGCGCCCGGTCGGCGATCAGCAGCACCTCCTTAAGGGGGATACCCGCGTCGTGGGCGATGGCCGCAGCGTCGCCGTAGGCGACCTGTTTTGCCGTGACGACCCCGGCGGCGGCCAGCCGGGCTGAGACCGACCGGCCCACCCCGGTAACGATCGTGATCGGGTAAGACTGCGTCTTCTCGATCATCGCCCGGAGGTTCTGCTCCTCCGGGTAGTCCCACCCGATATGCCCGATCCCCCGGCAGGTCGCGTAGCGCTTCGCGTGCTCCGAGAGTTTGGTGTTGCAGACGATCAGGGCGCTGTCGATCGAGACGGTGCAGCGCCCGGACCGGAACCCCTCCTGAAGGTCCTCGACGATCGCCCGTGCGATCCGGCCTTCGTCGAGGCCGGTCACCCGGTGGTGGCTCGCGTGGTGCTTCACCTCCACGAAGATGGTGGTGCCGTCCTTCTGCGCGATGGCGTCCACCTCGTGCTCCCCACACAGTCCGGCGAGGACGCACCCGGTCTCCACCAGGTAGCCGTGCTCCCGGAGGAGGATCCGCACGAACTCCTCGAAGTCCGGTTTCGAGCGCAGAAGGCCGAGCGCTCTACGGAGGTTGGTCCGGTGCGCGGCGGCGGGGCGGACGGTCCGGGCACGGGTGCGGATCATCCGGAGGACCGTTTTGGTCTTCACCCCGTCCGGCACCGACTCCTCGATCTCGTGGGCGATCCGCTCTGCATCCTCCGCGCCGACGCCCATGTTCCGGAGCGTCCGCTGCACCTTCCCGGGGTCGAACGGCTGCCGTCTGCCGTCGACCTTCGTGACATGCTTCATCAGGTACGGTAGCTCGGCACCCGGGACGAAAAGCATTCGCCATCCGATTTCCAGGGGGACCCCGGAACCGCGGCCTGCAGCGTACACCGCGATACCGCACCGTTATCACCTTCCGGATCCAACAGCAACTACGGGAAAAATGGAGTCATTAAAACGCCCGGTCATCCTGATCCTCGGCGCAGGGGCGGTCGGCCTCTCGCTCGCCGGAAAGCTGGAGAGCGTCGCGACGGTCTACGCCGCCTGCCGCCCGGTGCATGCCGGCGCGATCCGGGAGCGGGGGCTCGTGATGGACGGGGTCTGGGGGAACGGCACTGTCGAGGGCATCGGCTGCGTCGCAGGATCGGAGGAGGCCCCACCCGCGGTCGACTTCTTCATCATCACTGCGAAAGGCACCGATACCCGGGCAATCTGCGAGGAGTACGCCGCGCTGATCCGGGGCCGGCCGGTGGCAAGCCTCCAGAACGGCATCGGGAACGAGGAGGTCATCGCCCGCTACACCGGGACTGTCATCGGCGGGACCGTGACGACGAACTTCTCAGTCCTCGGGCCCGGGCACGTCCGGGTCTTAAGCGAGAGCGCCCCGATGCGGCTCGGGATTTGGTCAGGGGGTGGTGGAGACGCCCTCAATCGCCTGATCGGTATCATCCAGTCCGCGGGCATCCCGGTCGAGGCCAACAACGATATCCGCTCAGAAAAGTGGGGGAAGGCGCTCCTCAACATCGCCGTGAACCCGATCTGCGCCCTCCTCCGCTCGCCGGTCAGGGTCGCCGCCGACGCCGGGATCCGGGAGACCGTCGCCGGCCTTATCCGCGAGACCTTCGCCGTCGCCGGCGCCGAAGGGATACGGCTCCCCTGGGCAACCGCCGACGACTACCTCGACTACCTCTTCTCGGTGCAGGTGCCCGACTTCGCCGAAGTCTACCCTTCCATGTACTACGACCTCCGGCAGGGCCGCCGGACGGAGATCGATCTTCTCAACGGGTATATCGCGTGCCTCGGGGAGCGCCACGGCATTGAGACGCCGCACAACCGGTGCATCGCCGGCCTCGTCCGCTACGCGGAGGCGCACCCGGAGACCCGGTGAGGAGTTCTACTCCCCGCCCATCTTCTCCGCAAGGCGCCGGGCCGCCTCTTTTGCGTTCGACTCGGTCCTCCAGAGCCCGGTCTTTCCGACGGGGTTCCCCTCCCGGTCGTAGAGTTGTACGTAGTAGCCGCCGTCCTGGCGGGCGAACCGGACCTCGCCGACGATGCCGGGGCCGTACTCCTGCATGTCCTGAGGTTTTGGGCGCGAAGGATATGATGGTTCCTGCGGTCTCTATATGGGAGGAGGGTAGTACCACCCATCCGGTGTGATGGTGATGATCCTTATCGCGTACTACTCCTGGCAGGGGCATACGGAGAAGGTGGCGACGGCGCTCGCAGAGAAGGTTGGCGGGAGGCTTGCAGTGATCGAGCCGGTCTCGGAGGTGGGGATGCTCAGGAAGGCCATGATGGCGAGGTTCGGGATGCGGGCGCCAATTCGCCCGATGCAGACGGATCTCTCCGACGTCGACTTCCTGGTCGTCGCAACCCCGGTCTGGGCACGGAAGGTCCCACCCTACGTGAACGAATACCTCGCCGGGGTCACGAACGCCGCGGGAAAACCCTTCTCGGTGCTCGTGGAAATGGGCGGTTCCGGGGGGGAAAACGCCGTCGCTATCGTGAAAAAGGGCCTCGAAGAAAGAAGGATGCGGTTCATCTCGTCGGCTGTGACACTGGAGCGTGAGGTCGATGCCGGGCGGTTCGGTCCGGTGGTCGATGAGCTTGCCCGGACGATCGTGGAGGCTGCTGCTCCGGCCGTGTAGTTCTCAGAGCGTCAGTGGTATCCCGAGGAGGTGGAGCACCACTGTGATGAGGACACCGAAGACCCCACCGATCGCGCAGATCAGGACAGTGATGATGTTGATCGGGATATCGGGCCGGCCGAACAGGCTCATCAGGTTGAGGAGGTTGATGAGCCAGAGCAGGATCACGCCCACGACGGCGTTGATGATGAGGCCGGTCACGCTTTTCACGACCTTGTAGAGGACGAATGCGATGATGACTACCAGGATCAGAGCAAGGAGTCCCGTGAGTAAGCTCATACCGCTCGTTTGACGCGGCTGGTATTGAACATTCCTACGCGGGGTCCGGGCGCCGTTCAGAGATAGCCGAGTGTCTCAAAGAGAGGCTGGAAACAGACGCCGTTTCCGGTCTTGATGCACCGGATCCCGGGATTCTCTTCGTAAGCGCCCATTGTCCTGCCGTCGCCGAGTTCAACCCAGTCGTGGACGGCGATGCCCTTCCCGAAGATCTCCACGTGGAGGGCATTGGTCCGGAACACCTCTGTATCCCAGACCATGATGCCGTGGACCGGCCGGGCGGGGATCCCGTTCCGACGAAGCACTTCCGTCCTGAGGAGCGCGAGATCGGTGCAGTCGCCCACTCCACCGGCAAGGGTCGCGTCGAGGCCAACCGGGAAGAGGCGAGGGGAGCCATCGACGCAGGCAAACGTTGTCCGGTCCACCTGGTCGATGAGTGCGTCGGGGGAAGACTCCGGGACCGGGGGTGATGCGGAAAGGAGGGCTATCTCGTCTACCGTGGCTGCACGGGGGGCACTGATCCCGGGATCGGCCCCTGCGTCGTCGTAGATCAGATACCCCTGGGGGATGAGGGCAGAGAAGAGAAGAATCGCGTTAATAATGCTCCAAACCACGTTATTGTCTCATTATATTTTAATGATGGCGTTAGTATATTAGATCTTCTATTTTGATGGCACTCACGAACATCGCTGATATAAGATTTTTCGGGGGGATGTCAGGGAAAATCACCCGGGAGCGCACCAGGGTGGAGATATCCGGTAATCGAGAAGAGGGGACGGTGCAAAAAAGGCTCCCGGGGCCGGCAGGGTCACCGGGGCGCGTGAAGGCCGGCGATTTGCCGGGCGGCGAGGGCTGCGGTGGAGAATGCAGCCTGAAGGTTGTAGCCCCCGGTATCGCCGTCGATATCGAGCACCTCGCCGATGCAATAGAGGCCTTTGGCGGTCTTTGACGCCATCGTCTTTTTGTTGATCCCTTCGAGGGCAACACCGCCCCGGGTTACCATCGCTTCGTTGAACCCGCCGAGTCGAGAAACCCGGAACGGGAACTCCGCGATGGATGCGGCGAGCGCTGTCCGAGATTTCTTCGGGAGGCGGGCGCAGGTTTCATTCGGCGGGACCCCGGAAAGGTCGAGCAGCCGCCGGACGAACCGTTCCGGGAGGTTGAGGCTGCAGAGGGCGGTCTTCACCTGCCGGGCCCCAACCGCCGCGATCACCTCGGCGACCTGCATGCGCACCGCTTCCATCGTCACATCCGGGAGGAACGTGATCCGGAGCACGTCACCCGGGCGGATGGACCGGGAGGCGTCGAGGATGCCCGGGCCCGAGAGCCCGGTGTGCGTCAGCAACAGATCGCCGGCGTGCCTGCCGACCCGCTTCCCGTCCCGGTAGACGGTGACGGCGAGGTTCTGAAAGGAGATCCCGGCAAGGTCGGGGAACGGGTAGTCCTCGACGTAGACCGGAGTGAGCGCCGGGGCAACCTCCGTCGTCGGCTGGCCGAGGGCCCGGGCGAAGGCGTAGCCGTCACCGGTCGAGCCGGTGGCGGGGTAGGAGGCTCCCCCGGTGGCGAGGACGAGGGCCGCGGCCCGGACGGCGCCCATCTTCGTCGTGACCAGGAACCCGTCACCATCGCGCTCGACGGCCAGGACAGGGTCGCTAGACCGGATCTCCACCCCGCGGGTGGCGCACTCCGCGAGGAGGACGGCGAGGACGTCGGCGGACTTCCGGGTCTCCGGAAAGACCTTCCCTCCGGGCTCGGCCTTCATGGCGAGTCCCCGCCCGGTAAAGAAGGATACGAGGTCCCGGTTCGTGAAGTTCATGAGCGCGGGCCGGAGAAAAGCCCCGTGGTCCCCGTAGTGCGAGAGAAAATCGGCGATCTCTCCATCGTGAGTGATGTTGCACTGCCCGGACCCGGCGATGAGGAGTTTTCGCCCCGGCGCGGGTTTCTTCTCGAAGATGATGACGTTCCGTCCAGCACCTGCCGTTTGCAGGGCACAGAAGAGTCCGGCGGGGCCTCCCCCGATGATCGCGATTGTGATGGCGTCGGTCACTGCATTAACCGGTATAGTGTGATCACCCGGGGAGCATCAGCGTTGGGGTGCGGCGGGCCGCTACATGGATATAGGGGCAGGTTCCCACGGGGGCAGGATTACCATGGATGTCATCCGGATCGTTTTTGCTGGAGGGATCGTCGCACTGCTCCTCGCCGCCGGTACCGGGGGGGTTGCAGAGATCCCGCACGCCGCCATCCTCGTTACGGATACGCCCGCGGACGTGACCCCGCGGTATTGGTCGGCCGGCTCCGGCGATACCGCCGCGGAGGCCGGGGTGTTCGCTCACCGCCAGGCGGTATCGGTCGACAACCCTTCCGGGATAGACGGCCTTGCGGTCCCTTTCAACGCCACCCATCTCCCGGGGATGCGGCCGGACTTCGCCGACATCCGCTTTATGAACGCGAACGGGACCCCCATCCCCTACTGGATCGAGAACGCAAGCGCCGGCTCCCATGCCCGCGTCTGGCTTGCCCTCCCGGCGAACGCGACGGCGATCACCATGCTCTACGGCAACCCGGAGGCCCGGGACGCCGGTGACCCCGACGCCGTCTTCCTCTTCTTTGAGGATTATGAGAGAGGCGACCTCTCGCGGTGGTCGTTCTCCGGTTCGAATGCCGGGATTGAGTCCGATGTCGTCCGTGACGGCGCATACGCCGGGGATATCAACGTCTCCGAGCCGGATCTGCGGCACCTCGCCAATAACCGGATCTGCCTTGCAAACATCTCGGCAGGCCCGATGATCATCGAAGGCGACTTCCAGGTCAGTGAGTTTGGGCGGTGGTGCGGTTCGGGCTACATCCAGGCCTGGAACGGGACCGACCACCTGTATGCCCTCCACCTCCGGAACGGTTCCGTGCAGTACTACGACGGTGCCCACCACAACTTCTCCGCCAACGCCCGGGCGGAGACCGATACCTGGTACCGCATCAGGGTCGTCCTCGACACGCCGAACAGCACAGGACATGCATGGATGGACGGCGAATATCTCGGGCAGACAACCCTGCGGTTCGCCGACGGTACGCCTGTCCCGCGCGATGTGGTCTTTGACGATTTCGCGCTGATCGGGTCTTCTGCGTGGTACTCCGGCGATGCACACCACTTCTATGCTGACAATGTCGTCGTCAGGGACTACGTCCCCGTCGAGCCGGTACTTTCCTACCAGGACGGCGGGTAGGAGGAGGGGACCTGCGGCAGACCTATATCCCGGCAGGTATACCGGGCCTGCATGGGGCGCCCCGCCGTCACCCTCCTTATTGCCGTCCTGCTCTTCAGTGCCGGCTGTGCGGTTCCCGCGCTCCAGGAGCCGACCATCACCCTCGCCGGGGTCACGGTCGAGAACGTTACCCGGGAAAGCATCGATCTCTCGCTTCGGCTGGTCGTCGATAACCCCAACCCCGTCGGCGCCACCCTGGCCCGGGTCTCGTTCGATGCCTACTTCCTCGATGGCGGGCAATGGGTCTTCCTCGCGCACGGCGAACAGGACGGGATTGCAATCCGGCCAGAGGATGAGACCACCGTCACCATTCCGGTGACGGTCGACAACCTGCGGCTCGTGCAGGCGTTCCTCCGCGCTCTTCGGGACGGAGCGATCACGCTCCGGGTGAGCGGCACCGGAATCGTCGATTACGGTATTGCAACCTTCGAGATCCCCTTCGAACGGACGCTTGAGGTGCGGCCCGGTCAGGCCGTAACGGCCGCGACGGCGAAGTAAAGGACGACGAGCGTCTGGAAGGCGAAGTAACCCATGATGTTGGCAGTGGCGTACGGGAGGGTGGACGCCCGTTCGGGGGAACGGTGCTTAAAACCCCGGAGAGCGAACCCAAGCGGGATGAGGGATATGAGCGCCACCGGCCAGAAATTCACGGGGGCGAAGAAGCCGGTGAGGGCGAAGAGGAGGAGCGACGCGGCCGCAAGGGTCGCCGCGAGGCCGATGAGCCAGAAGCCGAAGATGCGTCCTTTCCGGACGATGAGCGTCCGCTTCCCCCCGGCGATGTCGCCTTCCATATCCGGGGTCTCGACGCTCATGATGAAGACAAGCCCGTAAAGGCAGAGCGGGATAGCGAAGGCAAAGAAGGCGGCATCGAGCGTTCCTGCCGCGACAAAGTAGCCAGCGCCCGGCATCAGGAGACCGAAGGTGATCATGTTCGTGACCTCGCCGAGGTTATGGTAGGCGAAGGCGAGCGGGGGCGCCGTGTAGAACCAGCCCAGCAGGTTGCCGGCAATGCCGAAAACGAGGAAGACGACCGGGTAGTTGTAGACGGTCACGAAGAGATACCCGATAAGGACCGAGATCGCCATCAGGGCGACGGCCGCCCAAAATGCGGTGGGTTTCAGGCCCGGGTTGGCGGCGAGGACGCCGCTCCCTCCGGATATCGGCGTCGTCTCGACGAACCGGTCGGCGTCGGCATCGAAGTAATCGTTGCTGTAGTTGACGGAGAGGTGCGCCGCCGCCATGGCCGCGTAGCCGATGAGGAACTGTGCCGGGGTGAACCGTGCCCCGAGGAGGAACGCGAGGAGTGCCCCGGCGGTGAACGGGAGAAAGCCCGAGAGGAGGAAGTGGAACCGGCCGAGCCGGATGAACTCGCGGAGGGCACGGGTGTCCATGGAAGAGTCTCCCGCCGCGGGATAGGGGAAGCGAGTATATAGCCTTTTTCCGACCCCTATCCCGTCCGGCCGTACGTGAGGAGCGGCACCACGGCACGCAACGCATCGACGCCCCCCTCGACGTAGATGAGGCCGAGAACCGCCCGGGCAAGGGTTTCCTTCTCCTGCTCGTCCGGAGAACGGCGGAACCCGGAACCGATCCGGCTCTCGTGAAGACCCCACCGGTCGCAGAGAGCGGCAAAGCCCGCCGCACCAACGCCTTCGCCGGGGAGGACCTTCAGCCGGAGGGTGACGTCGCCGATGAGCGCAAGGGCGTGGGAGTCGTCGGCGAACCTCCCGAGCAGCGCGAGGTCGTTTGCACGGATCGGGAGGGCTTCTTCCGGAAACCCGGCGAGTATGTCCAGAAAGAGGCGTTTTGTAGAGGGGACTGTCAAGATTCGGGCGAGCCCATCCGGGCTCCGGAAGATATGCCCGGCCTCCTGCTCGATGCGGGGGAGGGTCCGCCGCGCCACCAGGGCAACCTGCTCCGCCAGATGACCGGTCGCCCTGCACCACCCCCGTATCCGCCGGAGCCTCCGCGATCGCCGGGCCGATCGCCGGTGAGCGGGGAGGAACTCCAGGCGGTACTCCTGCATGAGCCCTTCCTGCAGCGCCGCGAGGGTCTCCCCAAGCGGGCGGGAGAGCGGGCCGTACTCGTACGCCATACGATAGGGTAGGACAATGGATTGATTATAACTTTGTCCTCATGTAAACCCTCATCTATTGATGAGGGGTCACACAAAGCCAGTGACGAACGCGGCGGCAAGCACGAGGTGCAGGCAGAGAAAGAGAGGGACGAGCTTGAACGCTGTCTTCTGGGTCTTGTGCCGGAAGGCACGCATCGCGGCAAACGCCCCGAACGGCCCGAAGAGAGCGATAACGAGGAGCGTCTTCTCCGGCGTTCTCCGTGCATTCTTCTTTGCGAACGTTTTGTCGCGGTAATAGGCGATGAACGAGACGGCGTTCACCAGAGCATAAATTGCCAGAGCAGCGCCTGGCAGTAAGGTATCCATCGTTGAGAACTCCTGCTGCTTGCCCCGATTCCCGGGGCTATAGCAGGGTACTCTACGCTCTCGGCCTTTTTATGCGGTTCTTTCCGGTTGCGCTTCTGCCCCGGATCCGGGACGGTTCAGAGCCCGAGTCGCGCGAGAGGGGAGGCAAACGGAGCAAACCTGCTCTTCTCCGCGAGGCAGACCGGGCAGCGCCAGTCCCGGGGAAGGTCTTCAAACGCGGTTCCCGGCGGAGCGTCCACGTCGCCGGTCTTTTCGTCGTAGATATGCCCGCATATCGAGCAACGATAGGTCGTCATGGTCGTGAGATGAACCGGCTGCAGGCTTAACCCTGTCGCCGGGCCTGCAACGTTTTTTGAACCAGGGCATAGAACTCATGACATACATCATGAGAAAGACCCTCGCGGCGCTCGCAGACCTGACCCGCGCCCACTTCTTCTTCGTCTGGCCCCTGCTCTTCTGCTCGGGACTGGCGCTCGCGTTTGAGAACTACGGCGGGTTCTCGTGGGAACTCGTCGGCCGGGCAGCGCTGATCGGCCTCCTGGGGTTTGAAGCCGGGTTCGTCCTGAACGATTACGTCGACTGGGAGTACGACAGGAGGGACGTCAACGGCTCGCTCACCCGCTACTGGCGACCGTTCGGCGAACGGCCGATACCGGCGGGAAAACTCTCCCCCCGGGCGGCCAACGCCCTCTTCCTCGCCCTCGCCGGCCTCGCGGCCGCGCTCGCCGCAACCCTTCCTTCGCCGCACAACCTCTACGTCCTCGGGATCATGGGCTACTCGTACCTGGCCGAGTACTTCTACCAGACAAAGAAGCGGAACCAGGCCGTTCCCGTCGCCCAGATGGTCGGGCGGACGGACTTCGCCCTCTTCCCCGTCGCCGGCTACCTGGTGTACGGGAACCCGGACGTGACCGCTCTCCTCTTCTTCCTCTTCTTCTACCCCTGGACGCTCGCGCACCTCGGGGCAAACGATATCGCCGATATCGTGAACGACCGCGCCCGGGGCATGGCGACGGTCCCGGTCCTCTACGGCATGAAGGGTGCGGCCGTCTGGGTCTTCGGCTTCTCGGCCGTCCACGCGGGTATGGCGCTCGTCTTCGGCCTCACCCTCGGGCCGGTAACCATCGCCGGGTTCGGTGCGGGGCTCGTCCTCCTCGGTGCCGCGAACTACCTCATCCTCCAGGGGAAGAGCGCGGACGCGGCGATGCGGGCGCTCCCGCTCATGCACGGATCGCTGCTCGTCTATGCCGCGGCGATCATCGCGGGTACGGTTCTTTAGATCCCCTTTCGCATCCACGACGCCGAAGAGAACCCCGCGTTCTGCGGCGGCGGTCCGGGGGCTGGCCCGGCCGCTCCCTTCCCTACTCCACGACGAAGTCGCCGTTCATCGAGGGGTGGACGTCGCATCGGAAGAAGCGGGTCCCGGGGGTTTCGGGTGCCGTGAAGGTATAGGTCACCTGGCCCGGGCCGGTGACGATCTCGCCGACGAAGATCGCCGTGGCCGCCGAGGAGTCGGTGTAGACCGCGACGTTGTGCGGGACCCCGTCGTCCCGGTTGTCGAAGTTCACCGTCACTTCCGCACCCGCCGGGACCGTTATCATCTCCGTGCTGAAGGCGAAGTTCTCGGCCGCGATCGCGACCGTCACCCTCTCCGCGGCGCGGGCCACCTCCGGGGTCACGCCCGCACCCCCGTAACGGGCACCATGATTACGGTTATTCGTGCCATGAACCCCACCGGGTAGCCCGGAGGCATAAAGGTTGCCCCGGCCGGTACCGGGGGGTACAAGGCCACTCTACGTCCGCAGCGGCGCGGTGGCGTTCGCCGGGACGATCTTCCAGACCCTGCCGGTCGCGGTGGACGGATCCGGTCCGGCGACACCGGTCATGAGCGCGTAGAGCTCCGAATCTTCATCTTCGCCGAACCCGAGGAGGAAGGCATCCATGCTTTCCGCGGGTGTCACGTTGAGCCTCTGCACCCGCCACATCGCGATGTCTTCGGGCGTGAGGTTCTCCGCGGAGCCGGGGAACGCCGATGCATTCCACCCCGGCGGGGGCGTCGCGGCGACGAAGTTGCCGTTCCAGTAGCCGAAGACGTAGTGTCCCGCAAGGTCCGGGATCGCCATGCCGTTGTAAACCCGGCCGCCAATGATGACCGGGCCCAGGTCACGGCCGCCCTCGACGATGGGACCTATCAGGGACTTCCCGGGGCGGCCGACGGCCTCGCAGGTCCCGGGGGGTGTGCGGAAATTCAGGAGGTCGAAGCAGTGGGTTCCCTCCCTGAGGCGCCAACCGTAGTTGCCGCCGCCTGTGACGAGCGAGACCTCTTCAAAGAGATCCTGCCCGGCATCAGCAACATAAAGGTTGCCTTCAGCGTCGAACGAGATGAATGCCGGGTTCCGGAAGCCGTAGGCGTAGATCTCGGGCGGGGTGCTTTCGTTCGCGAGGAACGGGTTATCCGCCGGGACGCCGTAGAGGGATCCCGCCCCTGTCGCCCAGGTGGCGTTCTCCGGTGGCTCCGGGACACTCCCGGCAGAGATATCGTCCACGTCGATCCGGAGCACGCTACCGTAGATGTTTGTGAGATCCTGGGCGTTCCCGGTCTCCGGGGTGTGGCCGGTCCCGCTGTCGCCCGCCCCTCCCCCGTCGCCGAGCGGCACGTAGAGGTAGCCGTCACGGGGGCCGAACGCTATGCTTCCGCCGTTATGGGTGGACTGCGGTTTGTCGATCTCCAGGAGGACCCGTTCGGAGGCCATATCCGCCTGGTCCGGGTCCGCAGGGTCGACCCGGAACTCGGACAGGCGGTTCGTGCAGTCCCAACCCTCGGGCCCCTCCTGCCTCAAGGGGGCGCTATAGAACGCAAAGACCCGCCCGTTCTCCCGGAAGGCGGGGTGGAAGGCTATCGAGAGGAGCCCGCGCTCATCGAACGACGGGTTGAGGGTGACCATGCGATCCCGGACGTCCAGGAACGGCTCCTCAAGGAGGGTGCCGTTCCTGTCGATGATCGAGACCGTCCCGACCTGGTCGACGACAAAGAGCCTGCCCGTGCCGTCGCCGGCGTCCGTGAGCATCAGCGGTGCGACGAAACCTTCGGCCACGGGCTCGAGGCTCACGTTGAGCGTCTCGTTCTCCCCGGCAAGCGGGGTGGTCGAGGTGCCGTTCCGGTACTCCGCCGCGTACGCCGACCCGGTGTTGGTCAGGTTCCCGGTGTCCGGCAACTCCTGCGCCCCGGCAAAGCCCGCCAGGACGAAGATAAGGACGGATGCCATGACTGCGGCTGCTCGCATCATGAGCCACACCCCGTGAGCGAGAGCCATAAAGGTTACCCGGTCAGCGCGTAGATCCGGACCCCGCCTTCGTCATAGACCAGACGAAGCCCGCTGTCCGGCAGCCGGACGTCGTAGCGCTCGTGCTCGGGCTCGCCGACGTAGAGAAGGGTCGCGTTGTACTTCTCCATGAGGGCGGTGGTGTTCCCGGGACCCTCGTAGATCGCCCGGATATCCGCCGGGCGCCCGGTGTACCAGGCGCCGTTTCCCCGCCAGGTCAGTTCGTGGCCGATCTGCCCGAGAATCGTCGGGATGCCGGTGAAGGACGAGACACGGGAGTAGTAGCCGTAGTCCCCGTTCTCCCCCTCCACGATGCAGTGGCCGCCCGGAAGCGTCCGGAGGTAGTCAATCGCCGCGGCCTCCCCGGGCCGCGTGGCCTCGAGGTAGGCAAGCCCGTCCAGGGTGGTGTAGCCCGCCGGTGGGTATTCTATCCCGAGAAGGCCCCGGCCGATATCGACGTCGAGAGCGAACGGGGCGGTGATGAGGGCGACGGCTGCGGCAACGGCAGCACCCTTTCGTGCCGCCGCCGGGAGGACCGGCCGCCGTCCTGCAAGCCACTTCCCGGCGAGGAGGAGGGAGCCCGTGCCGAGGAGGATCCAGGCGTCGAAGTAGAACTTGAAGATGGTGTTGAACCGACTGTAGTCGCCCCCGAGCATCTCCTGGAGGTAGAAGAGGTCGCAGAACGCGAGCACCAGGAGCCCGGCGATGCAGAGGAGGTCCGGGAATGAGTGGTCCCTCCGGAGGAGGTAGGCGAGCGGCACCGCAACAATCCCGAGGGCGACATAGCCGGTGGCGATGAACGGGAGGGCAACGGCAAGGTAGACCGGGGATCGCCAGATATCCCGGGCGATTGCGACATAGAGAAGGGCAAGGAACCCACCCCAGATCGCGATGAAGAGGAGGGGGTCAGTGGGAGGGAACCCCCATCCGATCCCGCCCACGCCCGCGGGCTCGAGGAGGAGGTAGTAGGGGAGATAGATGAGGAAGGCGACCGCAGGGACCACTACGATGGCCGCCCGGGAAACGTTCTCCCGCTCCCTGGCCCAGAGAAGGAGGAGGAAGACGGCGACGGCCGGGCCGTAGACGAGGGCGTCCCAGGAACTCAAGGGCGGCATCGACCCGATGCTCACCGCGATGAGGAGGGCAAGCCCCCGCCGTCCCCGGGCATCAAGCCCGCCCCACCGCAACCACGCAAACCCGAGGAGGAAGATGAGCAGGAACTGGTTGAACGCGGCCATCTCGAACGCGTGGGCGTTCCCGAGGAAGAGGGAGAAGAGCGGGAACTCAAACCTGGCCCCGGGGATGATCCAGTTGGTCTTCTGGAACGCCCCGTAGAGGTTCCAGCCGGTGGCGAGGAACCAGGGGACCGACGGCGGGATGAGAAAGAGGACCGGGAGGACGATCCACTTCCAGCGTTTGAGGAGCAGGCTTCCTGTGGCGTAGAGCATCACGAACGCCGTCCCGTAGACCGTGGCCGGGATGAGGTTGAAGACCACCTCCGAGGGAACGCCGGTGACGACCCCGAGGCAGCCCATCAGCCAGTGGCCGAGGTAGTAGTAGACGGTGAGGTGGCCGCCCGCAAACCAGGGGTCGAGCGGTGGGACGACGGGGTTCCTCATGATGCTTGCGAGGAAGGCATGGTTCATGTACTGCTCGCTGAAGTAGTTGATAGGCGGGTTTACGAACCGGACTGAGAGCGCGAATAAAAACCCGACCAGG
>PGYH01000017.1 GCA_002839575.1 Methanomicrobiales archaeon HGW-Methanomicrobiales-6
CACTTCATGAACCCGCACAACGTCGGGGTGATCGAGAACCCCGACGGCTACGGCAAGGTCGGCAACCCCGTCTGCGGGGACATCATGGAGATCTTCATCACGGTCAGAGACGACGTCATCGAGGATATCAGGTTCCGAACGTTCGGGTGCGGTTCGGCGATCGCGACGAGCAGCATGGTGACCGACATGGCCAAGGGGAAGACGCTCGATGAGGCGATGAGAATCACCCGCGACGACGTTGCGACCGAACTCGAGGGGCTGCCGCCCAAAAAGATGCACTGCTCGAACCTCGCGGCGGATGCGCTCCATGCGGCGATAGAGGACTACCGCGAGAAACAGAAGAAGGGATGAAAGGGGTTCCTCAGCACCCGTAGATCAGGGTCAGGATATTCTTTGCGAGATCCAGGCTCTTGCCCCGGTTGACCATGAGGGTGTCCAGGCGCAGCGCCCCATCGAGCTCGACCGGGTCCCGGGTATCCTGGATGAAGACGTCCATGAAGTCCTTGTAGAGGGCGTACGTCCCGGCGGACGATGCCTCTTTTCCGAACGCCTGCATCAGGGCCGCCGCCGGGCCGCTGACCGGCGTATCGCCGATGAAGGGGCTGACCGCGATGACGCGCTGCCGCCGGAGCGCCTCCCGCACCCCGGCGCACTCGAGGATCGGCGATATGCTCGTGACCGGGTTGCTCGGGCCGATCACCACGGCGTCGCTCGCCTCGATCGCCCTGACGACTTCTTCAGTCGCGGCCGGCGGTTGGCGGAACCGGCGGACCACGCCGTCGATCGCCACGTCTCCCCGGTGCTTCACCCAGTACTCCTGGAAGTGCAGCTCGCCCCGGGGCGTCCGGACGTAGGTCGTCACGACGGAGTCGGTCATCGGAAGGACGGTCGCCCGGACACCCAGGGTGCGGCAGAGCGCAGCAGTTGCCTCTGTAAGCCTTATGCCGTCCCTGAGCATCTCCCCTCGCGCAACGTGGACCGCCCGGTCCTGGTCGCCGACGGCGATGTACTCGTCGATGCCGAGCCGTGCGAGGAGGTCGTGGGTGATGTAGGAGTCGCTCTTGATCCCCCACCACCGATTGGTGTCGAGGATGCCCGCGAAGAGGTACATGACCGTATCGATGTCGGGCGAGAGGTGGTTGCCGGAGAGCCACGTATCCTCGGCCGTGTTGACAATGACCGCGACGTCCCGGTCATCCAGCAGTTCCCGCATTCCGCGGAGGAGCTTCGGGGTCCCGGTCCCGCCCGAGAGGAAGGTTATCATAGGATAATTAGCGTTTCAAGTGCATCCTTATATGAATTTTCCTAAACTTTGCCGGATGGTCAACGCCCCATTTTTAAGAAACGGCGTGGCGTATGACCGCCATGACGTCCCAGGCGAGCGATTCGGCCTGCCGCTCGTGCATCAGACGCGTCTCGAGGCGGAGCGACCCGGGGACGTCGTCGGGGTCGTGGATGTCCTGGACGAAGACGTCGACGATATCCCCATACAGCCGGGCGACCGCGGGAGCGGTGGGGGGTTCGCCGACGGCGTACATGAGGGCGGCATCCTTTTGGTCCGGCGCGATGCCGCCTGAAAACGGCGAGACCGCGACGACGAACGTATCACGGAGGAGGTCCCGCATCCCGGCGCAGTCGAGGATGGGGAGGATGCTCGCCGCCGGGTTCGCGGGGCCGATCACCACGGCGTCGCTTTCCTCGATCGCCGCCCGCACCTCGCCGGTGACCGCCGGGGGCTCGGGCCTGACGAGTTCCCGGACCTCCGCACCCATCCCGGCGGCCATCCGGTACTCGAGGAGCGCCACGCGTTCGGTGCCGGTATCGACGAAGAGGGCGGCATCGCCGTCGGTCATCGGGAGGACGGTCGCCCCGATCCTGAGCGAGCGGCACTGGCGCTCGACCGCCTCGGTCAGGGTCAGACCCTTCTGGAACAGCCCCGCCCGGGCGATCTGGACGGCCCGGGCACGGTCGCCGACCGGGAAGGGTTCGCCGCCCGCCACCTTCGGGAGGTAGTTATGGGTGGCGTAGGTGTCGCCTTTGATCCCCCACCACCGGTTGGTATCGAGGATGCCGGCAAAGAGGAAGACGGCGGTGTCGATGTCGGGCGCACAGTGGCCGCCTGATATCCAGAGATCCTCGGCGGTGTTCGCGACCACGGCGATCTCGCTGTCGTAGAGGATCTGGCGAACGCCCCGGATGAGCGCAGGCGTCCCGGTTCCGCCGGAGAGGAAGGTGATCATGGCTGAATGTCATGTATGTGGGGTGTCGGGGGGGTTAACAGTTTCAGTTGCGGGGGCTTACTGGTCATGTGTGGATCTCTGGAAGTGTGTAATTTCACAGTGGTCGGCCTCGACCAGCGGGATCACTATGAACAAAGGCTGGCTATACTCCAAGGCAGAAATCGAGGACTGCTACCAGTGTCGGATCCGCAGCTTACGGTGATGGCCCCAGCGGAGGTGTGAGAGATTCAATCGGAGTTCCGACAACGGATGCAGGCCCACTCGGAGATCCTGACGAGCCTGGTGAGTGAAAACATCCTGTTGAAGAAGGGATTGGAGGTGGTCAAGAAATTGCAGGTTCGGATGGATAGGATATCGATAATAGTTGCCGGGTCCGAGATACAAGAGGAAAAGTAGTGGCCTGTGAACGATGGCAAATAACTTTCTAATCTTAAGTTACAATTAATGCATTAACTTCATTCCTGAAGATTTGCCTCAGTTGGCCTGTGGAACCATCTGAGGCGGGTTTCTGATACTCTGGTCTCAGCTCGCTTGGCGGTAGATCACGTAGCGGATCCTGAAGATCCAAAGAATCCGTAACTCAAATTCTCTGTACATGACGTATCTCCTTAGTTTCGTTCGTATGGCTATGCTATCCCTCATGCTGTGGCAATCATCGGGACGATCAATATATAAAGAGTAACGAGTATTTAATTCTTCAAGCGCGACGAGATCATTGTCCATTAGAATGACTTTTCAGAATGACCTGATCCTGTCCGATGGGGTAAGATTTAATAACAATACCTCACAACACTACATCGTCCTTTTGAGTGTTTGTGAGCAAGCATTCAGAGGAACATGTACTATCAGAGTGTCAAAAGCGGTTGAAAAACGCTGGACATGACGTTAGATCCTTAGTTTGTGGAGGGGTTCCCGGGCCTAATCTGTGGTATGGCTTGGGAGCGAACTCCATTATTGCCCTGAAATTTCGCTGTGTTGACACTTGTAGACAGATGGAAACTCAGTATGGTTTTTTATAACTCAATCTCCCCTCTCCGCCGCATCCTCCATCGTGATAAACGGTAGGTAACCATCCCTGGAAACCCTGACTCTCTGTTCCCACACTCTGCTCCCAATGATTGCAATAGCCATTGGAATGTAGTGCCTCACCGACACGGTTCCTGGCAATCAGCGTTGCGGTGCTGGTCAGGGGACGACCATTTATGGCAGGGCGTATCGCCACCAATCGGCCCACCTCTCTCATGGGCAGAACGACTGGCCTGGAGGGTGGAGTTTGAGAAGATCGGAGATCTTCGGGAGGGCGAGACCCCCCCTCCCCGCCGCCTGAGCGCTCCACCCCCGCACCCACACCCCGCTCCTCCCAAAAGAAAACCGCCCCGCACGCCGCGCGCCTTCAAATACCTTTATCTTCCATCTCCCAAGAATCTTAACAGAACCGATGAAGATCATCAAAGATCCGGTGCACGGCTACGTCGAGGCGGAACCGCTCGCGCTCCGGCTGCTCGACTCAGAGGTCGTCCAGCGGCTCCGGCACGTCACCCAGCTCGGGTTTGCAAACCTCGTCTACCCCGGGGCAAACCATATCCGGTTCGAGCACTCGCTCGGGACGATGCACCTCGCGGGCCTGATGTCGGGCGAGCTCGGGCTCGACGCCGGCGAGACCGAACTCGTCACCACGGCCGCCCTCCTCCACGACATCGGCCACGGCCCCTTCTCCCACGTCACCGAGCCGGTGATGGAGGAGTTCACGGGAAGAAGCCACCACCAGATCGATCATCTCGTCCGCGTGGGGACGATCGCCGGAATCCTCGAAGAGGCGGGGCTCGACCCCGCCGAGGTCTGCGCCGTCGTCGCGGGGAAGCACCGCCTCGCAAGCATCATCCACGGCAGTCTGGATGTCGACCGGATGGACTACCTGATGCGGGATGCCCACTACACCGGCGTCCCCTACGGGACGGTCGACGCACACCGGCTGATCCGGTCGACGATCATGACCCCCTCAGGGATCGCCCTGCACGAAGGCGGGATCAACGCCGCCGAGTCGCTCCTCATCGCCCGGACGCTGATGCGCCCGGCGGTCTACTTCCATCACGTGAGCCGGATCGCGACGAGCATGTTCGTCCACGCTCTCCGGGAAGAGGTGCAGAACGTCCCGGGCACTGACGCCCGCGAACTGATGCGGATGGACGACGCCGCCTGCATGGAGCGGCTGAAGCACTCCCCCTCCCCGATCGTCCGCGACCTCGCCCGCAGGGTCTACGCCCGGGACCTCTACAAGCGGGCGCTGTATATCGGCGAAGACCGGGTGAACGCCGCAGCCCTCCGGCAGGAACCCGGCCCCGCCCGGGAACGGGAGATTGCCCGCGAGATCGCCGGGACCGCCGGCGTCACGGAAGACACAGTCCTCGTCGACATCCCCCGGCTCCCCCGGGCGCTCTCGATGGAGGTCCGGGTCAGGAACAGCCACGCGATGGTGGATATCGAGGAAGTCTCCCCCCTCATCAACACCTTAAACGACACCCGGCGGCAGCAGTGGCGTCTCGGCGTCTATACCGTAGAGGAGCAGCGGGACACCGTGGAGCAGGCGGCAACAGAGGTGCTCCGGGTGAAGCGGGCGACAAAACAGGATAAACTCGTAGTGACATAACATATGAGGAGCGCATGAAGAAGGAATTCGTCGTCGGGATCACCGGGGCAAGCGGGGTTGTTTACGCCCGCCGCCTCCTCGAAGTGCTCTGCGATAACGCAACGGTGCACATCGTCATCTCCGATACCGCCCGGCAGATAGCCGGGATCGAAGGCGTGAACCTCGAGGGGTTCGACGCCATATACGCCGAGAACAGCAACCTCGCGGCCGATATTGCGAGCGGATCGTTTCGCTACGACGGGATGGCGATCGTGCCCTGCAGCATGAAGACGCTTGCAGCGGTCAGCAACGGGTTCGCCGACAACCTGATCGTCCGGGCGGCGGACGTCTGCCTCAAGGAGAGGCGGCCCCTCCTTCTCCTTCTCCGGGAGATGCCGCTCTCCCGGATTCACCTGAAGAATATGCTTGCCGCCGACGAGGCCGGCGCGACCGTGATGGTCGCAAGCCCTCCCTTCTACCAGCACCCGGAGACCATCGACGACCTCGTCGATATGGTGGTGGCCCGGATGCTCGACCACATGGGAGTCAAACATGACCTCGGGACCCGATGGAGCGGATACGATGCGTAACTTTATCGAACTGATGCGGGAGCAGGGCCGGGTCGAGGAGATCGAGAGCCCCTGCTCGACCGTCTACGAGGCTCCCCGTATGGCGAGCCGGACAGACAAAATCCTCTTCTTCCGTGACCTTGACGGGCGCAGGGGGGTGATGAACCTTCTCTCCGGCCGCGGAGCGCTTGCAGCGGCGCTCGGCGTGGAAGAGCGTGATCTCGTTGGACACCTCGCGGGCATGACCTACGGCGGCCGCGTGGTAGATGCCGGGCGGTGCGAGGGCGGCATCCCTGCCGACCTCTCCCGCCTCCCGATCATGAAGCACTTTCCCGGCGATGCCGGGCGCTACTTCACGTCCGGGATCGTCTTTTCGCGCTATGACGGCGTTGAGAATGCTTCCATCCACCGGATGATGGTCCTCGACGGCCACCGGGTCGTCGCCCGCCTGGTGGAAGGGAGACACACCCATACCCTGCTCAAAGCGGCGCTCGCCCGGGGGGAGAAACTCCCGGTCGCGGTCACCGTCGGCACCCATCCCCTCGTGACCTTCGCCGCCTGCACCCGCGTCCCGGAAGGAAAGGAACTCGCCTACGCCGCGGAGCTGATGGGCGGGGAACTCGCCGTCCGGGAGTGCGAAAACGGCGTCCGGGTTCCCGACGCCGAGATCGTCCTCGAGGGCTACATCAGTGCCGAAAAGGCGGCAGAAGGCCCGTTCGTCGATATCACCGGGACCTACGACCCTGTGCGGCAGCAGCACGTGATCGAGTTCACGAAGATGTACTGCAAGGAGGACCCCATCTACCACGGTATCCTCCCGGCCGGCGACGAGCACAAACTCCTGATGGGAGCGCCCTACGAACCGAAGATCTACCGCGCCGTCGGGGAGGTGACGACGGTCAAAGACGTCCTCCTCACGAAGGGCGGGGCCGGCTACCTCCATGCGGTGGTGCAGATCAGGAAGAACACGCAGGGAGACGCGAAGAATGCCATCATGGCGGCGTTTGCCGCCCATACGTCCGTAAAACATGTCGTGGTGGTGGACGAGGATATCAACATCCACGACCCCTACGACGTCGAATACGCGATCGCGACAAGGGTACGGGGCGATACCGATATCATGGTCGTCACCGGCGTACGGGGCTCGTCGCTCGACCCGACGCGCCTTGGAGACGGGACGAACGTGAAGGTCGGGGTCGATGCCACGATGGTTATGGGAAGAGAGGACGAATTCAAAAGAGCGGAGTGGGTGTAATGTATCTCGACGATGATGACGAGAAGGTGCTCGCCGGCGAGTTCGGCGAGACACGCCAGAAGATGATGGAGATCCTGGTTGCGCTCGGGAGGGTCTACGAGGCCGAGAAACTCGTCCCGATCACGAGCGCCCAGGTGAGCGGTGCGTCCTACAAGACCATCGGAAAATGGGGGCTCTCCTGGCTGCAGAGCCTCAACGCCCGGGCGGCGGTTCCGGCGGTCTTGAACCCCATCGGGATGCCGCGGGAGGGGTGGCAGGAGTTCGGGATCGACGAGGAGTTCGCCCGCCGTCAGAATGAGGTCGTTGAGGCCTACCGGAGACTCGGAATCCGGGTAGAGTGTACCTGCACGCCTTACTACCTCCGCATCACGGAGTACGGGGAGCACCTTGCCTGGTCGGAGTCCTCGGCGGTCGCCTACGCAAACTCGGTCCTCGGCGCCCGGACGAACCGCGAAGGCGGACCGAGTGCCCTTGCGGCGGCGATCATCGGAAAGACTCCGTACTACGGCCTCCACATCGTCGAGAACCGGCGGCCGCAGGTCGTCGTGGAGGTCGAGTGCGGCACGGGCCCGCACGCCGGCCACTGGGGCGCCATCGGTCACGTCGCAGGGAAGAAGGTGGGGAACCGGATCCCGCTGTTCCAGGGTATCCGGCCGAACCGCGACCACCTCAAAGCCCTCGGCGCCGCGATGGCCGCGACCGGCGCGGTCGCCCTCTTCCACGTGGATAAGATTACCCCCGAGGCCCGGGTCTTCGCGTTTGATACCGGCGACCTCGACCGGGTGACGGTCACGGAGGACGAGGTCGAAGCCCTCTTTGCAGAGACCGAGGTCGAGGCGGTCGCGGTCGGGTGTCCGCACTGTTCCCCCGACGAACTCCAGGAACTCGCGGAACTTCTGCGGGGGAAGAAGACGACGAAACCCTTCTACATCTTCGCCGCAAAGGGGGTCGCGAGGCACAACCCCGACCTCGTGAGCGTCATCGAGCGGAGCGGCGCCCGGGTGATCCCGGATACCTGCATGGTCGTCTCGCCCCGGATGGACGAGTTCGCTTCGATCATGGTGGACTCGGGCAAGGCCCTCGCCTACGTCCCGGGAATGTGTGGGGCGCTTGCCCGGATCGGGACGAGGAAGGAGTGTGTCGAGGTCGCGACGTCGTGAGGGCGTTCACGCCCCCACCCCTCTGACGTCGAGCACCTGCATCAGCCCCTCGTCGAGCATGTAGCCCCGGAGCCGGTCGCGGTTGCCCCGCAGGCTCTCGATGCTGTTGATCCCGGCGGCACCCAGGAGTTCGGAGAGCTCGAGCGTCCACGCCCGGATCAGGTTCGCCACCTGGTTCGACGCCTCGTCGGGATTCAGGCGCGCCACGAGGTCGGGCCGCTGGGTGGCAATCCCCCAGGGACAGAGACCCCGGTAACAGTTCCCGCAGACCCGGCACCCCATCGCCACGAGCGCCGCTGTGCCGATGTAGACCGCGTCCGCACCGAGGGCGATCGCCTTCGCGAGATCGGCGCTTCCTCGGATACCCCCGCTCGCGATGACCGAGAGCTCGTTTCTGATCCCCTGGTCGCGGAGTTTTTTGTCCACGCTCGCGACCGCCGCCTCGATCGGGATACCAACGTGGTCGCGAAAGACCATCGGCGCCGCGCCGGTGCCGCCCCGGAACCCGTCGATGACGACGGCGTCGGCGGGAGACCGCGCAATGCCCGCGGCGATGGCGGCGACGTTGTGGACGGCGGCGATCTTCACAAAGACCGGTTTTTTCCACTCCGTCGCCTCCTTGAGCCCCCGGACGAGCTGGGCGAGGTCCTCGATGCTGTAGATGTCATGGTGCGGCGCGGGACTGATCGCGTCGCTGCCTTCCGGGATCATTCTCGTTCTGGAGATGTCTGCACAGACCTTCTCCCCGGGGAGGTGGCCGCCGATCCCCGGTTTCGCCCCCTGGCCGATCTTGATCTCGATCGCGGCGCCGCGCTCCAGGTAGTCGATGTTCACGCCGAACCGCCCGGAGGCGACCTGGACGATCATCTGGTCCTGGTAGGGGTGGAGGGCGGCGTGCAGCCCCCCTTCCCCGGTGCCCATGAAGGTCCCGGTCTCTTTTGCCGCCCGGGCCATCGAGAGGTGGGCGTTGAGGCTGATCGCCCCGTAACTCATGTGCCCGATCATGATCGGGGTCTCGATGCGGAGGTTCGGGGTGAGGCGGGTCCTGAGTTCGACGTCGCCGCCCTCCCGCCGCCGGAGATCGAGGCTTGCAGGCTTCTTTCCGAGGTGGGTCGTAACCTCGATCGGCTCGCGGAGCGGGTCGAGGCTCGGGTTCGTGACCTGGCAGGCGTCCAGCACCAGGCGGTCGAAGATGGCCGGGTAGTCGAGGGCATTGCCCATCCCGGCGAGGATGATCTTTCCGGTCCGGGCCTGGTTGTAGATCGCCTCCCGGGCTTCCCGGGTCCAGAGAGGGTGGCTCCGGTAGTCGCAGGGGTGCTCCTCGAGGCTGATGGCGTCCCGGGGGCAGCAGGCGATGCAGCGATGACAGGCGGTGCAGTTCCGGGAGTTGACGAAGATCCGGTCGCCGTCCCGCGAAAAGACTCCGTAAGCGCAGTTCTCGATGCACCGCCCGCACTCCATGCACCGGACTGGGTCGACGCTGATCCGATAGCGCGGGGGGAGGCTCCCGATCATGCGATAACCCTCCCGATCACCGGCTCGCCCGCGGCCGGCATCCGGATCGACTCGACCCGGGGTTCCATCGCCCGGATCGCCGCCTCTTCGCTTGAGATGTAGAGCCGGTCATCGCACTCGCCGACGACCATCGGCCGGAGTTTGCCCCGGTCGGTGAACCCGATCATCATATCGCGGTTCGCGGCCACGATGGCAAACGGCCCGTTCATCATCGCGGACGCGTAAGCGAGGCGCAGAGCACTGTTCCACTCCCGCTCCGCCGCGGGCATCCGGCCGATCTCCTCCCAGAAGGGCGGCGCGAGTGCCCGGACGGCGAGGTCGATGTCAAGGCCGTGCCGCCGCACCATGAGGTCAATTAAATAAGCGATGACTTCGGTGTCCGTGAACATCGTGCAGGTGTACCCGAAACTCTCGATGTAGCGCCGGTTGGTCCCGTAGGAGGTAATCTCGCCGTTGTGGACGACGCTCCAGTCGAGGAGGTTGAACGGGTGTGCGCCGCCCCACCACCCCGGGGTGTTCGTCGGGTAGCGGTTGTGCGCGAGCCAGATGTAGCCCTCGTAGTCCTCGATCCGGTAGAAGTCTGCGACGTCCTCGGGCCACCCTCCGGCCTTGAAGACCCCGAGGTCTTTGCCGGAGGAGAAGATGAGCGCGCCGCGGCGGGCGGCGTTGACCTGCATCACGAGAGCGCTGACGATCTCGTCCTCAGGCGCCGCGAGAGACGGGTCGGGCTTGAAGAAGTAGCGCCAGGGGGTGTGGACCGCACGGAGGCCCGGTCGGTCGCAGGTGGGGATCGCCTCGTCGTGCTCGATCGTCCCCCACTGCGCGAGCGCCGAATCGAGGAGCGGTTTGTTCTCGTGGACGTCGTCGAAGAAGACATGGAGGGCGTAGCAGTCCCGGTAGTCGGGATAGATGCCGTAGGCTGCATACCCCGCCCCCTCGCCGCTGCCGCGTTCGTTCATCATGGAGAGGGCCTGTCGGATACCGGAACCGTCCATCGTCCGGCGAGATTTATCCATTACGCCAATTATGCCGCACATTGTCATCACGGTCGACCCGCCCCCCTCCGCCTCCAGGCAGTCGGGGAACGCTCTGATAGGTGTAATCCCGCTAAGTATAAATACTATTGGAAGGAAGTTTCCTTCCATATGACCCTCGACAACATCTCAGCAATGCTCGAGCGCATCGAACAGGACAACGTCAAATTCCTTCGCCTGCAGTTCACCGACCTCCTTGGCATGCCCAAGAACGTCGCCATCCCGGCAAAACAGGTCGGGAAGGCACTGACCGGCGGCATCGGGTTTGACGGGTCGTCGATCGAGGGGTTCGTCCGGATCGAGGAGTCCGATATGGTGCTCAAACCCGACCTCTCGACCTACACCCTCCTGCCCTGGCGGCCCCGGGAGAACCGGGTTGCCCGGTTCATCTGCGACGTCTGCAAACCGGACGGCACACCGTTCGAGGGCGACCCGCGTTACGTGCTCCGGCGGGCGATGGAGGATGCGGCGAAGGACGGCTACGTCTTCAACACCGGGCCGGAACTGGAGTTCTTCCTCTTCAAGATGCTCGAGGGACGGCCGACCACGCAGTTCCAGGACGTCGGCGGCTACTTCGACCTTGCACCGACCGACCTCGCGGAGGATCTCCGGCGCGAGGCCATTCTTGCGCTCATCGAGATGGGGTTCGAGATTGAGGCGTCGCACCATGAGGTCGCCGAGAGCCAGCATGAGATCGACTTCCAGTACAGCGATGCCCTCCATACCGCAGACAACGTCATCACGTTCAAATTCGCGGTCAAGACGATGGCGCTGATGCGCGGCCTGCACGCGTCCTTCATGGCAAAACCGATCCCCGGCATCAACGGGAGCGGGATGCACGTGAACTGTTCGCTCGCAAAGGACGGGGTGAACGCCTTCTACGACCCCGACGCCCCCCTCCAGCTCTCGAAGACCTGCATGCACTTCATCGGTGGGCTGCTCGAACACGCGCCGGCGATCACCCGGATTGCGAACCCGACGGTCAACTCCTACAAGAGGCTCGTCCCCGGCTACGAAGCGCCCTGCTACATCAGCTGGAGCGCGAGCAACCGGTCGGCCCTTGTCCGGGTCCCGGCGCCCCGGGGCAACAGCACCCGGGTCGAGTTCCGCAGCCCCGACCCGACCTGCAACCCCTACCTCGCCTTCACGGCGATGCTCGCCGCCGGGATGGACGGGGTCCGGAGCGAAATCGAGCCCCCGGCCGATGTTCACAAGAACATCTTCCACATGACGTCCACCGAGCGGGGCCAGAACGGGATCGAGACGCTTCCCGGCGACCTCCACCAGGCTCACTCCGCCCTGCTTGCTGACGACCTCATCTGCAACGCGCTCGGCCCCCACGTCGTCGAGGCGCTCACGAGCGTTGCCGAAGCCGAGTGGGATGCCTACCGGACGACGGTCCACCCCTGGGAACTCGACCGGTATCTGGCGGCATATTAACCTCTTTTTGGCAGGCAAGCCATAAGCGTCCTGCATGATGCTCTTCCGCAACGTTCATAACGCCGAGTGCCTTAAATGCGCCGTATCTGATAATCGGAGAGGCATATGACGCAGAGAAAGGACATCGATACCATGCGGCGGAAGAGGGATGTGGACGGGCTGGTTGCGGCGCTTTCAGACCCCGCCGAGAACGTGCGGCTGACTGCCGCCGAGGCGCTCGGCACCGTCGGCGACGAACGGGCGCTGGAGGCGCTCGTGCGGCTGAAGTTCTCGGACTCTGATACGGGCGTCCGGCGGGCCGCGTCCGGTGCACACGCCCGGGTGGTGGGAAGGCTCGCGGACCGGAAGGCGGCGGAGGGCCGGACGTAGGCGGTCGGGAACCCGCGCTTCGGGCCCCCCTCCGGTCCGCCCGGCAAGGCATATATACCGCCGGGACGTCTACGCGAAACGATCAGGAGATTGCTATGGCGACAATCGATGAGGTCGATACCATGCGTGACGGCCGGGACGTCGACGGGCTGATCCAGGCCCTCCAGGACCCCGATGAGTATGTCAGGGCGCAGGCGGCCCTCTCCCTCGGGACGATCGCCGACCCGAAGGCGCGGGAGCCGCTTGATCGGATGCGAAGAGAGGACCCGAGCGCCTCGGTCAGGGAGGCGGCCGCGACCGCGTACAGGTGGGTGGTCGGCCGGCTCCAGGAGGTCGAGGCGACCCGGGAGTCCAGGATCCCGCCGACCCGGTAACGCCGGCTCATGGGACGGCGAAGTTGAGCCGGAGGAATGCCGTCCCGATGGCCACTGTAACGAAGAGCACGAACGTCCGTACCGTCAGGAACTCCAGACACGAGACGGAGAGACCGTTCCCTGCAACGATCCCGAGGACGGCGCTGTTTGCAGAAGCCCCGATAGCCGTGCTGTTCCCGCCGGGCGCGAGCGCTCGCGCCCGGGTATCCATCGAGACGCCCGTATCCCGGCGGAGATTCAGTCGCAATCGCACCTCCGGTGCTCATGCTCCGGCCCTTCGGCCCGTCGCATCATTCCCCCGCCTCAGCAGGAGAATCTTGTAGGCTTCCCCGGCTATCAGCACCGGCAGCCCGAGGAGGGCGAGCAGCCCCCAGTCACCCGGGGTCAGCGGCGCGGTCCCGAGGAAGGTGTTGAAGATCGGGACGTAGACGACCAATGCCTGGA
Organism: Methanomicrobiales archaeon HGW-Methanomicrobiales-6; assembly: GCA_002839575.1. Classification (GTDB taxonomy): domain Archaea; phylum Halobacteriota; class Methanomicrobia; order Methanomicrobiales; family Methanoculleaceae; genus Methanoculleus; species Methanoculleus nereidis. Next base: position 13,027 of record PGYH01000017.1, read on the forward strand.
GGGCGAGGCTCCCGAGGATCGCGAGGAGCAGAGTGGGGTTCGAGAAGAACCCGACCCGGTAGAGAGGTTGCCGGAACGACCGGAAGTTCAGCACGTTGTAGAGCTCGAAGATGATGAGGCCGGTAAACGCCATCGTCCGCGCCCTGTCGAGGTTGACCTCGTAGAGGCCGGAGAAGACGTAGATGGTCAGAAGGCCGAGCCAAACCCCGAGGATGAGGATGACGAGGTAAGCGTTCCGCGTGAGAATGGCCTCCCCGGGGTCCCGCGGGCGTCTCCGCATGACGTCCCGCTCGGCAGGCTCGAGGCCGAGGGCGAGGGCGGTGAGGCCGTCGGTGACCAGGTTTATCCAGAGGATCTGGACGGGGATGAGGATGAGCGGCAGCCCGAGGAGGAGCCCGCCGACGATCGCGACGAGTTCTCCGACGTTCGAGGAGAGGAGGTAGCGGGTGAACCGGCTGATGTTGTCGTACTCCCGCCTCCCTTCCTCGACGCCGGCGACGATGCTTGCGAAGTTGTCGTCCACGAGCACCATGTCGCTCGACTCCTTCGCCACATCCGTCCCTTTGATCCCCATGGCTATACCGATGCTCGCCTTCTTCAGTGCCGGAGCGTCGTTGACGCCGTCGCCGGTCATGGCGATGACCGCCTGATTCCGGGAGAGGATATCGATCACCCGGAGTTTGTGCTCTGCCGTGACCCGGGAGAGGACCTTCGTCGTCCGGAGACGCAGTTCGAGTTCGTCGTCGCTCAAGGCCTCGAGTTCGGCCCCCGTCAGCGCCCCCTCGCTCGAGAGCCCGAGGCCCCGGGCGATGGCGTAGGCGGTCAGCGGGTTGTCCCCCGTGATCATGATCACGTCGATCCCGGCGCTTCTGCAGAGCCGGATCGCCTCCGCCGCCTCAGGGCGCGGCGGGTCGACGATCCCGGCGAACCCGAGAAAGATCAGGTCCTGCTCCACCGTATCCTCGGTCCACGCGAGGCCCTCCGGGAGCGGGCGGTACGCCGCCCCGAGCACCCGGAGTCCCTGCGACGCATACTCCTCGATCTCGGAGAGAAGCGTATCCCGGAGATCGTCCGTGAGCGGCACGACCGAACCCCCCCGGAGCAGCCGGGACGACAGGGAGAGGAGCACCTCCGGCGCCCCCTTCACGTGGGCAACGTCCCCTTCCGCCTCCCGGTAGACGATCGTCATCCGTTTCCGGGTGGAGTTGAACGAGAACTCCTTCGCTGCCTCCGGGGCATCGTCACGGGAGAGGCCGGCCTTTTCCGCCGCGACGACGAGCGCCCCCTCGGTCGGCGTGCCGAGGATTCGCCATCCCCCTTCCTCGAGAATGAGGGTCGCGTGGTTGCAGAGGAGGCCGGTGCGGAGGAACTGCCGGAGCCCCGGGTCGGCGAGCGGGTCGATGGGTTTTTCCTCAACGAGGAATTCGCCCATCGGAAGATACCCGGTCCCGGTCACCGCGACCTCCGTATCAGGCGTCCTCACCCGGACGACCGCCATCTCGTTCCGCGTGAGGGTCCCGGTCTTGTCCGTGCAGATCACCGAGACCGCGCCGAGCGTCTCCGACGCAGGGAGGTGGCGGATCAGACAGTTCCTCCGCATCATGTTCTTGATGCCGAGGGCGAGCGTCAGCGTCACGACCGCCGGGAGGCCCTCCGGGATCACCGCCACCGCGAGTGAGACGCCGATCAGGAACATCTCCAGGAACCCGCGCTGTTGCAGGAGACCGACGACAACGACGAGCACGGCTATGCCGATGGCGATCAGCCCGAGATCGCGGCCGAGGCGGTCCATCTGCCGGGCAAGCGGCGTCGTCTCGTCCGCGACCCGCTGGGAGAGGCCGGCGATCTTCCCGAACTCCGTCTGCATCCCGGTGGCGACCGCGATGCCCCGCCCCCGCCCGTTGACCACCGTCGTGCCCGCGAAAGCCATGTTGCTCCGCTCGGCGAGAGCCGTCCCGGTGGGGAGCGACCCCGGCGCCTTGTCCACCGGCGACGACTCGCCGGTCAGCGGCGCCTCGTCCACCTCAAGCGACGTCGCATCCGTGATGAAGAGATCGGCAGGCACCCGTTCTCCCATCTCAAGGATGACGATATCCCCCGGCACGAGCCCCGCAGCATCGATCTCCTGCCGTTCCCCGCCGCGGATGACCACGGCGTGCTGGACGAGCATCTTTTTGAGCGCCTCGATCGCCTCTCCGGCCTGCCACTCCTGGGAGAACCCGAGCAGGGCGTTCAAGACGACGATGATGAGAATGGCCGCGGCGTCGACGGGCTCGCCGACGAGGAACGAGATTCCCGCCGCAATGATCAGGATGACGATCAGGACGCTCTTGAACTGCCGGAGGAAGACCTGGAGCCGGGTCTCCCGGGCCTCCTCGCGGAGGACGTTCTTCCCGTAGCGCTGCAGCCGCTCCTCCGCTTCTCCCGGGCTTACGCCCAACAGGCCGGTGCCGAGTTCCCGGCGGACCTCCTCCGCGGAGAGGGTGTACCAGTCAGCCAGAGGCCTTCCTCCCATGGGTGGCGCCTCTGCCGGGTTCTCCAGTCGGCACGGGCATATGTTCCCGGTTCTGCGCAGGGCTATAAAAAGGTATAGAGATCGCTCCGACATCCGGGAGAAAGCCGCAGCAGCGGCCGGAGCGGCCGGAGGGATAGCCGGACGCCCACGGTTCCCGGTCCCGATACCATTATATCTTCCGGCCGAGCCGATCAGGGCCGGGTCGGGAGTCCGGCCCTGGAGGAATGACGATGAGCAAAATAGCAGTCCTGGTTGGGGATATGTTCGAGGATGTCGAGTACACAAAGCCCGCGGAAGCGTTCCGGGAGGGCGGCCACGACCTCATCCACGTCGGCCTCTCCGCAGGAGAGACCGTGCACGGGAAGAAGGATCAGACGCCGGTCACGATCGACCGGGCGGCATCGGACGTATCACCGGACGATTTCGACGCGCTCTTCATACCGGGCGGCTACTCGCCCGACAAACTTCGGGCCCACGATGCGCCCGTCGAGTTCGTGCGCCGCTTTGCCCGGAGCGGCAAACCGATCCTCGCCATATGCCATGCGCCCCAGCTCCTTATCACCGCGCAGGTGCTCCGGGGCCGCAAGATCACCGGCTGGAAGTCCGTCGCACAGGACATCAAGAACGCCGGTGCGGAGTACATCGACCGGGAGGTCGTGATCGACGACAATCTGGTCTCGAGCAGACAGCCGGATGACATCCCCGTGTTCATCGAGGCGTCGCTTGCGAAACTGAAGGAGACCGCCGGCAGGAAGGTAGAAACCGCGGGCGCAGAGCAGCGGTGAGGGGGGAGCGGGGCCGCACAAACTCTTTATGGATGCGGCCCGCACCCGATCATCAGGATGAATCCTGCAGGTCTGCCGGGGAACTCACGGGAATGGGGCAGGCTTGCGATAATTGCTCTCGTCACGGCGCTCTCCGTTCTGCTGGATCTCCTCGTTAACACGGTCACGTATACCCACTTCTTCTATCTGGTGCTCATCCTCGCCGCGTTCTGGTACCGCAGACGCGCAGTCGCCGTCGGGTTCCTGCTCGCCGCGGTCCACATTGCTGTAGAGTATCTCTTCTACGGCCCCCCGGGCCCGGGCATCCTCGTAAGCGCGGGGGTCTTCGTCGTCGCGGCATACCTCCTCGGCTACCTCTTCGAGCTTGCGGGCAGGCGTGCCGGCGATCTCCACTTCCGTATCGGGGGGCCCGGGGCACCCGCATGTGACCGGGATACGAAAAGGCTGATCGCCCGGCTCTCGAGCCGGGACCCGGAGACCCGCTACCAGGCGGCGGGGTGCCTGGGCGACGCCGGCGTTTCCGCCGCGGTCGAACCGCTCGCGGCCCTCCTCGCGGACCCGGAGGTCGGCGTCCGCTGGAAGGCGGCGGAGGCCCTCGGAAGACTGGGCCCTCCGGCCGTCGGGCCGCTCGCCGAGAGCCTCCGGAACGACGATGTCGATGTGCGGTGGATGGCCGCGGTCGCTCTCGGCGAGATCGGCGACCCCGCAGCGATCCCGGCACTGATGGGGGCGCTCAACGACGAGGAGACCTACGTCCGGAGCAGGGCGGCTCTCGCGCTCGGGGCTATCGGCGAGGCCGCGCGGGAAGGGCTCATTGCGAGCCTCTCCACCGGGAACGAGCGCGTCAGGTGGGGGGCGGCGCTGGCGCTCGGGGGCATCGGGGGAGAGAGTGCCGTTGCGGCCCTTATCGATGCGCTCCGCGACCCCGACGGGGACGTGCGGCAGCGTGCGGCGGGCGCGCTCGGGGACATCGGCGAGCCTGCCCTCCTCTCTCTCATCGAGGCGCTCCGGACGGACGACGATCTGCTCCGGCAGGGAGCGGTCGCCGCTCTCGGGTTTGTCGGGAAACCCGCCGTCAGGTCGCTCATTGAAGCGCTCCGCACCGATGATGACTGGCGCGTCCGCGCGGGTGCCGCGCGAACCCTCGGGGATATCGGGGAACGGCGGGCGGCCGACCCCCTGATCCGGACACTCGACGACGAGAGGGAGGAGGTCCGCGAGGCTGCCCGCGAGGCACTCGGCAGCATCAGGAAGACATAACACCCGCGAAGGTGTACCTGGACGCTATGACTGACAGAACCCGGATCGCGGAACTGATCGCCGATCTCCGGGACGGCCCTCTCGCGGCGCGCCGGGCGGCGACAGCAGAGCTCGGGGCAAGCGGAGAAGCGGCAGTCGGGCCGCTCATCGACGCAATGCAGACCGGGAACAACGACGTCCGGTGGTACGCCGCCCGTGCGCTGGTGCAGATCGGCGAGGATGCCATCGAACCCCTCCTCGCGGCGATGCGCACCGCAGACGACCGGGACTTCCGGCGATACGCCACGGCGGCCCTGACGGGGATCGGCGAGCCTGCCATCGAACCCCTCGTCGGCATCGTCGAGAGCGCTGATGCGGCCCTCCAGCCGTTTGCCGCGATGGCCCTCTGCCGGATCGGGGAGCCGGCGGTCGAACCGCTCCTCCGCCTGATGCAGAGCCCCGACCCGAAGACGCAGGAACGCGCTGCGCTCCTCCTCTGGAAGATGGGGGAGCCGGGAGCCGGCCCGCTCACCGAAGCACTCGAGGCAGACAGCCGATCCGCGAATAATAAATGATCCGGAAGCCTTCAGATCCATAGGGTCTGATGGCAGCTCGAATCACAAAGAGCCCCTTTCCGCTCCTGCCGATAGGGCGCTACCTGAAACCCCGGATGGTCCTGGTTGCAGGAACTTCGGGTATTGCGGTCCTTGCCGCGCTCCTTGTGGAGCCTCCCGGCACCAACCCCATCCTATGGTTTCTCCTTTTTGTTCCTGCCGCAATCGCCGGCTATCTCTACCACGAGAGGGGGATCGTCGCCGCCACCGTGCTCGGACTTGCCTCTCTCGGTGTCACGATGTTGCGCGCATACCCCGAACCGGGTGCGTTCCTTCCGCTCGTCGCCATGATCGCCCTTGCGTCGCTCGCTTCGACCGTCGGCTACTCGACCCGGGAACAGACCCGCCGCCAGGAGGCCATGGAACGTGCCCCCGGCGGGGCGTTCCTTCTCCGGCAGGAGGACGGGACGATAGTGGACGCGAACAGCGACTTCGCGGAACTCCTGGACTACACGGTGCAGGAGCTGCAGAACCTGCCGGTATCGAGGATCTGGCCGTTCGCAAAAGATCGCGAACGGTTCTTCACCCGGGCAAAACCCAATGCGGGCAACGTGGTCCTCGAGACACGGTTCGTTTGCCGGGAAGGTAAAACACGCTGGCTGGTTCTCTGGGGCCGCTGTTTCGACAATGCCGTCATCGCCTGCCGGGTCTCGGACATCACCCGGTACAAAGAAGCACAAGCCGCCCTGAGCGCCGAACATAGCCGCCTTCTCTCAGTCCTGGACACGCTCCCCGCCTACATCACCCTGCAGGCGGAGGACCACACCTTCCGGTTCGCCAACAAGGCATTCCGGGAGACCTTCGGCACTCCGGGGGATAGACCCTGCTACGAGGTGCAGCGCGGCACCCGCAGGCCCTGCAACCCCTGCCACAGCACGCTGGTCTTTACCCTCAGGAACTCGCAACGGTGGGAGTGGGATCACATGAACGGGAAGACCTACGAAGTCCACGCCTACCCGTTCACCGACACGGACGGGTCGCCCCTGATGCTGCAGCTCGGGATCGATATCACCCAGCGGGTGCAGGCGGAAGAGGCACTCAAAGGGTTTGCCGGGAACCTTCAGGCAAAGAACCGGGAACTGGAGGTGCTGCGAAGCCAGCTCAGTCTCGTCAACCAGGAACTCGACGCGATGGTCAGGGAGCGAACCGCCGACGTCGAGAAACTCCTTGCCCAGAAGGACGAGTTCATATCGCAGCTCGGGCACGACCTCAAGACGCCCTTGACACCGCTGGTCGCGCTCATGCCGAGGATCATCGAGCGCGAGCAGGATCCGGATCTCCGGCGCCTCCTCGAGATCGCCGGCCACAACGTGACCTACATGAAAGATCTGGTCCAGAAAACCCTCCAGCTCGCCCGGATGAACTCGCTCTACATCGAACTCGATCTCGAACCGCTGAACCTGCGTGCCGAACTGGACAACATTCTCCTGAATTATGCGCCGCTTTTCAAGGCAAAGGAGATCACCCTCAACAACAACGTTCCGGCAGGGCTCACCATCAGGGCCGACAGGGTGCTCCTGGGCGAGGTATTCGACAACCTGATCGCCAACGCCATTAAGTACATGCCGAATGGAACCGGAACAATCAGCATCGACGCTAAGCGGGAGCAGGATGTTGTCATCGTTGCGGTCAGCGATACCGGGATTGGCATGGCGTCCGAACAGCTCGATCGGGTATTCGTTGAGTTTTATAAGGCCGACTCCTCCCGGCACGACCTCGACTCCCCGGGCCTCGGCCTTGCCATCTGCAGGCGGATTATCGAGCGGCACGGGGGGCGCATATGGGCCGAGAGTGCCGGGGAAGGAATGGGTTCGACCGTCTTATTCACCCTGGAAGCGGCCGAAGGACCGCGGAGAAAATCCGCAGGCTTATATACAGGTTCGAGGTAGAGAGAACTACCTGAGATCCGGGTGGGGTCCGGGGAGGGGAGCAGATGGCAGAAGTGCCGTGCCGGCGGATTATGGTCGTCGACGACGACGTGTTCATCCTCGAGGTGATGAAGGAACTCTTCGAGCCGGAGGGGATCGGGGTCGTCACCGCAGAGAGCGGTGATGCATGCATCAGGGAACTGGAGAAGGGGTTCCGGGGCGTTATCCTGATGGATATCATGATGCCCCAGAAGGATGGATGGGAGACGATCGAAGAGATGATCGATCGAGGCCTGATGGAAGGGAATATCGTTGCGATGCTTACTGCAAAAGACGTTCCGGACGGGGAACTGGACTACCTTAAGGAACATGTCATCGATTACATCACAAAACCTTTCGAAGCGAATGAGATCATAGCCATCGTGAAGGGCTACCTCGATTACCTCGCATAAGAAATGGGAGCGCGCATGGAGAACTCTGCATCCCTTTCCTGTGACGGCCGGACGATCGTGATCATCGGTTCCTCCACCGGCGGCCCGCGAACGCTGGAGACGATCTTTTTACGGTTCCCGCTCGTCGATGCCGCTATCGTCATTGTCCAGCACATGCCGCACCATATTAACAGCGCACTCTGCAGGCATCTCGCAAAAACGTCCCGGATGGAGGCCAGGGTCGCGGAGGACGGTGATCCCGTGGAGCACGGCACGATCTACGTGGCCCCAAGTGATATCCACCTGAAACTCGTTGGGAACCGGACCATCAGTCTCTTCGACGACGAGAAGGTGCAGTATGTCAGGCCCTCGATCGACGTTGCCATGACGTCGCTCAAGCGGAGCGGCAGCGACCGGATCGTCGGGGTGATCCTCTCGGGGATGGGGAGCGACGGGGCTCAGGGGATTCGCCACATCAAGACTATCGGCGGTGCCACCATCGCGCAGGACCTCCGGACATGCGCCATCCATGCCATGCCCCGCGCCGCGTTCGAGACCGGGAACGTGGACCAGATGCTCCCGCCGGAAGGGATCCGGGAGAGGATCATCCAGATCGCAGGCACCCTCTGAAGGCGCCCCATACCTGATCCCGCGCCATCTAAATGCGTGAAGAACCCATATTCCCTACATGGAGGTCTCACCTGCTACCGCCCGGTACTTCGAGGAACTCGTAGCCGGGCTTGAGTCCGCGATGCAGTTCGCCGCTGCTGCACGGGCCCGCGGGATCGATCCAAGGACGGAGATCGAGATCCCGGTGGCAAGCGACCTCGCCGACCGTGTGGAGGCGCTCCTCGGTTACAAGGGTATCGCGGCGCGGATACGGGAGCTCGAGCAGGAGATGTCCCGCGAAGAGGCGGCGCTCCGCATCGGCGACGATTTTGCAGCACGAAAATTCGGCGAGACCACGCCGGAGGAGATCCTCGACCACGCCATCCGGGGAGCGATGGCGCTCCTGACCGAAGGCGTGGTGGCCGCCCCGACAGAGGGGATTGCGAAGGTCAGCCTCGGGAAGAACGACGACGGGACGGACTACCTGAAGATCTACTACGCGGGTCCCATCCGGAGCGCCGGCGGGACGGCGCAGGCGCTCTCGGTGCTGGTAGGCGATTACGTGCGCCAGGCGCTCGGGATCGGCCGCTACATCCCCCGGCCTGAGGAAGTGGAGCGCTATATCGAGGAAATCCGGCAGTACAACAACATCATGAGCCTCCAGTATCTCCCGAGCGAGAAGGAGCTCCGGATGATCATCGAGAACTGCCCGGTCTGCATCGACGGCGAGCCGACCGAGCAGCAGGAGGTGAGCGGCTACCGGAACCTGGAGCGGGTGGAGACGAACACCGTCCGGGGCGGGATGGCGC
>PGYH01000018.1 GCA_002839575.1 Methanomicrobiales archaeon HGW-Methanomicrobiales-6
ATCCCAAAGACCTGGGACTCGACCTCCTGATCCTGAAGGAGAAGCGGCGGCGTCGCGAACCGCCGCTGGAGTATGAGAACGCTATGGATACGCATCCCGTACCGAATGAGATTACCTATGACCCGCTTGGATGCATCCGTATCGGGATCGAGGGTGACTATATCGTCGCTGTTCATAAGGGTCGTGCCGTGCGGGGAAGACACTGGGAAGACGTTTTCTATACACTTCTTTCAAATGGGTGCCTCTCCCGGCTTGATCACGCCGGCTACCTCGGAAAGGAGCTCTTTAAGGCGGAACTTGCCATCCGGTACGGGAGGAGTTTTGAACAGGACGGACCGTTTTGAACAGCCTGATACCGTAGATTTTTCACGATAGGGGGGCGGTTCCGGTCCGGGGGCCTGGTATCTCTGAAATATAATAATATTTATATATTTTCACGGTTATTTTCCGCTCTGTGGCAGCGGCGAGCGGTGCCGAACTCTTCGGGCAGGTATCCCGGTATTGTGAACCCGGGGGCTGGGAGTGCGTTCTGGGCCCGACTCCGTGATGCCGGCCGTTCTCCCTGCCGTGGTTCATAAACGTGGTGAGATTGCATGAGAAGGAATTCAACCATACTCGGGCTCGTAGCGGCCCTGGCCATCGGACTCGTCGCCCTGCCGGTTCTCGCGGCGACCACCGACGTCGATATCCGCGGCGGTGCGTACATCCCCGCCTCGCTCACGGTCGAGGGCAATACAACGGTAACCTGGACGAATTACGACGAGGTAAGCCATACCGTCACCAGCACGGGAGGGCTTTTTGACTCCGGACCGATAGAGCAGAACGAGACGTTCAATCACACGTTCAACGATACGGGGACCTACCCGTACGGCTGTACGCTCAACGCCTCGACACAACGGACACCCATGCAAGGTGTCGTCATCGTCGTCCCGGAGGGGATGGTGGTGGCCCCGGATGAGAACGTGACCCCCGGGGAAGAGTCGAACATGACGCTGGCAGCTCTGATTGCCGGGGATGAGAACCTGACCTCCTTTGCGGACGCCGTCGAGGATGCCGGACTCACGCAGACGGTGCTCGCTGCTGGAGGGCCGTATACGGTCTTTGCCCCGGATAATGCTGCTTTCGAGGTCCTCGGCAACGAGACCCTTGCTGAACTCTCGAACGATACGGAGACACTTGACGCGCTTCTCATGTATCATGTGGTGAGGGGGAACTATACCGCAGAAGATCTGGCTACAGAGGCAAACGTCACCGGGAACGAAACGGTTCTTGAGACGCTTGCCGGGGATAGTCTCAATGTTACGGCTGTCGACGGCGACCTCACGATAGAGAACGCGACCATCGTCACATCCAATCTCACGGCTGACAACGGTGTCATCCACATCATCGACACGGTTCTTGTGCCGCCGGGTTTCGTGCTGCCGCCGGAGAATGTGACCCCGGTGGAGAACGTAACTCCGGCAGAGAATGCGACTGTGGTGGAGAATGCGACTACGGCGGTACTGCCGGAAGAAAGGGTCATCCCTTAAACGATCCCACTTTTTTCTTTCCGGACCCCCGCAGGCCGGGCACGCATGCCGAACGCGAGGGCTTATGTTGCCTCCTCGCCTACCATTCAGTAGAAATGGCCATACACGGGATCAGCAGGGATCTGCTTTCAATGCTCTTCGAACTCGGATGGGAACATCATCCGAACGAGTTCGTTGCCGTGCTGCGAGAGAAGGACGGCATTATCCGGGACCTCGACCTGGTGCCCGGTACCATCGTCGGCGAGGAGAGTGCCTCGTTCTTCATCGATATGCTCCCGCTGGATACTCACCAGGCCGGCAGTGCCCATAGCCACCCGAACGGCGTCCTCTCCCCGTCGTCGGCGGACCTGCGGTTTTTTCCGACCGTGGGGCGATACCACGTCATCGTCGGATACCCCTATACGGGGAGGGACTGGCGGTGCTACCGGGCGGACGGCAGCGTGACACACCTTGAGGTGGTCGAGTGATCCGTGTGGTCGCAACGGGGACATTCGACATCCTCCACCCCGGGCACCTGTACTACCTTGAGGAGTCCCGGAGGCTTGGCGACGAACTCTCCGTGATCGTGGCGCGGGACGCGAATGTAAAGCATAAGCCGCGACCGATCCTCCCGGAGGCGCAGAGGCTCAGGATGGTGCAGGCGTTAAGACCGGTCGACCATGCGCTTCTCGGCGACCTGCATGATATGTTCAGGCCGATAGCAGAGATCCGGCCCGACATCATTACGCTCGGGTTTAACCAGCATTTCGACGAGGAACGTCTCCAGCAGAAGCTCCGGGACCGTGGGCTCGATGCGGACGTCGTCCGGATACCGGGGTATCCCGGCTCTCTCGCCAGTTCGTCGAAGATCATCGAGCGTATTCTGAATACCCGGGGCCCTGCAAGCCCTAACGGCCCTGTCGGTGAGGAGTGACGCCGGCCCAAGAGCGGGTGTTCGCCCGCGGGTGACGGTGGTTCATGTGGCAGATCGATGTATGGGACGATGACGGCGCTGATGGCCAGGCGAGCTGGCTGAAGGTCTCGGTCCCCTTCCTGCTCTGCGCGCTCTTTCTCGCCGCCGTCTGGTTCCTCCTCCCGGCCGAGCAGTGGCTTCTGCTCTTCGGGATGATGGTCGCCTACATCGTCCCGCCGCTCGGCCGGGAGACGATCATCCCGGTCTGCATTCTCTGCGGGGTCCCCTGGTGGCTGGCCGCGTTTGCCCTGGCGTTCCTGGACTTCGCCGGGGGGCTCTTCATGGCCTGGAACTTCCCGCTGGTCCTGCGCATCCCCTATATCGGGTCGTGGGTCAGCCGCTTTGTGACGGCAGGCAGGACGTTTCTCGACCGGCGGCCGTGGCTTGAACGGCTCTACTTCGTCGGTCTCGTTGCCTTTGTGGCCCTCCCCTTCGATGGGTCGGGGAGCATCGTTGGCTCCGTCGTGGGGAGGATGCTCGGGATGACGAAGACAGAGGTCCTCTCCTGCATCACCATCGGCGGCATCATCGGAAGTTTCGGGATCGCTCTTGGCATCGACTACATCGTGAACCTTATCCCGGCAGGGACCGGGTTCTGGTTCTCGCTTGCCGTCTTCCTCCTGATCGGCACCGCGCTCCTGGTGATGTACTGGAATTATTCGCGGAGACTGAAAGCGGATGCCTGAGGCGTATCGGTATCGCCTCTACCCGACAACATTTCAGATCCCTCGCCCGGGTCGGAGCTGATGCGATACAAACAGAAACTCTAATACGCGATCGGGGGGATTGATCATCCTAACCCACCCGGCAGAGATCGGGGAGAGGTCAGAGGGTGGCGGTGCGTCCCCTCTTTATAACGGCGATGGGCGGCTCCGTTCTGCCGCCCGGGATGATCAGGGTATGGATCCGCATTCAACGAACTGTTTGGCAGCAGGCGTTCCTCCGGAGCACCGCGGCGGCGATCAGGGCTTTCGAGGTGAAGGAAATATCGCCGCCGAAACCCCGGCCCGGATGCCTGGTGTTACTACCGCGATGCTAGAGCAGGTGATTGAGACCTCACTCTGTGGGACCTGCATTGTCGATCAGGGAGGGCGCATTGCCTTTGCCAACGCTTCGTTGCTTGCCATGTGGAGGTACGCGCTGTGCGAGGTGGTCGGAAAACCCGTCCCTCTCCTCTGGCTCTCCCCGGAAGAGGGGCGGGACTGCATTGACTGTGCTCTCTCCTCCGGCCGGTGGAGCGGGACGGTTGCTGCCCGGCGGAGGGATTCATCGCCTTTTGATGTCAGGATCTCGATCAACAGCGTTCGCGACCCCGTCACCGCCGATACCTGGCTCCTCCTCTCCTGCATCGACGCTGGCGTGCAGTGCAGGGCTGAAGATACACCGCGCAGCCGCCGCAGCCTTGAGCAGGCTGTTGCGGCGATGCCCGCGCGGTTCGTGGATCACGCGCAGATCGATCCGGCTATCGATGAATCGCTTGAGGATCTCGGCCGCGCGTGCGGGGCATGCAGGGCCTACCTCTCCCTCTTCAACGACCCCCGGACACTTCTTGGCACCACGCACGAGTGGTGCCGGCCGGAACAGAACCCCCGGCGGGGGAAGTCCCGGGAATTCCTCACGGGCGACCTTCCCCGGTGGGTCGCGCGGATTCTCGAAGGCGAAACTGTGCTTGTGGACAGAGCGTCCGGGAAAGGGCGGCTGCACAGGGAGGAGCGCGAATTCCTGAAGCGGCATGGCGCTACCGCGGCGCTAATGATCCCGCTCCGGCTGAACGGGGCGGTTGTCGGGTTCGTCGGGTTCGATCTGGACACCGAGGAGGGTCGGTTCGTGGACGAGGATGTGGCTCTCCTGTCTGCGGCTGTCCACATCATCGCGGGTGCACTTGACCGGAAACAGTCCGAATACCTCTTTCGGGAGTCAGAAGGCCTCTATCAGATTGTCCTCGACGCCATCACCGATACCGTCACCGTTGTCGATACCCGGCTCACCCTTCTTCTCGCAAACGACGCTTTCATCGCCTGGTGCGAAGACCTCGGGCTTGAGACGAATGTCGTCGGAAAGGATCTCTTTGCTGTTCTCCCGTTCCTGCCTTCCACCACCCGGCAGTTGTACGAGCGGGTCGTACGAACCGGCCGGCCGCTGACATCAGAGCGGTCTCTCAGGTGCGGTGACCAGACCGTGGTTCTTCGAGAGATGCGGATCCCGATCTTCGAACGCGGTAAGGTCGAGAGGATCGTCACCGTCTCCCGGGATATCACCGCCCAGAGGGAGGTTGAGGACCTGAAATCAAAGGCCTACGCTCAGATCGAGCGGAACATGGAACAGTTTGCCCTGCTCGCCGACCATATCCGGAACCCGCTCCAGGCGATCATGGGGCGTGCCGAACTGCTTGACGATGCCACGACACGGGAACAGATCCGGCAGCAGGTGCAGCGGATCAACGGCATCATCGACCAGCTCGACGGGCGGTGGGCTGAGTCGAGGAAACTCTCCATGTTCTGGCGAAAGTATTCCTGATCCCTTCTCTTACTTCCTATCCTGCAGCGTCCCCCACACCCGGTTCCGCTCGAGGATGACCCAGTAGCGCCGCAGTTCGGCTTCCGCCGCCCGGTATTCGGGGTAGTAGCTCCCAACGAGACGCCAGAACCGTTTTGAGTGGTTCTGCTCGCGGAGGTGAGCGGCCTCGTGGACGACGACATATTCCCGCAGGGGATCGGGAAGAGCTACGACGCGCAGGTTGATGTTCAGGTTGCCGAGCGTCGAGCAGCTTCCCCACCGGGTCCTCTGCATCTTTACTGCGATCCGCCCCCGCGTCCGGCCGACAAGATCCGGGTAGGTTGCCAGGTGGTCCTGGACCTCCTCCTTCAGCATCCCGGAGAGACTTCTCCTGAGGGCGGGAACGGACGGGCAGGTGACAGTGCCCGAGGCCTCGTCAATCGCAAACAGCGCACCCGGGACCGGGCGGTGAAACTGCCCATGCAGAAGGAGCAGATCCTCCCGCCCGCGCCCTTCAACCGCCAGCCGATCAAACTCCTCGCGCCGTTTCTCGATCCAGGCCGCGTTGCGCTGCAGGAATCCCCCGATGTCGAACGATGGGGGAGCGACCACCCGCAGGGTCCCGTCCGGCCGCACCTGAAGGCGGGCAGACCGCACCGCCTTCCGGACGACGGTCGTTCTATCCGGGACATTCTCCCTCGCTCCCCTGCTCATGTATCAGTACTGGGACGGCAGCACGAAAAATCCCGTGCTCCGGCACGCACCTATACCTGATGACGACAAAGAGGTACGGTAGGGCTCCCGCTCGAGCACCCGGGCGGGTGCAGGGGATGGCATCCATGAACGAGAAGGAACTGAAGATCGGGGATATCGCGCACCTCACCGGGATCTCCGAGCAGGAGGTCAGGGCACTTGTCCAGACCTACGACAGCCTCTTTACCTACCGGACCCTCGGCCGAGCCAGGCTTTTCCCGCAAAAAACGGTCGGAACTGTCCAGAAACTCATCGAACTCTCCGGGAAAGGCCTTTCTCCGGAGGAGATCGTCAAAGAGGCCAAACTTAGCAAAAAACGGGCCGAATCTGAAGGTGCGGCAGAGGAGATCGGTCGGAACGCCGCCCCGCTCCCGCCTGAGGTGGTGATCGATCTCGGGGTGATGCGGGATACGCTGGCCCGGCAGGAACGCCGGATTGCACGACTGGTCGATGAACTCGAGCGGGAGCAGCAAAGGAGAATGGAGGAGGTCGGACGGCTCCAGATGACCGTCGACGATCTGCAGAAACGTCTCTCCAGGCAGCAGGAACAGCTCGCAGTCGTTGCAGAATGGGTGGATTACTTCGACCGGCAGATGGATGAGGCCACCCGCCCGGTGCTTGAACGGGTCCGGCGGACCGTCACGAAGAAGGACGATCCCGGGCAGCCGTCGGGCCGCTCCGGCTGACCCCATGCCCGGGCTATCTCCGGAACCGGGTGCACGGCCCCTCTCTCACCATACGTATGGCGCATCAGTAGCAATAAATAATATAAAGTGTTATAAAAATAACAAGATTTAAATACGATCCCCGCTACCGGCACGCGAGGTGATCGAGATCTCAGAGCAGAAGATGGCTACAGTATTGACCATTGTCATTCAAGCCCTGGTTGTTGGCGGGTTGATAGCCTGTATCGTTGTTGGAACACAGGATCGGCCGTCTTCAGTGGCTTCACCGGACACCGAGGCCGGGCATATGGGTTTCCGCCCCGAGAGCGCCTCGCCGGCCGCTTATCCCGTTGTCGGCCACCGGTCGGAGAGCGGACCGGGCGCCGGAGAAAAGATCCTCTCTCTTTTTTAGAGCACCCGGTCCCGCTAGTGCATCACGATCTGCATGGCTGTCGGGTACCTGTTCACGATGGCATACACCAGAGGTTTCCCTATCCAGAGCCTCCCACCCTGCATCCTCCGGAGAGGGCTGATCTCGCTGAGGTTCTGGAGGGCCTGCACCGCAGCCTCGTCTGCGAGGAAGAAGCTATCCGGAACTGTGGAGTCGAAGTAGAAGAGGATCGGAAGCCGGAGCCGTCGCTGCAACGCTTCCGGAAGGGCCTGCTCCAGCCGGAGGAGGACGTCCCGGTCAAAGTCGTGCCGGTTCCCGCCCTTCGTGACGGACGAGGGGTGCTCCTCCCGTAAGAGCCGTGAGAGGCGTTTGCGCTCTGAGACGACACCGTCGTTGATCCTGCCGATTTCAAGCCGCATCCACCGCAAAAGGGTCGACTCGTCGCTTGCTGATGGTCGGTCGGGCATATCCGCTCCTGTGGCGATCATTTTTCGGGTCGGGTTAAGAGACTGATCTCGTTGCCGTGCGATATATACCTGGCCCTGGATGGCACGTCTCCCTATCCGGGACCCCGGACGCAAATTCGCCGATCCGGGTCCGAATGTCCCCCTTTATCGGATCATAACGCTCTCATCTCCCGGCGGAAAGTATATATCTCGACCCCTCCTTTCGGTGCCTTCTGCGTGATCATACATGGAACGGGATTCAGCGCACTGGAAATACACTCAACGGCATGCCTGCTCCCCCGGGGGGCCTCTCTATGTTCTGCTGCTCGCCGGCGTAGCGGTCCTTCTTGCAGCTGCCCCGGCAGCCGCCACCGGCACGCCCGGGGGAGAGTACGACCCCGGGATCGCCGCGATGCTCGCAGAGATCGATGAGTCCGAACTCCGGGACACGACCTACGACCTGCAGAACTTCTCGACCCGGGCATACGGCACCGACGGGAACCGGGAGGCGGGTGCGTACCTCTCCGCAAGGTTTGCCGCCATCCCCGGGCTTGAGGTGGAGTCCATGGACGGCGAATCCGGGAATGTCGTCGCCACGCTTCCCCGGGGCGGCAACGCCTCAGACGGGATCGTGCTGGTGGGCGCGCACTACGACAGCACGTCGACAGATCTTACCCGCGCGCCGGGGGCTACCGACAACGGCTGCGGCGTCGCGATCGTCCTGGAACTCGCCCGGGTGATGAGCAGGCACTCGTTTGACCGGACGGTGCAGTTCGCGTTCTGGAACGCCGAAGAGATCGGAAGACTCGGCAGCATCGACTACGCCGCTGATGCGGCGGCTCCGATCGCGCTCTACCTCAACTACGACTCGTCCTGCTACGATCCTCTTAACCGTTCGGTCCTCGACATCGTCTACGACGAGCGATCGGCAGGTGTCGCGGCACTCATGGCAGACTATAACACACTCTACGGCACGAACTTCGCCCTGACCGAGAACATCCATTCCTGCACCTCGGACCACATATCCTTCCGGGAACGGGGCTATCCGGCCGTGACGACACACAGCGAGGAGCACGGCCCGGCCCATACCCCGGACGACACCATCGACCAGGTCTCGTTAGGGTATGCGAAGAGGAACGCTCAACTGGGCCTCTCGGTGCTCGCGGAGGTGGCGGGGTATCGGGACGAGGGGGCCGATGCCGCCATCCTGAAGGCCCCGATGGTGGTGTGGGACCTCTCCGGAAGGCTGGACGGGGCGGATTGACGATCGGAATGGAGCCGTTATCCGTCGCGCAGGGGAGGCGGGATGATCGCGGTGCCGTTTTCACCCCCGGAAGAGGGCACTCCGTCTCCGATCCGGAGAAACCCCCCTGTATCCGGGAGCACGATGCCCTCGCCGGACCGGATGCGGAGAGGAAAACACTCATTTTTATACGGTCGAAGCCAACGTTAAAGAAATATGAAAGATTCTGAGATCCTGATGAACCCCAATGAGCTGGTACGTTTTCTCAAGAAGGATCCGGCCGATTTTACGAAAGAGGATATCATACGGTTCTGCGAGGAGAACGGAATTGAGATGGTCAATTTCCGGTACGCCGCCGAAGACGGCAAACTTAAGACCCTCAATTTCGTTATCTCCTCAAGGGAGCATCTCGACATCATCCTCTCGGACGGCGAGCGCGTCGACGGCAGCAATCTTTTCTCGTTCATCGAGGCGGGGAGCAGCGACCTCTACGTGATCCCCCGCTACCGCACGGCGTTCGTGAACCCCTTTGNNNTCTACGTGATCCCCCGCTACCGCACGGCGTTCGTGAACCCCTTTGCCGAGGTGCCGACGCTCGAGTTCCTCTGCTCGTTTTACGACAACGACGGGAAACCCCTCGAGAGCTCGCCCGAGTACGTACTCCGCAAGGCGGACGAGGAGTTCACCCGCCGGACCGGGTACACCTTCAAGACGCTCGGCGAGCTCGAGTATTACGTCATCGGCCCGCGGGACGATCTCTACCCCGGCCGCGACCAGAAGGGCTACCACTCGGCCGAACCGTTCGTCAAGTTCGCGGACCTGCGGGACGAGGCGATGCGGCTGATTGCCCGCGCCGGCGGCCGGATCAAGTACGGCCACTCTGAGGTCGGATGTTTCTATAATGACGATACCTACTATGAGCAGCACGAGATCGAGTTCCTGCCAATGTCGGTGGAGCAGGCGGTCGAGCAGTTGATCGTCGCGAAGTGGGTCTTGCGGATGCTCGGCAACCAGTACGGCGTCGAGATCAGCTTCGCCCCGAAGATCACCGCCGGCAAGGCCGGGAGCGGGATGCATTTCCACATGCTCGTCGAGAAGGACGGCAAGAACCTGCTGGTCGAGGAAGGCAGGCTGAGCCCGCTCGCCCGGAAGATGATAGCCGGTATTCTCGACGCCTCCGACGCCCTGACGGCCTTCGGGAACACCATCCCGACCTCCTACCTCCGTCTCGTTCCACACCAGGAAGCGCCGACGACGGTCTGCTGGGGCGATCGCAACCGCTCGGTCGTGGTCCGGGTGCCTCTCGGCTGGATCGGCGCCAACGGCATGACCTGTGACGCCAACCCCGGTGAAAACGGCCTTACACCGAACCGTCCGTCGAAGCAGACGTTCGAGTATCGGGTCGCCGACGGCTCGGCCGATCCCTACCTGATCGTCGCCGGCCTCGTCGTGGCGGCGCTACACGGGATCGAGATGCCCGGCGCGCTCGAGATGGCCGAGAAACTCTACGTCAGCGGGAACATATTCCGCCCCGAGTTCAAGGAGCGGCTCGCGGAGTTCCGGCAGCTTCCCGCCTCCTGTGTCGAGTCCGCCGAAGCGCTCAAGGCGAAAAGAGCGCTCTTCGAGCAGAGCGGAATCTTCCCGGCGGGGATGATCGACAGCCGGATCACCACCCTGAAGGCCTTCGATGACCTGGGATTGAGCGAGAAACTGTACGGCAACAACGAAGCGATCCGCGAACTGGTTGAAGAGTTCCTCCACGTGGCGTGAGAGCCGGAGAATACTTTTTTTGCCGGCATTAACCGGGCACCGTCAACACCCCCCGCCCCCTGCACCGATGGCTGCGGCACGGGGCAAACTTATTATCAGGAGGGCACCAGAGGAGGTCGCTCCCGGGAGTGAGGCGGGTTTTCCGGCGGGCGGAGGACACGGCCTCCCGCTATCCCCGGGGGCCGCGCAGAACCGCGACGGGCCGCGCACGTCCGGGTGGTGAGGAAAGCGTATGAGAGGCGAAGCCGAAGAGAAGATGGGGGAAGAATCGAGACCGGTCACGTTTACCTGCTATCGTGTCACCCCGGGAGAGGAAGAAGGCACTCCCGAGGAGGGTATGAACACCTACAGCGTCGTGGTGCTGCTCCCCGACGGGGACATCAAGCACCAGGTCGTCTGGGCGCAGGCGCCCGAGGATATCGGCGATGCGATCCGGGTCCCCCCCGGTTCGCGGGTGATCATGACCGAGATGAAGAACACCCTCGTATGGGACAGCGAAGAGGTGGGGGCCGCACCGGCCTCCTGATCTTTCAGGGTGCCGGGGAGGGGAGCGATGCGCTCTCCCCGGTGATCTCGCTTAAGTAGACCCCGACCCCACCCACCAGGTGTCGTCGACCGGGAGGACGTAGCCGATCTTGAGTTCGTCACGGTCCTCCTGCCCGGGGTTCGGCCAGATGAAGACGATGAATCCTCCTCCCGACTCTGCGGTATCCCTGAGCGCCCGGATGTTCTCCATCCCGTACGGGTCCTGCCGCCCGATCAGGCTCGTGCCGATCGCGTCCTTCTCGTGGGGGTGGGCAAGGAGCGTCCCGCCATAGTCGTAAGCGTATACGTAGAGGGGTCCCTGCGTGATCCTGACACGCCGGAATCTTCCTCGCCGGGAAAATGATGTGCTCTCCTCTCCCGACTCCGCTCATCGAGAGGTATATGTGGGATCGCATCCCCCGACCGTGAGGTGATCTGATGGCGAATGTTACCCAGCAGATGGCGAAAGCCACGGAGTACAGTGCGGTCAACCTGACGGCCGATGCCGGGGTGGATGTGGAGCGATGGAGCCGGACGCCGGACGAAGCGACGCTCAAAAAGACGGCTGAGGCGATCGAGGCCCGGAACGTCAGGGTGGTCGTCGTCGATACGGCCGAGGACGCGCTCCGGGCGGTCGTCGACCTGCTGCCCGAAGGAGCCGAGGTCATGAACGGCTACTCGACGACCCTGATCGAGATCGGATACGACCGGGTGCTCAAAGAGAACCCGAAGGGGTGGCGGGACTACCACGCGGCCATCACCGCCGAGAACGACACCGGGAAGCGGCACGCGCTCCGCCGCAAGAGCGTCGCTGCGGACTACTTCCTCTCCGGGGTGCAGGCAATCACCGAAGCGGGCGAGATCGTCGGGTGCGACAAGACCGGGAGCCGGATGGGAGCATGGCCTCACGCGGCGGCGCACCTCATCCTCGTCTCCGGGACGAACAAGATCGTGCCGACCCTCGACGATGCGCTCCGGCGGTGCCGGGAGTACGCCCTGCCTCTCGAGAACCAGCGTGCGCAGCATGCCTACAATATCGGGAGTTACATCGGCAAACACGTCATCCTCGACCACGAAGACACCGACGGGAGGATAACCCTGGTCCTGATCCGGGAGCGGCTCGGCTACTGAATCCGGCTGTCCCGCGCGGCGGCACCGGGCCTGCCCGCTCATGTGAAGGGCGGTGTCTTCACGGCAGGCGTATGCCCGGTTCACCTCTTTTGCGAGGCGGGGGTCAACCCTACCCCCCCTCTCTCCTCAATCCGGGGGTTCAGTATATCTGACCGCCCGTGCTACCTTAATGCATGGAGATCGCAGAAATCCTCAGCTTCCCCGTTCCGCTCTCCGACATCACGCTTGAAAGCGTTGTTCTCGCCGTGCTTGTCGCGATCATCGGGTGGATCGTGGTGAAGGTGCTTACGTCTGTCTTCACAAAGATGCTCTCCCGGGCGTCAAAACTGCCCGCCCTGGTCATCGAATTCCTGGTCCGGTTCTTCTCGGTCCTGCTCTACGTGATCCTCGCCCTCATTGTCCTCGCGACGCTCGGGTTCGACGTCTCCTCCATGGTGCTCGGGCTCTCGGCGGTGATCGGGCTCATCCTCGGTTTCGGCCTCCAGGATACCGTCACCAACCTCGCCGCCGGGGTCTGGCTGGCGGCGTTCCGCCCCATCGACAAGGGTGAGTTCGTCGAGGTCAACGGCATATCCGGGACGGTCACCTCGGTCGGCATCATGGCGACCGAGCTGCTGAAGTTCGACAACACCTACATCACCATCCCGAACTCTCTGGTCTGGGGGAGCCCGGTGATCAACTCCACCCGCATGGATACCCGTCGTGCCGAGGTCAAGGTCAGGGTCGCTTACGACAGCGACCTGAATACAGCGATCCGGGTCGCCACCGACCTGATGGCGGCCCACGAACGGGTGCTCCCATCGCCGGAACCTACGGTTCTCGTCACCGAACTTGCCGACTCTTCGGTGAACCTCTCCCTGCGCGCGTGGGCGAAGACGTCCGATATGTGGGACGTGCAGTGGGATCTGACCCGTGACATCGTCGGGGCGTTCAAGGAGGCCGGAATCGAGATAGCCTTCCCGCAGGTGGACATCCACCTGGACAGGATGCAATAGATCACTTCTATTTTTTAGATTCGCGTCCGGCCCCTTCCCTGCCCGGCGGCACTCTCTATGGACATCGTCCCCGTGGTTTTAGGGTTCTCTCCCCGCACGGTAGAGGATCCGGTGTTTCCTGCTCCCCGGAAAGGGATCGCCGTAGTGCTCCCGGTACGGGACTACCTGTCACCGGGGTATCCACTCCGGCTGTATTGCAGTATGCCGAACCGGGGCTGAAAATGTCCCTGGATGCTCCCGGTGCGAGGGGGGAGTCACGTACAATGCCGGTTTTCAAACGTTAGCAGGTATCCCCTGTCCAGAAAGGAGAATGCATTTTTTTAATTGATGTCCGATGTTAATTGAATTAACTTATGATATCAGAGGGATATTTATAACTTAACTTTGTAACGTGATGCAATGGAGGTGAAATTGTGGCAATAACCGCGATAATGAACATAATCGGCGGACTGGTATTATGTGCGGGAATTATAGGGGCCCTGCCCGTGCTCGGGGGCTTCCTTGAGAAGGCAGGCAAGTTCCTGGGCGGTTTCCAGGTCATCATAGGGATCATCATGATGATCCTCGGACTGCTGGGGATCTTCTCGCTGCAGGGTATAGTTGCCTTCCTGGTAGGAGTCATCCTCCTGACCGGTGCGTTCCACGTGGTCCCGGGTCTCGGTAAGTATCTCGAGAAGTTCGGCACGTGGCTGGGCGGCTTCCAGACGATCATCGGTGTCATCGCGATCGTCATCGGTATCCTGGGGCTTCTCTGAGGCTTTACCCCGGGGTTGAAGGCGGCAGAGCGTGAACTCCCGCGGGTGAAAACCCGGGATGAACGCAAGGCCGCCCTTCTCCCTTATTTCAAGATCTTAACCGTTTTTTGCATCTTCACTATGAACCAGGAGGATTTCCCGGTTTCAACGAGCCTCCCTCACCGGGTGCGCCCGAAGTCGATGAAACCCTTGTAGGGATCGACCGCCATCAGGCGGACGCGCACCCTCTGGCCGACCCTGAGCCCCTGCTCGCCCAGCACGACCCTTCCTTCGGCCGGCGGGTCAATCAGCCGGACATACGTCCCTTTCGCCGAGGCGCCGGTGACAAACGCTGCAAATGTCTCACCGATCCTCTCCCGGAGGAGGACCGCGGCCGCGGCCTTCCGGACGTAACGCTCGACCTTCTGTGAGGCCTTCTCCCGGTCGGTGAGCCGGGCGGCGAGGTCCTCGAGTTCGTCCATCGTGTAGGGCGGGTCGCGCTCGCCGCCGACGGCTGATTTCACCAACCGCTGGATGATGAGGTCGACGTAGCGTCGGTTCGGGGCGGTGCCGTGGGTGTAGTCGGTGACGGCGAGGGCGAAGTGGCCGATCGGCTCGTCGCCCGGCCGGAACGCCACGTACTCGCCCGCTCCCATCAGTTTCACCACGGTGAGCGAGAGGTCGGGGAAGCGGTCGGGGTCGGCCGCTTTCTGCCGGATGAGGAACCGGGTGAGCGCTTCGGCGTCCGGCTCGGCGGGAAGGTTCTCGCCGCGCTCCGCGGCCTCGGCAACGATCCCGTCCCAGTTCTTCGGGGTGCGGACGACCCGGTGGATCATGGGGAGATCGGCGGCGTTCAAGAACGCCGTCAGGGTTCCGTTCGCCGCGACCATGAACTCCTCGATCAGGCACCGCGCGCGGTTCTGCTCCTGAACGACGAGACCCATGACCCGGTTCTCCTCAACGACCGGTTCGGCTTCGATCGTCTCGAGGGCGAGCGCTCCCTGTTCCGTCCGGCGCTTCTTCATCTGCATCGCGGCCTCGTCCTGGAGGAGGACCTGTTCCGCGAGGCCCGGCGTCTCTGCAACCATCTCCGGGATGGCCCCTTTCCCTTCCAGCCAGTCGCCGACCTCCTCGTAGACGAGTTTTGCCCGGTTCGTGACAATCGCCCGGTAGACGTCGCCGGGTAGCGTGCTCCCATCGGGAAGAACGGTGTATTCGATGACGACTGCCATTCGGTCCCGGCCAGGCAGGAGTGAGGTGATGCCCGCCGAGAGGCGGTCGGGAAGCATTGGAAAGGTCGTAACGCCGGTGTAGACCGAGGTTCCGTTATGGGCGGCGTGCCGGTCGGTCCCCGAGCCTTTCGGGACGTAGACGTCGACGTCGGCGATGGCAACCCGGACCAGGATCTCGCCGTTGCTCTCTCTTTCGCAGACCTCGATCTGGTCAAGGTCCTCCGAGTCGTGGTTGTCGATCGAGGACCAGAGGAGCGAACGGAGGTCGCGTGGGTCATCGAGGGTCTCCGGGAAGACTTTGGCGTCGAGGCCCTCGACCTCGCGGAGGACGGGTGGCGGGAACCCGGGGATAAAACCGTACTGCTGCATCGCCGTCCACGCGATGCCCTTGAGGTTGACGGGCTGCTGGTTCTGCATCTCTGCTTGAGTGATTCGTTTACGTGTATAAAAAATGGCCTGTGGGGGCCTTCGCCCTATTCACGGCGGTTTCGGGCCGCTCCTACCATGCTCCCCGGACAGTTCACCGGATCTCGATCCGCTCCCCCGTTACCATGTGGTGCGCCTTCTCCGCGATCTTGCACGCGTGGTCCCCGCAGCGTTCGAGGTATCGAGCGATCATGATGTAGTTCGTGCACCTCGCGATCGTCTCCGGGTTCTCCGTCATGCAGGCGAGGCATTCGCGGAGTATGGAATACCTGAGGGCGTCGACCGCCTCCTCCCTCTCTTCGATGCCGCGTATCGCAGTGAGGTCTTCGCGTTCGAAGGCGACCAGCGCGTCCGCGATCATCCCCTCGACGATATCCGCCATCTGGGGAATCCCTATAAGGCCTCCTGCGTGCGGCGCGTCGGCGAGTTCGGGCACGACGGCGGCGATGTCTTTGCCGTAGCGCCCGATGCGGTAGAGGTAGGTGATCGTCTTCAGCGAGGCCGCAATCGTCCGCAGGTCTTTTGCCATCGGCTGGTGGAGAGCGATGAGCCTCAGGCATTTCTGCTCGATCTCGTGATCCTGGTCCGCGATCCTCTGCTTGTCCCGGGCGACCAACTCGATCAGCGCCGCGTCCTGGGTCCGGAGCGCTTCCATCGACCGGTGCAGCATGCCCTGCGCGAGGCAGCCCATCGCGAGGACGTCCCCTTTCAGGGACGCAAGTTCCGCATGAAATTTCTCTGCCATTGTATCTACCCGAATCGTCCCGTGATGTAGTTCTCCGTCAGTTCTTCGCCGGGATCTTCGAAGATCCGCGAGGTTTCGTCGAATTCGATCAGTTCTCCCATGTACATGAACCCGGTGTATTCGCTGACCCGCGCCGCCTGCTGCATGTTGTGCGTGACGATGACGACGGTGTAGTTCCGGGCAAGCCGGATAATGAGGTCCTCGATCTTTCCTGTGGCAATGGGGTCGAGGGCGGAGCAGGGTTCGTCCATCAGGATCACCTCGGGTTCGACGGCAAGGGACCGTGCGATACAGAGCCTCTGCTGCTGCCCGCCCGAGAGGGCGAGCGCCGGTTCATGGAGCCGGTCTTTTACCTCGTCCCAGAGCGCTGCGCCCTTCAGGCTCTCCTCGACGATACGGTCGAGCGCACCCTTTTCCCGCACCCCGTGAATGCGGGGGCCGTAAGCGACGTTCTCGTAGATGCTCTTTGGGAAGGGGTTCGGCTTCTGGAAGACCATGCCGATCTTTTCGCGGACTGCATACGCGTCCGCATGGCCGTCGTAGATGTCCTCCCCATTGAAGAGGACGTTTCCGGTGATCCTCGACGAATCGATGAGATCGTTCATCCGGTTGCAGCACCGGAGCAGGGTCGACTTCCCGCATCCCGACGGCCCGATGAGCGCCGTGACCGTCTTCTTCGGGATGCGGACCGTGATGTCGATGAGGGCGTGTTTCTGCCCGTACCAGAGGTTGAGGTCTCTTGTCTCGAGAATTGTGGAATTGTCCATTTCTACATCACCTTCGCGTGGTTGTATCGCCGCCGGACGAGGATTGCGGCGAGATAGATCGAGAGAACCAACAGCAGGAGCACAAACGCGGTCCCGTAACTCTGCGGGGTTGCCCCTGGAATGCTTGTGGTGAGGACGAAGAGGTGGTAGGGAAGCGCCATCACCGGCTCCGTGAGCGACGACGGCAGGAACCTGCTGCTGAAGACCGCTGCCGTGAACATGATGGGGGCCGTCTCGCCTGCGGCGCGCCCGATGGAGAGGATCGCTCCGGTGAGGATCCCGGGAAGCGCGGGGGGGAGGACGACCCGCGAGATCGTCTGCCACTTCGTCGCCCCGAGAGCGTAACTTCCTTCCCTGAAGGAGCCGGGGATCGACCGGAGCGCCTCTTCGGTCGTCCGTATGATCGTCGGGAGGATCATCAGGCCGAGGGTGATCTGTCCGGCGATCAGCGAGACCCCGAAGCCCAGGAAGAGAACCAGGAACGCGAACCCGAACAGCCCGAAGACGATGGACGGGGTTCCGTTCAGCAAGTCCACCGCGGCCCGGATGCTCCGCGTCAGCGGGGTCTCGGCCGTGTACTCGATGAGATAGACGGCGGTCGCGATCCCGAGGGGGAGAGCGATGGCGAGGGCTCCTCCCACGAGGTAGAGCGTCCCGGCGATCGCGGGGAAGATCCCGCCTTCTCTCCCGAGGTCGCTCGGCGACCCGGTCAGGAACTCCCAGGAGATCGCCCCGGCACCGTTGACGACGATCTCCGCGAGGATCACCCCAAGCGCCGCGAGCACGATCGCGACCGAGAGCGATATCAGGAGGAACGCGCACCGCTGCGAGGTCCTCGGGGAGACAACCCTCCCAAATGGTGCCGATGCGGCGTGGGGTATGCGCGAGGCCGCCGCTGTGAGCGCTCGATGCGGCCCGGACCGTGCCGTCCCCTGCATCCGGCTGACGATGATCCTTGCCGTGCTGTTGACGACGAGCGTGATGAAGAGCAGGACCACCGCGACGCCGAAGAGTGCGTGGTAGTGCGTGCTCCCGAACGCGACTTCGCCCATCTCGATGCCCAGCGTCCCGGTCAGCGTCCGCACGGGAGAGAAGACGTTGGTTATCGGGTCCGGGATGACGGCGGCGTTCCCCGTGACCATGAGCACCGCCATCGTCTCGCCGATGGCGCGTCCCATCCCGAGGATGATCGCCGCGCTGATGCCGGAGAGCGCACCGGGGACGATGATGTTTTTGATCGTCTGCCAGTGGGTTGCTCCGAGCGCGAGGCTGCCTTCCCTGAACTCACGGGGGACCGAACTGATGGCGTCCTCGGCGACGCTCGTGATCGTCGGGATGGCCATGATCGCGAGGAGGATCGAGCCTGCGAGCCAGCTCGATCCCGACGGCTGGTCGAAGCCGATGCGTATCCAGTCGGTCAGGAGGATCAGGCCGAAGAACCCGTAGACGACGGAGGGGATACCGGCCAGCAACTCGATGGCGGGCTTTATGATCGTTCTCGTCCCGGAACCGGCGATCTCAGCGATGAACACAGCGCTCCCGATGCTGAGCGGGACGGCGATGGCCATCGCGAGCGCCATCACCAGGAGCGTGCCGGTGATGAGCGGAAGTACGCCGTAGGCCGGGTGCTGGCCGGCCGGGTTCCATTCCGCGCCGGTCAGAAAGTTCCAGAGACCCGTCTCGAGGACGATCTGGTATCCGTCGCGGAGCAGGAAGACGATGATGAAGAAGACTGCGGCGATCGCGACCAGTGCGGCGCAAAAGAGGAGTTTCCCGACGGTCCAGTCGACGAGATGCCTTGTTGCCCCGGCAGGAGAGGGGCCGACCCCGGTTTCGGGCCGCCGGATCCTCCTGAAGTCCCGGAACGGAACCGGTGCAGCCTGTTCTTTCTTCATGGTCACTCCGACGATCAAAAGAGAGGCGCGGTCATCTCCACACCGGGATGTAATCGAGGCTCGCCACGATCTCCTGCCCCTCATCGCTCATGATGAACTCGAGATACTGTTGCACAAGCCCCTCAGGCTCTCCACTCGTCAGCATAAAGAGCGGCCGGCTGATCGGGTATAGCCCGCTCGATACATTCTCAAGCGTGGGTTCGATGATGGTTCCGTTGACGTCCAGCGCGAGCGGTTTCACGGCGTCGGTGTAGCCGAGGCCGACGTAGCCGATCGCGCCGGGGGTCCGGGATACCTTCTGCTGGATCCCGCCGTTCGAGTTGAACTCCTCCTGGGTTTTGACGAAGTCCTCTTTCTTCAGCACATACTCGGAGAAGAACTCCCGCGTTCCCGACGCACTGTCTCTCCCGATGACGACGATCGGCTGATCAGGCCCGCCGACCTGGTCCCAGGCCGTGTAGGTGCCGTTGTAGATGCCCCGCACCTTATCAAGCGTGAGACTCTCGACGATGTTCTCCTGATTGACGATGAGAAGGATGGCGTCGCTGGCGATCTCGTGCCTGACGATATCGGGATAACCTGCGGTCTCCTCGGGTTTGAGGTCTCTCGAGGCCATGCCGATGTCTGCGGTGCCCTCACCGACGGCCTTGATCCCGACGCTTGAGCCTCCGCCGCTCACCATGATGGCGGCGGAAGCGTCTTTCGCCTCGAATGCTTCCTTCGCTCTTTCGGCGATGGGCAGTACCGTCGTCGATCCCGTCACCGTGATCTGCTGCGACGGTGACGTTGCGGCACCGCCCTCATTGCCGAGACATCCTGCTATCATGAGAAGAACCACGAGAGTGCCGGCGACGGCAACCGCGATCACGTCTCCTGACAGATTCTTTCCTGTCATGGTAGAGAGAAAGGAAGAGAGCGGGCATATGGATTTTCGACATTGAATATTTTCGAGAACAGTGGGACAATACCTGTATATACTTTATTGGGGGGATCAACAATTATATTCACAAGAATAGTGATACATGTCTTATGGAGTTTCGGAAGGTTCAGAGGACCGGGGGGTCGTCGTACGTCATCTCTCTTCCCAAGGAGTGGGTTCAGTCGATGAATATCAAGAAGAACGAACCTCTCCCGATCAAGATCCAGGCCGACGGAAGCCTGCTCATCCTCCCCCGCCCTTCGGAGGAGAAGGAGCCGCGAACGAAGGAGTTTAATGCCGATACAATAGAGAACCCCACGTTTCTGTTCCGGTGCCTCGTGGGCTCGTATATCGCCGGATACACGGCCGTCCGGGTATCTTCCTCCGCAAAACTCTCGCCTGCAACCCGCAAAGCCGTCCGGGACTTCAGTTCAATGACCATCGGCCAGCAGATCGTCGAGGAGACCGACTCCTCTATCCTCATCAAAGATATCTTGAACCCCTCAGAGATGCCGTTTGCAAACAGCGTAAAACGGATGTTCGTGATCATCGGGACGATGTTTACCGATGTGATGACCGCCCTCGAGACGAAGGACCGGGCTCTCGCAGAAGACGTCATCAACCGGGATGTCGAGGTGGACAAACTCCAGTGGCTGGTCTCGCGCCAGTATCATCTCATGTTCTGGGACGCAACTCTCCGGGAGAAACTCCACGTGTCCGTTGAAGAAGCTTCGAACTACTATGTCGTGAGCAGGACCCTTGAGCGGATTGGTGATCACGGTGTCCGGATCGCTTCTCACATCCCCGTTCTCCTGGACCATGGGGCTGATCCGGAGATCGTCGCCGATATAAAGGTAGCCACGAAAAACGCCATGGATATCCTACATTCAAGCATGCGGGCTCTCTTTTCGTCGAATATTGTTGATGCCAATCGCACCATCGATATGGTCGCCGGCCTCGCGGGGATGACCGACGGGATCAGCGCACTCGCGCACCGGGAAGAAGGCGAACTTGCCCAGTCGATCGGCTATATCGCGGAGAGCATCCGGCGGGCGGGCGAATACTCGAGCGATATCGCCGAAGCAATCATCAACCAGCTCATCCGTGAGAACGACGGATGAGACAGGGATGCGGTCACCTGCCCTCTTTCTCCCACCAGACCGCCGCGGTCGGCCGCACTGTCGTCTCGACATACTTCTCGGACTCGTTTTTGCGGAGCGCCCGGGCGAAATACTCCCTGACCGGTGAGAGATCCTCCATACCGGGGTTGTGCATCGTCACCCAGGTCTGGACGGCCTCTTCGGGGGAGTCGTAGACCGCGTCCCAGACGGCGTGATAGATCCGGACGTTCGGGTAGATCCCGGCGTCGTGGAGGATGTTGACGGGGTAGATGTAGTCCGGGTAGCCCTTCCGCACGGTCGCTGCCTCCCCGAAGACCGCCCGGTAGAGCGCCATCTCGTTGGGGTTCCGCCACTCGCCCGCGTGCCAGAAGAGGTAGACCGCCCGGAGAGCCGCGGCGTCGAGTTTCTCCAGGGCAGCGGCGAGGTCGTAGAACCCGAGCGAGAACGCCGCGACGACGACGTCGTGCGGTTCTATGTCCCTGCCGATCACCGTATCCTCCCACCGCATCGTGGCCGTGGAGTAGTTCGTGCGCCCTTCCGCCGCCATCCGCTCCCGGAGGACGGAGAGCATGCCTTCCGAGGGATCGAGGGCCGTCACGTGGGCGGCGGTTCGGGCAATCGGCACAGCCAGCCTCCCCGTCCCGGCACCCATATCGAGCACGGTGTCCTCCGGCTGGTCCGGTGCATGGTTCTTCCTTTCTTCGCGAAATATCATAAGCGCTCGCTCGCAGCAGTGGGATGCGACTATGGTAGCGGCCCTTCTCCGGCATCCCAGAGATCCCGTCCGCGATCGGTGACGTCCCCCGGGAGATCTACGAGTTCGATGGGGTATGGGGCGAAGAACGACTGGTTCATCAGGTACGGTTCCTGGAACCGGATCACCCACGACCGGAGCAGGCCGCGGGGTTCGGCCAGCGTGGCATGGCCGTTTTTATAGCGGTCAATCAGCCTGATGCAGTAGGCTCTCTCCTCGTCTGAGATGCGGTCGGCGAAGTATCCGAGGGCGTGCAGGAGAACGTTGACGTTGCCGGTATACCGGGGAGCCCGTGCGAGCGCGATAGAGAGCATCCGGCGATATTGGAGGAAGAGTTCTCCCGGTTCAACCGCTGCCCGGGACGCGACGAGCCGTCCCATCTCCCGCAGCATCTTCTGGCTCAAGGCGAGCAGGAGGAGTTTGTTCTCCGCGTGGAACTGCACGAGGGCTTCCCGATTTCGGGTCTCCTCGACACCCCGGAACGCCGCCAGGGTAAAGATTGCGGAGAGGAAGTGGTCGCGGATCCGCTGATTGTTGAGGCGGAGTTCGTCCTCGACGGGAAGGTCCGGGTACCGCTTCAGCACCTCGCGGGCGAAGAAGCCTGCGGACTTTGCTATCGCCGCGGACTTCTCCATCGACGGGTACACCCGCACGTTCCGGGTTCCGGAGGTTGGGGAGCCGCCTTTGAGGATAAACCCGTCGATCGGGGGCAGGGGATCGAGAAACCCGGCTGCAAAAGCGGACATCTCGGCAGTGACGTCCCGCCCGGTAGCCGGCTGCACAAGGCGATCGGAACCGCCTGTCCGGACAATCCTGACGGTCGAGCGGGGGATCCCGAGCCCGATCTCGACCTCCGGGCAGACCGGGATGCAGTCAGCGTACTCCCGCAGGTGTGCCACCGTGGGGGAGGGTATCTTCGAGCCGTCGTAGCGGCACGGGTCGAACTCGATGCAGCGGCTGACGACGAGGCGGGGGCGCGGGTATTCTCGGGTCATGGGGTTCACGATACGGCGGGGTGCATATGAATCCTTCTGGTGGTGGGTGCGGGTATACCTGCTGGACTGTATCCGGAACCCTTATTCACCCGCCCAAAAGAGATACGATCATGAAGGTGCTTGGGATCAGCGGGAGCCCGAGAGCAAGGGGGAACACCGCCCGCCTCCTCACGGAGGTTCTCCGCGGGGTCTCCGATGTGGGCGGCGAGGCGAGCGCCGTCAGTCTCTCCGAGTATGTCATTGCAGGCTGCGTCGGTTGCGAGCGGTGCAGGCGCGACCTGACCTGCACCCGCTTCAATGACGGCATGACCCTATTGTACCCCCGTATCGTGGAAGCGGATGCACTCGTTCTCGGCTCGCCCGTCTACCACTACAACGTCACCAGCCAGATGAAGGCGTTCATCGACCGGCTCTATGCCTTCTACGACTTCACCGATGAGCGCCCCCGGGGTTATTCCAGCCGTCTCGCGGGCCGGGAGCGCAAGGCCGTGGTCTTCGCGGTGGGTGAGCAGGCCGACCCTGCCGACCTCGGCGTTGCACTCGAAGCGCTCTCCCTGCCGCTCCGGCCGCTCGGCTATGAGGTGGTTGCCGAACTCCCGGTCCTAAACTGCTTCGAGCCGGGGATCGTCGGGAAGAAGAAGGAGGTGCTTGAGCAGGCGTACCGGTGCGGCCGGGATCTTGCGGCGGCGCTCTCCGGGGCCTGAGGTGGCAGCGCGGAGCAGCACCCCCGTATGGAGAGTGGGGACGTCGGCCCGGTTCAGATATGCCCGCAGAACGGCCCCGATACCGGACTGACGCCGAACGGTGTGGGTATCCGCCTGTTGGGGATAATCTTATGTACGGTGAACCGCTCCTCGAATCACCGTTCCGGAACGGTGCAGGTGGCGGATGCCGATGAGAACTACCACGACGTCGAGATCTGTGTGGCTCTTTTTCCTGCTGGTCTTCCTGTTATCCCTTCCCACGTACGTGCTCCGTCTCGCCGCTCCATACAGCCTGCTGATGGTCTTCAACCCCTTCATCGCGGCCTCGATCCTCACCTACCGGGAGGCGGGATCGGGCGGCGTGAGGCTTCTTTGGAAGAGAACCTTTGATTACAAACGGATCCAGCGGAAGATCTGGTATATCCCCCTCCTTCTCCTGATTCCGGCCGTGACCATCCTGCAATATGGACTGATGAGACTGATGGGGGTGGTACCCATCCCTCGCCTGCAGTTCCCGTTCCTGATGATGCCCGTCTATCTCCTGGCCTTCTTCATCCTCGCAATCGGTGAGGAGGTGGGCTGGTCGGGATACGCCCTCGATCCGCTGCAGGACCGGTGGGGTGCTCTCCCCGCGGGCATCATCCTGGGGGTGGTGTGGGCGCTGTGGCACCTTGTGCCCTACTCCCTCGTGAACCCGCTGCTATGGGTGGCGGCCCAATGCGTCGCGACGGTGATGGTACGTATCCTCATGGTCTGGCTCTATAACAACACGGGAGGGAGCGTATTCGGCATGATCCTG
This sequence comes from Methanomicrobiales archaeon HGW-Methanomicrobiales-6, assembly GCA_002839575.1. Classification (GTDB taxonomy): domain Archaea; phylum Halobacteriota; class Methanomicrobia; order Methanomicrobiales; family Methanoculleaceae; genus Methanoculleus; species Methanoculleus nereidis. Next base: position 23,988 of record PGYH01000018.1, read on the forward strand.
TTTCACGCCATGGTCAACATGGGATCGGTTCCCGATTACGGTTTCCGGTACGACCCCGTCCTGGTGGCCCCCATCCTGACCGTCATGGCTGCGGTTGTGATCTTCATGCGGGGGCCCGGGACCCTGGCCCGCTACCGCTATGCCTGAGCGGTCCGCTGCCACGATTCGAGGAGTAAGGCAGACTCTTCAGGAGAGCTGCTCGACGATATCCACGAATACGCCGGCCGGGTCTTTGAGGATGAAGTGCTTCTGGCCCCATTCTTCTTCGGTGTAGGGATACACGATCATCACGCCCTCGATCTTCTGCGCCTTCTCGTACTCTCTTCCGGCATCCCCGACCTCGTAGGTGACGATGATGCCCTTTCCGTCATACGTCTCGTGGAGAAACGGGGGCTGGTTCGAGAGGTTCGGTCTCATGAACCCGAGCTCGATGCCGTTTTCATGCTTTAACTGGATATACCAGTCTGCCTCAAAGACGATGTCGAAACCGAAGTGGTCGACGTAAAAGTCCCTGCACTCTTCGAGGTTCGGCGTGATGACGACGGGGTACTGTACGGATACATCTATCGGCTCCATATCGCATCTCCTTCTGTCGGCACGACCCCTTCGAAGAAAAGGTTTGCCATGGGTCGCTTCCGGCGGGCGGACCGCCGGGAAAAAGGACGGCCCCCTTGCCCCTCAGTTCTTGAAACTGTGAATCGGTGCGGGGATCCGACCGCCGCGGTTGATGAAGTCGGCGCAGCCGAACCGGTTCACCTGCTGGACCGGTGCATGCCCCAAAAGCCCGCCGAACTCGACGGTCTCGCCGACGTCCTTTCCTACCACCGGGATCAGCCTGACAGCGGTGGTCTTATTGTTGATCATCCCGATTGCAGCCTCGTCCGCGATGATGCCGGATATCGTCGAGGCGGGTGTGTCGCCCGGGACCGCGATCATATCGAGGCCGACCGAGCATACGCAGGTCATCGCCTCGAGTTTCTCGAGCGTGAGGGCACCGCGGTTCACCGCATCGATCATCCCCTGGTCCTCGCTGACCGGGATGAACGCGCCCGAGAGCCCGCCGACAAACGAACTCGCCATGATCCCTCCCTTCTTCACCTGGTCGTTTAGAAGGGCAAGCGCGGCCGTCGTCCCCGGTGCTCCGGCCGACTCGAGTCCCATCTCCTCGAGGATCCCGGCGACGCTGTCCCCGACGGAGGGCGTGGGGGCAAGGGAGAGATCCACGATCCCGAACGGGATCCCGAGCCTCTCCGACGCCTCCTGCGCGACGAGCTGGCCTGCACGGGTGACCTTGAAGGCCGTCCGCTTGACTGTCTCGCAGAGCACCTCGAAGTTCTTGCCCCGGACCCCCTCGAGCGCGTGCTTGATGACCCCCGGGCCGCTTACGCCCACGTTGATGACCGCATCGGCCTCGGAGACGCCGTGAAACGCCCCGGCCATGAACGGGTTGTCGTCGGGGGCGTTGCAGAAGACGACGAGTTTCGCGCAGCCGAGGGAGTTGTTCTCCTTCGTCGCCTCGGCCGTCTCCCGCACGATCTCCCCCATCAGTTTCACGGCGTCCATGTTGATCCCGGTCTTCGTCGAGCCGATGTTCACCGAGCTGCAGACCCTCCCGGTCGCGGCGAGAGCCGCCGGGATTGAGCGAATGAGGGCTTCGTCGGTCGGGGTCGTGCCTTTCGAGACGATGGCCGAGTAGCCCCCGAGGAAGTTGACCCCCGTGTCCCGTGCGGCTTTATCCAGCGTCTTTGCAACCTCTACGAAATCCTCCTCGGACCTGCAGGCCCGCCCGGCGACGAGTGCGATGGGGGTTACGGATATTCTCTTGTTCACGATCGGGATCCCGTACTCGAGCTCGATCTCCCTCCCGGTCGAGACGAGGTCTTTGCCCAGTCGGGTGATCTTGTCGTATATATTCCGGTTTAAGGCGTCGAGATCGGCGTCGCAGCAGTCAAGAAGGCTGATGCCGAGCGTGATGGTTCGCACATCGAGCTTCTCCTGCTCGATCATCTTGTTCGTCTCGTTCACTTCGAGAATAGTGACCATAAAACCCCTCAGATACGGTGCATCTTCGTGAAAATGTCCTCGCGCTGGCACCGGATCTTAACCCCGATCTCATCGCCGAGTTCGTCAAGTTCGGTCACCATCCCGGCATACGGCTTTGACGATCCGCTGGTATCGACGATCATCATCATATTGAAGTAGCCCTGCACGATCGTCTGTGAGATGTCCTCGACATTGACCTGGTTCTCGGCAAGATACGTGCAGACCTTCGCGATAATGCCGACGGTGTCCTTCCCGACGACGGTAATGATTGTCTTGCTCATGCCCTCTCCCGTCCTTGTGTGGGTATGGATAGGATGTACCGGTGATTCAAGGTTTGCCGGGGAGCGCCGTGAGATCATTCACCGGGAGATCGCGGACCGGTGTCACCCGGCCCCTTCCGGGGCCTGCCCGAAGACGATTGCGAGCAGGGGAAATACGATCAGACTGACCCCGACGTAGCCCAGGATACCGATGTTCCGGATACCCATACCGGCAAGCGCCGCGCCGATTAACCCCGCGAGGCTCTGTATGCCGCCGATGACCATAAGAATCTGGAGCGTTCTCTCCAGAACTCCGGTGCGGCAACGATCATCGGGAGGGGGGCAAGATGTCCCACGCGAGGATGTCCGGTGCATACACCACCGGCGGCCACTCAAAGGAGAAGAGGAAAGGAGCCCGCGAGAGTCCCGCGGACGTGATCAGGGGGAATACCGCTACCCATACGCAATTTCCAGCGACCGGATCCATTCTGCGGTCGTCATCACCTGCGAGAATCGCATCTGCTGGGTCACGAGGACTGCCCGGTGAAGGTCGGCATCGGAGATCGTCCCGGCCCGGTTGGTAACGGAGAGCGTCCCGGTGGCATCCGAGAGGAATTTCACGCCGTACCCGTTATGGAATGCCTGCCGGGCGGTCGAATCACAGCACATCTGGGACATGTAGCCGGAGATGGTCACGGAACTGACGGAATGTTCTCTAAGCCAGGCATCAAGGCCGGTATCGGTGAAGCTCCCCGGCAGAGCCTTCTCGATGAGCAGGTCATACGGCCGCTTCTTCACTTCGGGATGGAGTTCCCATGCCGGGGTTCCGGACCGGAACGACGGGGCATCCGGAACGGTGCTGGTGTGCCGGATCACCACGACCGGGACATCTGCAGCACGTGCGGCGTCCATCGCCTGAAGGATGCTGGTCAGGCTCGCCTTCGGGTATGTTATCGGCAGATTGCCGGAGAAATATTCGTTCTGGACATCGATGACCAGTAATGCTTCCTTCATCATGTATCGGCCCCGTAAAATGTAATCCTGTTGATCTCCATCCGATAGAACTCCACAGGTTTTCCCTGGATCTCCTCTATGCACTCGCCGGTAGTTCGGAAGTGCATCTCTTCATACAGTCTTTTTGCACGCGGATTATTCTTCCGTACAATAAGGCGGATGGTGCCGGTTGCGGTATCGGAAAATCCATGCACGAGTGAGAGATATGTGACGGTTCTTCCTACCCCTCGCCCGCATCTCTCCGGGTGGAGTGCGATCCGGAACTCGGCAATGCCGCCGGGCTCGCGTGCAATGATCGAAAAACCGGCAATCGTTCCTTCATCGTCGGCGATAAGAATATCCGCGTCGGGTCTTTGCGAGTATTCATCCAGCCAGCCCCTGTCTCTGAGCGCGTAATCGAGATCGCTGAATTCAGCAGGGTAGGGAGGCCATCCTTTGATGACGGCAATGTCGTCCTGGGTGGCTTGACGAAGGAAGATCATTCTCGGTAGAAGGTGATCTTATTGTTATTCGTTATTAGAGATGATGGCGAATAACCGTAAATATCGCTGTACGAAGAGATATTCTCGACGTGATTGCAGGGAGAGTAAAAAGCAGGGAACATCCGGGGAATTTGGGAAAACAAAAGTAATTCCGTCTCACAACCCCTCTCCCAGGCCCGTTTGCGGCTGTGGTGCCGCCGGGGGATTGGTCGCCCTGTTGGAGATCCCACCGGTTCTCCGTTGCGGTGCTCATGGGTGAGGCGGGTCTGTGTACGTCAACGCAGGTTGACTTAGAAGAGAGGTGTCGACGCTATGTCAACTTGCGTTGACTTAGAAGGGAGATGTCAATGCTACGTCAACCGGGATTGACATATACACCACTGCCTCTCTGTAAGTTACGTCTGGTTGACTTAGATTTCTGAATCGCGTCTAAGTCAACTTGTGTTGACTTGTAAGGCAATTTATATTGTTCTAGATTGAAGTGTACTGCATGGAGAGGTATCCCGATAATAGAGCGGGGGTCTTCGTCCGCCAAGATGGGTATGACGCGTTTATTCCGCACCCTTTACCGCCCCCGGATCTGGTTTTCGATGAGGGAATTCTCTATCTATTATCGAGAGCCGATGGCGCTCTTGCCCGCCTTGACGGAGTTACCCAGGTGCTCCCGAACCCGGACCTTTTCGTGGCGATGTACATTAAAAAGGAGGCGCTGTTAAGTTCGCAGATCGAGGGTACGCAGGCATCCCTTCAGGGTGTTCTCGAATTCGAAGCCCACATCCGGCCCAGAGACGACATCAACGAGATCCAGGAGGTCTTGAACTACATAAAAGCGCTTCATCACGGCATAGAGAAACTGGGGTTCTCACCCCTGTCTCTTGATCTGATGAATGAAATTCACCGCTTTTTGATTCAGGGGACGCGGGGATCGCATAAACTTCCAGGCCGGTTACGGCACGTTCAGAACTGGATCGGTGTACCGGGAGGAACCATCCAGGATGCAGTATTCGTTCCGCCGCCGCCGGAGCAGGTTCCGGGGCTTATGCAGGATCTGGAGCAATTTATCCAGAGCCACGATAGAACGCCGACGCTTGTGAAGGCTGCTCTCATCCACGCTCAACTGGAAACGATCCATCCGTACCTGGATGGCAACGGGAGAATGGGCCGGTTGATGATCACGTTTTATCTCTGCTCTAAGGACGTCCTGGCGAGGCCGCTGTTGTATCTCAGTTATTATCTGAAGAGAAATCGGGAGAAGTACTATACGCTCCTCAACGGCATCCGGTACCAGGGGAACTGGGAGGCGTGGCTGGAGTTCTTCCTTCAAGGCGTAATAGAGGTATCCAATAATTCCATCGAAACCGCAAAGAGAATCATTCAACTCAAGGAAACGCTGATTGAAAAATTGCTGGAGAACAATATCGGCGGCGTCAATGCGGTTAAACTGATCGATACGCTCTTTGATCACCCCATCATCACAATAGGGCAGATAACAGAGGAATTGCGCATCAGTCGTCAGGCCGCAACCAAGCTTGTAGGAAAATTCGAGGATATCGGTATCGTGGAAGAGATCACCGGGAAGGAACGGTATAAGCAGTACATGTTTGTGGATTACGTCAGGATCATCGAGGAAGGGACGCGAATATAGTTGATTGTCCATGAAGAAATACAGCAGACAGGATCAGACAACGATGGCTGCCTGGGCCGCGGACTGCGCCGGGCGGGTGCTCCCGCTCTTTGAGAAGGCATACCCGGAGGATGACCGGCCGCGGAGAGCCATCGAGACGGCCCGAACGTGGGTCAGGACAGGCATCTTCAGGATGGCTGAGATCCGCGGGGCGTCGCTCGCCGCCCATGCCGCCGCCCGCGACGCCAAAGAGAATGACACGGCTTGCTTTGCTGCCCGCGCCGCGGGCCAGGCGGTGGCGACCGCACACGTCCCCCAGCACGCCTATGGGGGGGCTTATTACGCTTTGAAAGCCGTCGCGGCGGCGGACCCGGCGAACGCCGTGGTGAATGTTACCCGGGAGCGGGCGTGGCAGGCGGAGCGGCTCCCCGTGGGGTTGAGGGAGGAGATTATGGAGAGGATTGTTGTTGAGGAGCGCGGGGGCGGGGTTTCTGTTAAACTGAGGAAGGGGGAGGGGTTTTGAGGGATTCGTGCCCCGACCGAGGGCTGATCGCGACAACCACATCCTACACCCTGTCTCATGCATCCACTCCAGAACCCGATCACCCCACCTCCCGCAGATCCCTCCGCACCCGCCGCCGCATATACCACTCCGCTACCGTGCCCAACGCATGGTAGACCGGGTTGACCGGAACGTCCACAAAGTAGCGCCTCCCCCTCTCGAACCACCCCTTCCCGGCCCAGTAGGCGTGGTCCGCGGGGCTCCGGTCGCCCAGCTCGTCGCAGGGCGCTCTCCCGATATGGAACGCCATCACGTCGAAGAGCCCCGGCTTCCTCGGCGTTTCCCTCCGGAGCGCGGCGAGAAAGGCCTTTGCCGCCGCCTGCAGTTTCTCTTCGTTCTCCCGAAGCCGGTAGGCGGGGAGCGGGCCCATCTTCGCGTGGGAGACGATCCCCGCCCTGGCGACGACCTCGAAACCCCAGATGCGGGCCACCGCGTTGAGGTAGTCCAGCACGTCCTTGTCTCCCATCACCCCGACGGTGGTGAGAAGCAGCGCCTTCTGCCGGAAGAACCGGGGGCGGTGGAAGATGTAGGAGTGGCGGTCGATGAAGACCTTCATCAGCCCCGAGACCTGGAACCCGTACACCGGGGTGGCGAAGATCACCCCGTCCGCGGCATGCATCTTCTCTTCCAGGAGGGCCGAATCGTCCTTGATGGGGCAGTACTCCTCCCCCCGGTCGAAACAGGTGTAGCACCCGCGGCACTGCTCCAGGCCGACGTCCCCGAGCATGACGTACTCCCAGTCAACCGCTGCCTCCTCCTGGAGAATCTCGCGGATCCGTTCGGCTGCACGGTAGGTGTTTGCTTTCCGGGCGCTGCCTATGATGACCAGGACCTTTATGGGCCGATCTTCCATGGAAGAGTGAAGGTAACTCTCATACATAGACTTTCTTCCCCTGTACCGTCAGGTGCGTGCGGCTGTATGGGGGAAAGGGGGCACAAAAAGAGATTAAATGCAGAACAGGGTGAATAAACAGTTCCGGTGCCGCGCTCATCGCAACGTGCTGCTGCCCGGGCGTGACGACGACCCTGCTGTTCGGCAACGCCGCATGCACCGCCGCCCCTCGCCCGGGCCATCGACCGCGCCGATCCCGGGGTCCGGGCAAGTATGATCCCCCGGGCGACAAAAATACTCAGAGCGGAGGGTGAAAGTGTAGTCCTTCGGGTAGGCCCGCTCACGCTGGTTGATGAGTGCCCTTCTAATGGTGCTGCTCCCGTATCCTCCGCCGTGAGGGGCTGTCACGGTGCCGCTGTTTCTTCCCCATCAAATAGGCTATAATGGTTAGATTAATGGAAACATCACGCCAAGGAATGCATGACGGGGCGATCCGGTATGCAGGAAGAGGTGCAGAAGAAGGCGGGGCCTGATCAGACGCCGGAGTCCGTCATCCTGCGTGTTGCGTATTACTCCCTTGCCGTCAACGCCGGGCTGGTCGTCGCAAAACTGCTACTCTCGGTCTATACGGGGAGCCTTGCCCTCCGTGCGGACGGCATACATTCGTTCGTGGACGTGGTCGCCTCGCTTGCGCTGATCGTGGGGGTGTACCTCTCCTCGCGCAAACGCCGGGATTTCCCGTATGGGCTTTATAAGGTGGAGAATGTCGTCGCGGTAGCCATTGCCCTCCTCATCTTCTTCACCGCCTTCGAGATTGCGGCGGAGGCGGTGACGGGCGATGCCGCCGCCCAGCCCTACAGCGGGTGGGTCCTCCTCGCCGTTGCCGCCTTCATCCCGGTGCCGTATATCCTCGGCACCTACGAGGTGAACGTGGGGCGGAAGTACAACTCCCCAAGCCTGATCGCGGACGGGAGGCAGCACCGGGTGGATGTCCTCTCGTCCTCGATCGTGTTCTTCGCGCTCCTCGGGCAGTTCTTCGGCATACCCCTGGACCGGATCGCAGCCGTCGTTGTCGCTGTCTTCATCGTCCGGGCGGGCTGGGGGATCTTAAAAGACAGCATGCGAACTCTCCTGGATGCCTCGGTCGATTACGATACGCTCAACGAGATCCGCAGCATCATCCTCTCGGATCCGAAGGTGAGCGGCATCAAGAGTATCACGGGGCGCAACTCCGGGCGCTACATCTTCGTGGAGGCGATGGTTGAGATGGCGGAGTCGGATTTTGGGAAGGCGCACCGAGAAAGCGAGCGCATCGAGCAGGATATACGGCGTCAGGTGCAGAACGTCGAGCGGGTCCTCATCCACTATGAGCCCAAAAAGAAGACGCACCTGCGGTATGCGGTGCCGCTGCAGGACCGGGAGGGGTCGATCAGCGCTCACTTCGGTGAAGCGCCGTATTTCGCGATCCTCGACTATGACGTTGAGAAGAACCAAATCGAGCGCCAGGACACCATCTCCAATCCATTTACGGATGTGGAGAAGCGGAAGGGTGGACAGGTGGCGGAGATGCTGCTCGCGCAAAAGATCGATGTGGTCTTCGTGCATCACTCGCTCGCGGGGAGGGCGGCAGGCTACGCGCTTGAGGCGGCGGGGGTCGAGATGAGGGCGACCTCCGCGACAACGCTTGCGGAACTGATCGACGATGTGGTCGTGAATCATGGGGAAGAGACCGGCGCTTCGCCCCGGTGATCTCTTCGTTTATAGATCCGGATGAGATGCCTCGAACCGACCGGGAGCATTGGACTATGAGGGAGAATTAAAATCCTGGCCTTTCTATTGCATCCCGATATTTCGGTCCGGTTGCGTCTCAGGGCGTTCCGCTGTGCCTCACGCTGACGGCAACGACGATGGCTCCGATGATAAGAGCAACCGCTCCCGCCGCCGCCCAGGTTGGGGATGGGCCGACGACCTCTTCGCAGTTCGCGATGCATAATATCGGACGCATCCGAAGAATTCCCGTGCCCTGCAGAAGCCATAGCAGGCCGAGGGTGACTACAAAAGCGCCGAGAAGTGCTCCAATTATCTGGCTTGCCTTCATGCTCGATCGACCGCCAATCTTCGATACCGGTAAAAATACCTTCTGCCTCGCAGGTTGTGATGTCGCCTGGCACCGTTCCGGGTTATGAGCATGGCCGGGGTAACTCCAGGCGATTGCACCTTCTGTCAAACAACCTTCATCTCCCCCAAAATCCCATCTAGATAACAATAGAGGGTTCCGGGAGAGCGGTATGCATCAGCACAGAAACATCATCCTCATCGGGATGCCCGGCGCGGGGAAGAGCACCGTGGGCGTCATCCTTGCAAAAACGCTTGGCATGCAGTTCATCGATACGGATATCCTGATACAGGAGCGGGCCGGGAAGATGCTGCAGGAGATCCTTGATACGGACGGGCCGGATGTCTTCAAGCGGATCGAGGAGGAGACGATCCTCTCCCTTCACCCCCGCAATGCCGTGATCGCGACGGGCGGCAGCGTGGTCTGCAGCGAGGACGCGATGGCGCACCTGAAGTCAGAAGGGCTGGCCGTATACCTGAAAATTCCGTACGAGGAGATGGAAAAGCGGCTCAAGAACATCACGACCCGGGGGATACTCCTCCTTCCGGGCCAGAGCCTCCGCGAGATGTACGACGAGCGGGTCCCGCTCTACGAGAAGTACGCCGATCTCACCGTCGCGTGCTCGGGCGAGGATCTCGAATCCGTGGTCGGGCGCGTGATCGAAGCGTTGTGAGGGGTCCGGGATGGGGGGTTATGACCCCATTTCTGCAACCAGGAACCGCCCCTCCTCATCCTCGGCGAAGCGCACCGTGACCGTCTCCCCCTCGTGCACGCCAAAATCCGAGTAGGGTTCGTTCAGGAGAGTTCCCCGCAACGACGCGCCGTCGTCTGACTGGCCTTCCAGGCGGACCCACACGCCTTCGGGGATTGTTTCGCGGTCTTTCGAGACAAGGATCACCGATACGTCGTCGAAGCACCCCGGAGCCCTGAACCTGTCGAGGTCAACTCTCTTTCTTACCGCCTGGAGCTGTTCCGGTTCGTAATAGAGGCGCCATCGCTGTTCCTCGAGCAGCGAGAGATCGTTCGCTTCATCGTTTGAGAGGAGTGTATACGTTCCCACCTCGTCGGAGTGAAGTATGAGTCCCTCGCCGTGATTCTCGAAGTTCGCGACGATCTCCGGCGCCCCTCCGGGCTCGGTCCGGCACAGGGTATGGATACGAAAGGTGATGCCCTCCTCGTGGCCGACGTAAAAGAAGCCGATGCACCTGTCCGCGTCCGGCCGCATCAGTCCCTTCGCGGAGAGGATGCGGGAGATGCCGGGACCGATCTCCGCGATTGCCCACCTGTTGATGATCTCTCTATCTGAATAGGGTGTCGTCCTGTTGTTCATGGTACGTGGTACAGGGTCTTCATGTGCAATGTGAAAGCAATTTCGAAATGTTCATGGAAAGTCCCTGACTTGCTCTCCCTGTCAATAAGAAGTATCTGAGTTGAGGAAGGGCCCGATATCGTCCCCGTCCGGGCATCAAGATCCCTTGCAGATCACCTACGAAGTTAAGCGCACCGTTGCCGGGATGCTCTGGGACGGCATATCTCCCTGAGCAGGTCGTCGAAGAGACCTCCGCGCTGTATGGCATCCCGGAAGAGTGTATGAAGGAAGTGCTGGCCGCAGTTCCGACTTAAATCTCCCTTGTAGACCATATTTCCTCTGGCGAATCTCTTTTGATCATCCCTTCTTGGCAGTCTTTCCCTCTTTTTAAGATGGTCTAAGGAGAGGCCTCAATGTTCATGTATGGCCGGACGTGTCCGGACCGGAGGGATCCTGTTCTTTGCCATACGAAGACTTCCCTCATCACCGATTATTATTCGCACCTGCGGATCAGAGCCTGAGTTGCACACCGCAGACTTCCGCCCTGTCCGTTATGAACCCCGAAATATACCGGATAAACGGAAATTCCACGTTTTTCCAATTCTTCCCTGATAAACGTATTGTCGTTGTGATCGTTCCAGGACATGATGTAATGACTTTCGTCAACGGGCAAACCATTAACGGCCAGCCTTGAGGCATCTTCCAGAGAAACCGTTATTGTGTCAAAGTTTTCAAGGGCTTTTGGGATGCCTTCTGCAAACGCTTCAGGACAGAGAATTGCGAGACCACTTCTGGGAACCGAAAGCACACAGTCAAGATGGAGAATCTCAGGCACCAATGGCACACGAATTACATTGAAGGCATCACCCAGGAAATTTTTCAGCCAGCGATATCCGGCTTCATTTGAACCCACAGCGGGATTCATCGAGTTTCCCACCAGGATCGTGGTGCCAAGAACAATAACGTCGCCGCCTTCCAGCAACGGTTTTTCGTCACCGGGAATTGCCAGTGGTTCTGTATGCGGCATGGCAACCCACCTGACACCGTCAACGCATTTTTTCCGTAAAATTTCACTGAAACCCGAGATGTCTGTTTTTCTGATAGGGGTTCTAAGATTGCATTCAATAATGGTATTTCCGATGATCACCAGATTGTCACGGGGAAAATCCTGAGAGTATCCGTTTATCAGGATTTGTTCGCCATAGTTCTCCCGAATGAATTCCGGAGTTATCTCTTTTGGGCGAAGAACCTTTACTCCGAGTTTTTTCAGAACAGTGATAAAAGCCTGAGTTTCTTCTTCAAGCATTTCGGATTCGCTTTTCCCCGTATCCGGATGTATCATATCTGCAAAGTTCATTCCGGCCGTTTCCCGGGCATAGGCAGCTTCATCCTCCGGCAGAATCCGGAGAGCATTTTCAAACCATGGTGCCTTAAGGTCCGGTGTCATTCCGGTAGATAATCCGACGATAACTTCCTGAAGTTTTCCGTATTCGGACTCTACATGGATTTTTGCGTCTTCCATATGGTTTTCCACTTCCCTGGGAATCCGTGTCGGGTCCTCTGAAATGAGTCCCTCTCCGGGGTTACATTGCCGGTTCGAAGTAGTTTGGATCGGAAGTGGTTATAAAATGCGGGGAATATGGGGGGGTCGCCTGATGAGAATAGATGAATCTCAAAATCAGTCTTCATTTATCGGCAGAGATTTCCCAAAAACTGCAACGGAAATAAAAATGATGGGCACGTCGAGATTCGAACTCGAGACCCCCGCCGGCGAATGAGTCGTCATTACGCCGGCAGTTTTCGATTCTGGCGCCTATAAGGGATTTGATGATTTTTCAAAAACCTTGTGTAATATAGAGAATAGCCTGGAGAAGGGGAACGGGGTTGATACCCTTTTGATCTCTACAAGGTCCATGTAGAAGGGTTTAAGCGGTTTTGCACTGTCGGGGACTCTGTGATATCAGAAACGACCTATAACGATTATGTTAACTGACAGTCTACGTGGGGAAGTCAGATAAGAACTCCCGGTGATATCGAATTTTTATACTGACAATGAAATTAAATTGAGCGAGAAGTTGGGAAAAACCTTCGGGAAACCGAGGGGATACTTTGCCGGACGGTATCGCCCCAGCAAGAAAACAATCCACTCGCCTGAGCAGAGGAATTTAGCAAAGAATATCTTCTGAATAGTCAAAGAGGGATTGTGTCTATGCAAAAAGAGCTGTTAGGTATACCAGCGCAATGGAATAAACTTCCTCAAATCTTTAAAAACAATGATATGTTAGTCGCTGTGTCAGCCGTTTGAACATGCCGCTGGCCTGGAAAGGAAGTATTTATAGTATGAACATGGGTAAACGGGTAAAAATTGTAGCCGTTGTCGTGGTTTGCGTACTATTTGATATCGTTCTTCATCTTGTTACAAGCGCATACAGTACTATGCCTGAGAATCCGAACTACAGCATAGTGGCAGCGTTGCTCGGGACGGAGATTACTGTATCTCTCTGGGCGCTATTCTCTTTTTCCGGTGCTGCTTATGTTTATTGCCGCATCAGAAACGTGATTCCGGGAGAGGGAGTAAAGAAAGGGGTGCGGTACGGGTCTGCAATAGCGCTGATCTGGCTTTTTGCCATGCTGGAGGGGGTATCCCTATTTGGCAATCCAATTATTAACGAATTTGTGGTTGGCCTCAGTGATGCAATACCTGTTTTTTTAATGGCGATTCTATTGAGTTTGCTAAATGCTGAGAAAGGAGAGAATGCTGGGGTAAAGCCGTTTACTCTTCGACAGAAGATGATTGCCGTATCCATATTCACAGGGATATTCTTAGTTGGACGATACGCTGCATATGTCACAGAAGTGATCCAATCCGGATACCAGACAAGCCTGTTTTATACATTTTTCTGGACGCTCCTTATGGGTGCCTGTATTGGGGTAGTATGTATATTGCTCGGGAATATCGGAGATACGTTGTCCCTGGAACGTAGAGCAGCGAAATTTGGATTCCTGATTTTTGGAGTTAACTGGGCTACGTTCCTTCTTTTTATGCCCTTATTGTTTTCCGGCTATTTAATCGACGTGTTGTCCAGAATCATTATAGACACCCTGCTTGTAACGATCGGATATTACCTGACATTTAGTCCCAGCTCTGAAAGAAACAGCCTTAAATGTGGGTAAATTGCACGATAACGTGGTTTCTGAATTCAAAAAAACACGCGCAAAATCAGTCCTAATGTACAAAAGCGAGCAGGAAAATGGGCTCGTCGTGATTCGAACACGAGATCTTCGCCGTGTGAAGGCAGAATTTGAAAATCCGGTTCAAAATGCGGTTTCTTCCAATGGTGTAACTCTTCAGTTTACCCGTGAAGAACTCCAGCACTATACAGCCAGCAGAACCAAAGGGCTATCTGATAAATCTATCAGGTGGCTGCAAAAGTCTAGAGATATCCTCTGGGAAAAAACAAATGGTGAGTTATCCGCATCGACACTTTCTGCCTTACGGGAATCTGTTTTGGATCTCTTTGGAAGTAGAGACTCTTGGTCGAAGGTATTGGGCTTTACTGTTGCCTTCCTGAAATATTTATCAAAGGTAAACTTTGATCAACGCTATCGACATTTGGAAGTGCATCTAGAACTGCCAAAGGCTATTAGAGCGGTAAAACTGCTTACATCGCGTATAATCACTACTGAAGATATTCAGAACACTATCAAAGCCATTGATAGCGCCGATGACCTTTCCAGCGAGAAGAAATTGAACTACAAGGGCATGGTAATGTTTCTTGCTTACTCCGGTCAGAGGGTGCTTACAGGCGCGCAGATTACGGTAAGTCAATTTAAGGAAGCACTAAGACATGCCCCACCTGTTCTGACTGTAGAGGCTCACCAGGATAAGATTAGACTTCAGCATTACGTGCCCATTCATCCTGCCGTAATTCCGGTCCTTCAAGAAGTAATAGAAGGAAAGCAAGAGGATGAGGTTGCCTTTGATTACAATGGGCTTATGCGATGGCTGAAGGAAAACCCTGTTCCACTTGCCAGAATCAACGGTAAGATAGAACTGAAAGACTTAAGGAAGGCATTTGAGCAGATATCTGATGAAATTGGCTTTACTGATGCAAATAAAAACTTCATCATGTCGCATGGGGTTTCAAGCATCAATTGGCAGAGTTATAAGCAATTCTTACCGGAGAATGTGTATAAGCGATACATGGAGTGTTGGGGAAAGGTATCCTTTTGACCAATACCCTTCATGTTCTCTAGCGCTCTATCCCCAATCCCCTTTCCTTCACGAATCTATGTCCCATTGGCAATAGACCTAATATGCGCGCATTTTTCCTAAAAATATTTTATATATACCTAAAATCGCCTGAAAAAATGAGAAGGGATAAATATAGTTTCCACATGATCTACATCCATGCGCAAAATATTCTATTTGTTATTAGTGTTCGTGCTAGTTTTATTCGCTTGTAGTGCGGGTTGCACATCTTCTACAACTAGATCGTCAGATGCATCGACCCCAAAGGAATATGTCCCGGTAATGGGTACTCACGCAACCCAGGTATCAACTCCCGTTCCAACACAAACTTCACTTGCTTCCGACTTTAAGTATTCAGTTGGAGATGTGCTTGCTGAAGAAGATCCGGGTCATCAACAAGTGGGGTGGATTATTCTTGATTATCGGTCAGCAACCGACGAATATTTAACAAAATTAATATACAGAAATTCTACTGAAGAAACTTGGAAAGTAGTTCCTGGAGAAAATGCTACGTGGTCTGATAGAGTTAGTTTTCATGAATCATTGGCATCATGGACATATCATATAGATCAAGAAAATGTAAAAATAATATGGTCAACCCCAACTCCAACTGCAACCCCTGTGCCAACTGTAACTTACCAGAATGGTGACTTGTGGATAGACATATCTCAATCAAGGAACAGGGTCGGAAACCTCGTGTTAGCATTGGCAGATGATGTAGATAATATAGATTTTCAATCGATGAAAAGCAATGGCGAAAAGCTAGAACAAACTGCACAAAGGGACTATAATACTATATCAAAATACCGTGTTTCCTCCGATTACCAAAATTTAAAAACTAAATATCTTAGTTCACTGGATAAGGTGAAATATGCTGGTAAATACTGTAAAATGGCGGCAGACGAGTATCTTAACGGAAATGAGGATAAAAGCACTGAATATTTATATAAGGCTCAAGACTACATCGACAGTGCAACTCCGGATCTAGATGCAGTAGTAAAAGAAATGGGCTGGTAAAGCCTCTTCTAAAATTTTGTAAAATTTTTTTGAGCCACTTAACTGGGGTGTGCAAAGGCCGCCCCCCTCACCACATTTTGGAAACCGATTCTAACATCAAGAAACGTGTAAGGCAACCATATCGCACATTACACCAATGAGGAGAGTGTAAGAGGAAGAGTGTAAGCAAGATCACTGAAGCGGTTGTATTGGCTTGATGTGAAGCCCTGTGCTCATGTTGTTACACAGGTAAGGAATCCGGCTTACAAGTTCATCGCCCATAGTAGGCGATGCTTACACATTTGTTATTCTTACCTTACGCTCCATTGCTCGTATCAGAAACCTTTTGATCTCTCGAATTTGCTATCCGTTTATACACTCCAGCATCCTGCTTTTGAGTTGAGGCATGTTACTGTGTAACCACGCCTAATAGCGGTGTGATTTCCTTTCGATATTGCCCCATTGTTCTTGCTTACCGTTTTAGACCGCAATAATCTGTTTGATTCAATGATTGCTTTGTGTGAGATCTCTTCAATATTTAACGCTGAACTATAGGTATCATATCTCATTTTCTTCTGAATTAAACTTCAGTGCCGTTTTTTTGAACGGGGTGAGTTATATGCATGTGTAGGATAGTAAATCTGATTTTAATCCCCTGATTCATAAGAAGAAGCAAGTATTTCACCCCCTTATTGAATCTGTTCCAGTATATGGGTATTTTACATTTCAAAAATAATATTGATGTTATATAATATATTGATAGAATTATATAATGCTGAAATACTCTGTTAATTTGCAGAAATCTCCTCTAATTCTTGAGATACCCTAATACCACTTGGCTGAGATCCTGAAGTGGCTCTTTTTAATCGGGCCGCAACAATATACTCTATCTGTTCTCCCCTTGATCCTATTCTCTTCGTATTAAACCCGTTTTCATTGAGTTTCCCTCTGAATTTGCGTTTACTTGTAGGTCCTTCGTTTGCTGCCATACAATCTGTAAGGTAAAGTTGATAGGTGTCTTCAAAGGGGAGTATATGGTTGTAAATCTCAATTGATTCCATGTCGTCGCTGATTTCATCATCAAACTCAAGATTGGCAGAGATGAACCGGTAACAACTATCGGACTGGTTCTGCCATACCTCCCTTGTTTCATCCACATTTTTATCTTTAATGAGGCCTTGTTCAAGCAAAATATCAATGCTATCCAGGCATAGATTCAACATAGCCGAGAGATTTTCTTCGGTTGTTAATTCCTCTAGGAAGCCGATCTTTACTTTAAACTGATTCGGGAACTCAATAAGATAAAGGCGCTCGTAGAAGGGGCTACTATTCTCACCTATCTCCGGCAACTTATTGCACCCGAAGACCAAGAGGGCACGATTTCTTAATGAATATGGGTCTTGATACTTCCGTTCAACGGTAATTGTGTCATCACCTGTTAGCGTTTTAAACAGTCCTATGTCTGGGATGTAATTACCGGGTAAATCTCCGTAGATGTTGGCAATTTTCCCATCAATCTCCGCAAGCCTGAATCCTCCCTTGCAGAGGTCTTGCATACTCACGTGTGAAACATTTTCCTGCCCAAAGAATATGGTTGAAAATTCAAGGAACGTAGACTTTCCATTACCCCCACTCCTGTTATAGAGTATATACGCTTTCTTCATTGGTTCATGGATGAGGGCTTGTGCATGCATCTGTATGAGCAGATCAACGCTACCTGCGTGAGTGAGTGACTTGAGGTAATCGAGTACTGTTGTGGGGTCCGCATCGTGCTTGTATGATGGTGTAATGCAGTAAGTAAAACCAAACACTGGGGAATGCTCGAATAATTCCCTGGACTCAATATGCAGAGTGCCATTTCTTACGGGTATAAACTCCTTACAATGATTGAATGGGTATTCACTTACAGACGTAGATTTGATAAGCCTGAAGAGAATCTCTGCCACAAGGCTGTGAATCCCCTTTTTGCGAGTATATCCCTTTGATTTAAGAAGATTGATGATGAATCGTTCAATGTTGTTGTTGTCGGGGCGATACTTCATCGAATTCCAGTCATAGACATAGGGAACACCATTGAAAGTTACTATGGCTAGAGTTTTAGCTACATGCTCTTCTATTGCATCGAATATTGGGTGTTTCTTGTTGTTATCATCAACTTCAATGAAGTCAAGGGTCGGTGAATGCTTTCGGTATTGTTCAATTGCTTCTGAAAGAGTAACCATGTCGCCGATGCTGATTTTATCAGAGTTTTGAACGATATCTGCGTTTAAATATACTGTACTGAGATGAGTGAATAGTGTGCTCATCGAATTATCAATTATAATTTTATTTTCGAACATTATGATCATCCGAATTTTTTTGATTGAGCAATCATTATGGGAAAGTAGGCGGATAGCCACAATTTAAAAGAGCAATTTTCCTACAATAACTGCATATAATAATTTGATGTATTTACTATTATATCTTTCGATATAATCAGATTGATATTAGGTGAGATAAATAAATTACCGTGCGTTTGGGGCGTCATATTGCCTTTTCCTACAATCAAATTATTGCCCCTAAATCCTATCAAAACTATATGGTTTAACACCCTATCTTTCTTCAGATGATGTTTAGTATAGGCTGAAAAAGTTAGTATGATTTTCGTGCAGTTTTACTCAAAGGAAATGGCTTCTTTTCCTTCTGGTTAAGAGACAGTAGTTTTATAATGTTTTACAACTGATGAAGGGATATGAAACTCATCGGAAGATCCAAAATAAGCAAGTTAAATCCAAAGCCCAATATCACATACCCTATTCTCCGCTTACCTCAAGATCAAGCAGATGTTATCGGTGAAATGGCCTACATTTATGAAACAGAGTGCAATGGTCGGCGCGCATTCCTTGTCATGCTCGATGAAATTGACCCTGCTGCATGTGATGTTATACAACTTGATAGCAAAAATGATCTCGAAACTCGCGTTAATCGCTTAGAATCGAAGATGGATGAGATAGTCAGAGTTATTGGGGAGAATGGCAATAAATCTGAGTCAAAACCTGAAAAGAAGCGGTTAACGAGTGGGCTCGTCGTGATTCGAACACGAGATCTTCGCCGTGTGAAGGCGACGTCATAACCAGCTAGACCACGAGCCCCATGCATCGACCGGGAATTGAACCCGGGCTATTGGCACCACTAGACCATCGATGCAATGCACGATCCGCTTACATAAGTAGGCCGTGCTGAATATTAAATATTGGGTGGGAGAGGAGCCGGGCCTTTAATACCCGCGCCGCTGCGCCTGCAACTCCTCGAGGGCGGCCACCCGCTTCTCCAGCGGCGGGTGCGTGGAGAAGAGCTCCATCAGGGTGTTTCCCGAGAGGGCGGGGATGATGAAGAAGGCGTTTGCGCCCTCTACTTCCTGTTTCTTCTCGGCGGGGACGTAGTCCATCCGCCCGCTGATCTTCTGGAGCGCCGATATCAGCGCCCGGGGATTCTCCGTCAGTTCGGCGCTGCCCCGGTCCGCCGCGAACTCCCGGTAGCGGGAGAGCGCGCGGGTGAGCAGGGTGCTCAGGACCCAGACGAGGATCGAGACGATGTAGACCAGGATCAGCGCGCCCATGTTGTTGTCGCGGTTGCCGCCGCCACCGCCGAAGAGAGCCATGAAAAACCAGTTGCGCATGATCAGGAAGGCGAGCATCGATATGAAACTCGCCATCGTCAGGGTCAGCATGTCCCGGTTCTTCACGTGCGACATCTCGTGGGCGAGCACCGCTTCGAGTTCCTCGCGGTTGAGCGTCCGCATGATCGAGTCGGTGACCGCCACGACGGCGTTCTTCGGGCTGCGCCCGGTCGCGAACGCGTTCGGAACCGGGGAGGTCATGATCCCGACCCTCGGTTTCGGGAGGCCCGCTCTCGTGGCGAGGCTCTCGATCATGCGGTGCAACTCCGGGTACTCGTCCTCTTCGACGATCCGGGTGCTGGTGCTCCAGAGCACCAGCTTATCGGAGAAGAAGAACTGGAGGAACGCCATCCCGGCGGCCACCAGCAGGAGGAACTCAAAGGGGAATCCCAGGGCCGAAAGGACGCCCAGGAAGATCAGGTAGACTATGAGGAGCAGGAATGACGTGAGAAACATCCTCATAGTGAGACCGAAGTCGCGCGTCCACTTCATGATAGAAACATGTTGTGCCGGATCGCTATTAAGGTCTATGCCACTCTCTCCGGTTGCTTCCGTTTGAACCGCGCTCCGGTGCGTTTTGCGCACGCGCCAGTGCCCTTATCTCTCTCCGGTGCCATAGATAAGAATCGGATGACGCTGAACGAAGTGACCATCAGCAGGGCCATTCTCGAGGAGCAGCACCGGGCGCTCATCGACCACCTCGAGATGGACGCCGCCGTCATCGGCGGGGGACCCTCGGGGCTCGCCTGCGCCGCGCTCCTCGGCGGGCGGGGTGTCCGTTGCGCACTCATCGAGAAGAAGCTCAGTATCGGTGGCGGCATGTGGGGCGGGGGGATGATGTTTCCCCGGATCGTCGTCCAGGAAGAGGCACGCCGTCTCCTCGACCGGTTCAATATCGCCTACAAGGAGTTCGAAGAGGGTTACTACGTCGCCAAATCGGTGGAAGCCGTATCTAAACTCACCGCAGCGGCCTGCGACGCCGGCGTCGAGTTCTTCAACCTCACCTCCGTCGAGGACGTCATGGTCCGGGGCGATGGCAGGGTCGGCGGCCTCGTCATCAACTGGACGCCGGTCGATATGGCCGGACTGCACGTCGACCCGCTCACCATGGCCTGCACCTACACCGTGGATGCCACCGGTCACGACGCCATGATCGCCCGGATGGTCGAGCGAAAGGGCGGCGAACTCAGGGTGAAGGGCGAGAGTTTCATGTGGGCCGAGCGTGCCGAGTCACAGATCCTCGCTCACACAAAAGAAGTCTTTCCCGGACTCTTTGTTACCGGGATGGCGGCAAACGCCGTTGCCGGGGAGTGCCGCATGGGGCCGATCTTCGGGGGGATGCTTCTGTCCGGGGAGCGTGCCGCAGAACTTGTTGCAGAAAGGCTCGGCCGGTAACACTTCAAAATTCTTTTTACTCTCCCGGCGGTTACCAGTAAGTATGGAAGAGATCGATCCGGAGTCACTGGCCGACGTCGCGTACGGGATCTTTGAGGTTTACCTCAACCGCGAACTCCGCCTCCGCGGCCCGTACCTGTTCGAACTTGTCGAGCAGGGAGCTGATTTTGAGGCGGACGTCCGTGAGGTCTTCGGGAAGTTCCAGGAGGACTACCCGGAGCTCGCAGAAGCTCTCCTCCGCCGGTTCGGCGGGATCGATGCAATCTACGCACCCCTCAGGGAGGGCGAAGGGGTCTTCCCCTCAAAGACGACCCGGATGTACTGGATCGTTCAGGATGCCCCCGGCCCCCTCGCGCGAGGCCTCGACGACGATCAGGTGGGGAAATGGCTCCTCTTCGTTCCCGGGAACGCGGTGGACGAGGCGTGGAAGAAAATCCGGGACGAAACGATGCAGGGAACGCTCGGCATATCCGCGAAAGTCAGCACCGCCAAGCCGAACCCGGACTCGCGTGACGAGCGGTCGGTCATCTACGTCTATACTCGGGACTGGGCGGACGAAGAGGACGTGATGCGGGTCCGCGAGCGGCTCCGCAACCTCGGCTTTGAAGAGCGGATCGGCTACAAGCGCAACATCGAGACCTACCGGGGCGAGTACAGCGAAGAGGGTCGAAAGGTCACCTATTACAGCGCCTGAAAAGCGGGCTCTCTTCGCTACTGCCGCAACATCAAGAAAAGAGTATACCGGGTCTCGCTTCTGCGCGCCCGGGTGCGTTACGCCTTCCGTTCCTTGGACTTCGCCCGGAGCTCGTCCGAGCCGCATTTGCGGCAGCGGGTCGCGCGGATTGCGTTCCGGGCGTTGCATTTCATGCAGATCTTTACGTTGAGCAGACGT
Organism: Methanomicrobiales archaeon HGW-Methanomicrobiales-6; assembly: GCA_002839575.1. Classification (GTDB taxonomy): domain Archaea; phylum Halobacteriota; class Methanomicrobia; order Methanomicrobiales; family Methanoculleaceae; genus Methanoculleus; species Methanoculleus nereidis. The sequence goes on from PGYH01000018.1 coordinate 45,423, forward strand.
GCTTCAGCTTCGGGAAATCTTGCCATGTCGAAAACACCACTTGTCAGTTTGGTACTATTCGTGCTTGCTACTATTAACAGTTCTGCCTTCTTTGGTCTCCCGCTCGACCCAGGCGCGGAACGCCTCGAGCGCCCGCGCCCGATGAGAGATCCGGCTCTTCTCGGCTAGGGGCATCTCGGCGAGCGTCTGCCCGCTATGCTCGAAGATCGGGTCGTAGCCGAACCCTTCCTCCCCCCGGGGGGCGACGATCGTCCCCGGGAGGATGCCCCGGAAGATCCGGATGCCGTCCTCGCGGGCGAACGCGATCGCCGTCTCGAAGTGCGCGCTCCTCTCCGCGACGCCCTCCATGAGTCTCAGCACCCCGGCATTGCCGATGGTGTCGTGGACGTAGGCGGCGTACGGCCCCGGAAACCCGCGGAGCGCGTCGATGAAAAGGCCGGTATCATCGACGATCAGCGGGCGCGAGATCACCCGGTAGGCGAACTCCGCCTTTTCCCGGGCGATCTCTCCGACGTCGTCGTGGCGGAACTCCGGGCACTCCAGCGGGACGTGCTCGACCTCCAGCACCCCCGCAAAGTAGGCGGCCACCTCCCGCGCCTTGTTGGCGTTGCTTGTCACCACCGCAAGCCTCACAGGTAGCGCCCCCGCAGTTCCACCTCGTGCTCCCGGGCAAGGGCCTCGTCCGCCCCCGGGAACACGCTCGCGTAACCCCTCATGAACGCCTCCTTCAGTTCCTCGAAGTTCTCCGTGGTGCTCTCGAGCGTCTGGAAGAAGACGTGGAGGTCGACTCCGCGCCCCTCAATCTCCGAGGATGTCGACGCAAGCCCGAAGTCTATTAAGACGCACTGACCGTCGCGGACGATCATGTTGCTCGTCGTCAGGTCGCCGTGGATGATCCCCGCTCCGTGCAGTCTCCCGACCGCCTCACCCGCGAGCCGGATTGTCTCCGGTGTGGTGACGTACTTCAGCACCTCACCTTCAACGCGCTCCATGACGATCGTGTCCGCGGTGATATCGCGGATCACCGGGGTGGGGACCCCCGCCCGCCGCGCCGTCGCCATCAGGCGGGCCTCCGCCCGGGTCCGCTCCACGATCAGCCGACGATCGAGCGCCGGGTTGCGGTAGCGCTTGCCTATCCGGCGCTTGACCACGTTCTCCTCCCCGATCTCCACGACCGCCTCCGCGCCCCGGGCGACACCCCCCTCGTGCGGCCCGATAGGAAAGACCTCGCCGGGCTCCGTCCGCCAGACGACCTCCACCTCGTCCGCACGGTAGCCCGGCCGGATCTGCGACTCCTCGAGGGGGAGCACGACGCCGTGCTCCAGCATGATCTTACCCGTATAGGCGATCATCGCGCCGTTGTCACCGAGGTACGTCCGCTCCGGGACGGCAAACGACGCTCCCCGGTCCTCGCACATCACCTGGAGCATCTCCTGCAGCCGTCCGTTCGCGCCGACCCCGCCGACCAGCAGCACCTCGTTCTTGCCCGCGTGCGCGAGCGCGCGCTCCGTCACCTCGACACACATCGCAAACGCGGTCTCCTGCAGGCTGAAACAGACGTCTTCGAGCGGCGCGCTACTCTCCTGGGCGGCGCTGACGAGCCCGGAGAAGGCGAGGTCCATCCCTTTCACCGTGTAAGGGAACTCGATGTAGTTCCCCTGCCGCGCAAGGGTCTCGATGACCGGGCCGCCCGGGTGCGGAAGGTCGTGGCTCCGGGCGAACTTGTCAAGCGCGTTTCCAAGGCCGATATCCAGCGTCTCCCCGAATATCCGGTAGCGGCCGTTCAAGTAGCCAAGCACCTGCGTGTTCGCGCCGCTTGCATAGAGAACGATCGGATCCGAAAACCCTGTCGCCCACCTCCCGATCTCGACGTGCGCCACGCAGTGGTTCACGCCGACGAGCGGCACATCGAGGGCGATCGAGAGGGCGCGTGCGGCGGTCGCCACCGTCCGGAGCGACGGCCCGAGCCCCGGCCCCTGGGAGAAGGCGACCGCCTTAATTCGCTCCGGCTCCGTGAGCACCCGGGAGACGACCTCCTTCATCACCGAGGCGTGGTGTTGCGCGGCCTCACGCGGGTGGATCCCGCCCTTCGGCGGGACGTACGGCGACGAATGGAGGGCGACCAGGTCTTCTCCGAAGAGAGCGGCGCTGAGGTTCCACGCGGTCCCTTCAAGGCCCAGCACCAGCCCGTCATCGGGCATTACATCCGGCATAAAACAGGTATCGCTCCGTTTGTTCGTTACGAAAAAGACCGGCTGCGGCCCATGAACCATGGCCGCGGCCGTATTGGTATCAGGGTGAGGACCTACTTCCGGAACTCAGTGTAGCCGCACTTGCCGCAGGCCACGCGGTCCTTGTGCTCAGCCATCAGCACGCCGGGGCCGCACCGGGGGCAGTGCCGCTTCTGCAGGACCGCCACGTCGCCCTTGACGTCGTAGCACTCGTGTCTCTTGATCGCCATGCTCTTCACGCCTCGCTCTCTGCCTTCGGCTCACCTCGCTTGAGCAGGTACTCCCGCTCGGTTGCCTTCTTGGTCTCCTCGTCGTCGTAGATTCGGGCACGGCCGAGAAGTTCCATCTTCCCGAACCGGGTTCGTTCAAGGTCCAGCACGAGAAGGCTTGCATCCTTGTTCTGCAGCGCGGCAAGCTTCTCCTGAATGCTCTTCCGCGAGGGCGTTGGTCCGTCGAAGGTGAGAGTAAACTCAAGCTCTCTTCTGCTCAACACCTCGTTCCTCACATCACGGGTAATTTCGAAGTCCATCGATATCCCTAAAATATTGTTGGGGGGTTTATTTATACTCTGGGATGGGACGCGGGAATGCATTTTGATGCATCTCTCACTCGCGCACGAAAACCGTCAGCATCGATGCGGCATCCCGCTTCGCTGACGCATCAACGAGCCGGAGGACGACGCCCTCCTGCGGCTGGCCGTAGAGGACGGCAGCCCCGGCCGGCGCGGCGAGGACGAGCGGGATGACCGCAAGATCCTCCTCGCCCTCGACAAAGATCACCCCGGGCGGGTTACGGACCACGTCGGTGATCGCATCCACGAGTTCGTCGGTGATCGTGCCGGGAGGGTTCTTCGCTGTCAGCCTTCTTGCCCGGAGCAGGGGTGATCGGGTGCAGGGGATGCGCATCGTGTAGCCGTCGATGATGGCGACATCCGGGACAACCCCCGCGGCGAGGAGGTTGTGGGTCACCACATCGCCGACGGCGTAGACCGCCCGGCCCTCAAGCCGATCGAGGAGTTCGCCGATACTCCCATAAAGGGTGCCGAACGGTTTTTTGAAGAGATCTCTGTGCGCTTCGGGTAGCCGGAGCATCAACGGACCTTCAGCGCGTACCGGCCGGCCATGGTGATGTTCATCTTCTTTGCAATCTCTGAGTGCTCCGGATCGATGATCACAACGTAGCCCGCCCAGTCTTCGCTCAGGTTGGCCGTGCCGCAGATCACGCAGCTCTCTCCTTCCACGACCCGGTGGCACTCGCGGCAGACCTTGACCACCTTCTTACGGACGACCATCTTACGCCGCTCCCTTCTCC